>JAEXMK010000157.1 GCA_023444445.1 Pseudomonadota bacterium | reverse complement strand
AGAAGAGTGCGGCCATATTTGCCGCACTCTTTTATTTTATCTGCCTCATCTCGCATTCAGCCCGCATTTTGTTTATGGGAAGGGCTGCATTCCGGTTGGAACCGCTTTCGTGGAATGGTCCGGTTTTTCCCGCATGTTTCGCCGGGAAGCCGTCGGCTTGAGATAAAGGCATTCGCTCTTGCGCAAAACTCTTCTGGCATTTGTCGCTGCTGTGACGTTCACCATCGTCTCGTCGTCTTATGTCGAGGCCGCGACGATCGTCCCACCGGGCAATCGCAATGCCGAACAGCCCGGCGTTCCCGGTGCTTCCGCAAAAAGAACCAAGGCTTCCAACACCTCCTTTGAGCGCAAATACCAGAAGGTGATCGAGCTTTTGTCTTCCGACAAGGCCTTGATCGCCAAGATCAAGTCGACTGCGGCGCGTTACGGTATCGATCCGATCCACATGGTCGGCGCGATCGTTGGCGAGCACACCTATAATGTCGACGCCTATGACCGGCTGCAGTCCTATTACGTCAAGGCGGCCTCCTATGCCGGCAGCAGCTTCCGTTTCGGCTACAAGGACGAGACGATTGCGCAGTTCCTGACCCATTCGCAATTTTCCAAATGTCAGTCGAAGAAGGATTCCTACGGCCTCTGGAACTGCCGTGAAGACGTCTGGGACGATAGTTTCCGCGGCAAGACCGTCGATGGCGTTGCCTATCCGAACAACCGTTTCAGCGCCGTTTTCTTCCAGCCCTTTTATGCCGGCCAGACCTTCGGCCTTGGCCAGATCAACCCGCTGACGGCGCTGATGCTGTCCGACATGGTGGCGAGAACCTCCGGTTTCGAAAAGCTGGATGAGAACGACGCCACCGCCGTCTATACGGCAATCATGGACCCGGACCGGTCCCTTGCTTTCATGGCGGCCTCCATTCGCAAATCGATCGACGATTACCGGTCCATTGCCGATATGGATATTTCGAAAAATCCGGGTGTAACCTCCACGCTTTATAACGTCGGTGGCTCGCAGCAACGCGCGGCTGCCCTTGCCCAGAAGAACCGCCAGCGTGCCGCAGGCGGCGAGCAGGCGTTGTTGCCGGAAGAAAATTATTACGGCTGGCTGGTGAATGACCGCATCAAGGACTTGCAGGGTCTTTTGTAGAAAAAGTCGATTATCGACCAGATTGTTTCCAAAACGGAAATAATATTTGGCTGCCTGCCGCAATTGACGAGCGACCGCCTCAGCGTCCAATCTGTGCCTTCAGAATAGAAGGAGGCGCATGTGAGCCGCACGGATAAATTCGGTCTTTCCATCGACGACAGCCTATATGCCTTTTTGACGGACGAGGTGCTGCCGGGCACGGGTCTCGACGCTGAGACCTTCTTTGAAGGTTTCTCGGCCATCGTCCATGAGCTTTCCCCGAAAAACCGTGAGCTTCTCGCCAAGCGCGATGCGCTGCAGGAGAAAATCGATGGCTGGTACCGTGAGAACGGTGCCCCCTCGGATTTCGACGCCTACGAGGCATTCCTGAAAGAAATCGGTTACCTGCTGCCGGAAGGCCCCGGCTTCAAGGTGGAAACCGACAATGTCGATCCGGAAATTGCCGTCGTCGCCGGTCCGCAGCTCGTTGTTCCCGTCATGAATGCGCGTTACGCGCTGAACGCCGCCAATGCCCGCTGGGGTTCGCTTTATGACGCGCTTTACGGAACGGATGCCATTTCCGATGCCGAAGGCGCGGAAAAGGGCAGGGGCTACAATCCTAAACGAGGCGAAAAGGTTATCGCCTGGGCCCGCAATTTCCTGGATGACTCAGCCCCGCTCGAAACCGGAACATGGTCCGAGGTCACAGGCTTCCAGATCGTTGAGGGTCTGTTGCAGCTTGCCATTGGCGACGCCACGACTGGCCTCAAGGATACGGCCCAATTCAAGGGTTTCAGCGGTGAAGCGGCAAAGCCGGCAACGATCCTGCTTGGCAAGAACGGGTTGCACACGGAGATCGTCATCGATCCGTCGACCGAAATCGGCAGAGGCGATAGGGCAGGCATCTCGGATGTCATTCTCGAATCGGCGCTGACGACCATCATGGATTGCGAAGATTCGGTCGCTGCTGTCGATGCTGAAGACAAGGTGCTGGTCTATGGCAACTGGCTTGGCCTGATGCGTGGTGATCTGACGGAAGACGTATCCAAAGGTGGCAAGACCTTTACCCGCCGCCTTAACCCGGATCGCTATTATACCGCGCCCAATGGTTCCGCGCTCACGCTGCCGGGCCGTTCCCTGATGCTGGTCCGCAATGTCGGTCATCTCATGACCAATCCCGCAATCCTCGACAGGGATGGCCGCGAGGTGCCGGAAGGCATCATGGATGCCGTCGTCACGGCGCTGATCGCCCTTTATGATGTTGGCCCGTCCGGGCGACGTCAGAATTCCCGCGCTGGCTCCATGTATGTGGTCAAGCCGAAGATGCATGGACCGGAGGAAGTGGCCTTCGCCAACGAAATCTTCAGCCAGGTCGAAAAGCTCGTCGGCATGGCGCCGAACACCATGAAAATGGGCATCATGGATGAGGAGCGCCGCACCACTGTTAACCTCAAGGAAAGCATTCGCGCCGCGAAGGATCGAGTCGTCTTCATCAATACGGGCTTCCTCGATCGTACCGGCGATGAAATCCACACCTCGATGGAAGCAGGCCCGATGATCCGCAAGGGCGATATGAAGCAGGCGGCCTGGATCGCGGCATACGAGAACTGGAACGTCGATATCGGGCTGGAATGCGGCCTTTCCGGCCATGCCCAGATCGGCAAGGGCATGTGGGCCATGCCGGATCTGATGGCGGCGATGCTGGAGCAGAAGATTGCCCATCCGAAGGCCGGCGCCAATACTGCCTGGGTGCCGTCGCCGACGGCGGCGACGCTGCATGCCACGCACTATCACAAGGTCGATGTTGCGGCCGTCCAGGAAGGCCTGAAAAGCCGCGGCCGCGCGAAGCTCTCGGATATCCTGTCGGTGCCGGTCGCGCCGCGTCCCAACTGGACGCCGGAGGAGATCCAGCGCGAACTCGACAATAATGCGCAGGGTATTCTCGGCTATGTCGTTCGCTGGGTCGATCAGGGCGTCGGTTGCTCGAAGGTGCCTGACATCAACAATGTCGGGCTGATGGAGGATCGCGCGACGCTTCGCATTTCTGCCCAGCACATGGCCAACTGGCTGCGCCATGGCGTCGTGACGGAGACCCAGATCATCGAAACCATGAAGCGCATGGCCGCGGTGGTGGACACGCAGAATGCCGGCGATCCGGCCTATCTGCCGATGGCATCGGATTTCGACGGATCGGTGGCTTTCCAGGCTGCTGTCGAGCTGGTGCTGAAGGGCCGTGAACAGCCGAACGGCTATACCGAACCGGTTCTGCATCGCCGCCGTCTGGAGTTGAAGGCGAAGCAGGCGGCGTGAAGCCGCCAACCAGTGCTTCCATAACAAAAAAGCCGCCCGGAAAATCCTCGGCGGCTTTTTCTTGATCTGGTGTAACCCTTACTGGATCACGACGACCTTGGTGCTGCGGCCGGGGCGGACGCGGCTATAGAGATCGATCACGTCCTGGTTGATCATGCGGATGCAGCCGGAAGAGGCGGCGGTGCCGATCGAGGCCCACTCGGGCGAGCCGTGGATGCGGAACAGCGTATCCTGTCCCTTGTCGTTGAAGAGATACATGGCGCGTGCGCCGAGCGGATTGGAAAGGCCCGGGCCCATGCCGGCCTCGACATACTTTGCCACTTCCGGCTTGCGGTCTGCCATTTCCTTTGGCGGATGCCACATCGGCCATTCCTGCTTCCAGGCGACATAGGCTTCACCGGCCCAGGCAAAACCCGCCTTGCCGACGCCGATGCCGTAGCGAACCGCACGGTTGCCGGAAAGGATATAATAAAGGAAACGATCGCGCGTATTGACGATGATCGTGCCGGGACGCTCGGATGTCTGGAACTCGACGATCTGGCGACGGTACTTCTCATTCACGCGATTGATCGGAATGGCCGGCAGCGCATAACCCGCATCGGTCACGGGACCGTAGACATCGTTGAAAATCTGAACCGTTTCGACCTTCGCTGGAACGGGATCAGCAACAGGTACAGATGCGGCGATCTTGCCGGATGTAGGAGCGGAGGATTGGGAAGTCGTTTCGGCGCAGCCGGCCAGTGCCAGTGCTGCCGTCAGACCGAGTAGGGTCAATTGGGTACGGATGCGCATGTCGTTCTCGCGGAAAATTCGCCAAATTGTGCGAAGGAGTAGGCTTAATAGGATAAATCGGTTATTTTCCATTCAGCCGCTCTTGGCAAGCCGTTGTGCAGCCGCGAAACGGCACCGCATTTAAAATTGCCGGTTGATTGCCTTTTTTGCAACAATAGGCCAAACGCTTCAGCAGCCATTATCCATGACTATTCTTTCCGTTAAAAACAATAATCCGTTAATCGACGGCCGCCAGTCAGACAAAGCGATGCTGGTGCGTCGCGGCGTCCAGGTGCTGTTGCACGAGATGCGCCATTCCGTCTTGCCGGAGTTGCCGCTTGCGAGCGGGAGAAGAGCTGATCTCATCAGCTTGTCAGCCAAGGGCGAAATCTGGATCATCGAAATCAAATCCTCGATCGAGGATTTCCGTGTCGATCGCAAATGGCCAGATTATCGCCTGCATTGCGACCGGCTGTTCTTCGCCACCCATCCGGAAGTCCCGACAGAGATATTCCCCGAGGAATGTGGGTTGATCCTGTCGGATGGCTATGGTGCCCATATGCTCCGCGATGCGCCGGAGCACAAATTGCCGCCGGCGACCCGCAAGTCGGTGATGCTGGATTTTTCGAGAACCGCCGCAACCCGGCTGATGTTGGCCGAATGGACCACCGGGCGCAGCTTCGGGGAATAGCGGCCGGCTCCAGCGCATTGCCCTGATGTAAAACCGATTCGCAGTTTTACTGGAAATGCTTTACTTGGGAGCGCGTTTCGCGAGAATGCGCTGCAAAGTGCGCCGGTGCATGTTGAGCCGGCGCGCCGTTTCCGAAACATTGCGCTCGCACATTTCATAGACCCGCTGAATATGCTCCCAGCGCACGCGGTCTGCCGACATCGGGTTTTCGGGAACCTCGGTCTTTTCACCCTTGCGCTGTGTCAGCGCATTAAACACATCGTCCGCATCGGCGGGTTTGGCGAGATAGTCCAGCGCGCCGAGCTTAACGGCAGTAACGGCGGTGGCGATATTGCCGTAGCCGGTCAGAACGACGATCTGTGTGTCGTCCCGGTTCTGCCTGATGGCCTCGATCACCTCCAGCCCGTTGCCGTCGGCAAGCCTGAGATCGACAACCGCATATTTTGGTGGCGCGGCCTTGGAGCGGGCAATGCCTTCACTCACCGTCTCGGCAGTATCGACGGCAAAGCCGCGCGTCTCCATCGCCCGGGCAAGCCGACGCAGAAACGGGCCGTCATCATCGACGATCAGCAGGGATCTGTCGGGTCCGATCGGATCGATATCGTCCACCGGTTCGCTGGTGGATGGTGTCTGGTCTTCTGTCTTCATGTTTCCGGCCTTCCGGCAACTTCGTCGGCTTGCTTTTCTTTTTCTTATCGCCGCTTCAACGTGGATGGTAAAGTCAACGGCTTCTTTTATCGTCCATCAGCGCCCGAGGCCAGACGATTGTGACCCGCGCCCCGCTTTCGCTTGAGGATCGATTTTCAAAGGTCACAGCCGCACCGGAACGCTCCAGCAAGGTCTTGGCGATGAAAAGCCCAAGGCCGAGCCCGCCGGCGCGCGTGTCATTGTGACGTTCGGTCACATAGGGCTCGCCGATACGGGCAAGCACGTCATGGGCATAGCCCGGCCCGTCATCCTCTATGGTGACAGCCACGTTCTGTTGATCGTGATCCACCGTCACCGTCACCTTCTCGCGCGCATAGTCCACGGCATTTTCAATGAGGTTGCCCAGCCCGTAGATAATACCGGCGTTGCGGATACCGACAGGTTCCTCCGCGCGGTTGGTCTTTTCCACCAGCTCCAGGCGAATACCGAACTCGCGGTGCGGCGCCATTACCTCCTCTATCAGCGAGGAAAGCGGCAAGCGGCGCATATGCTCCTCATTGTCGGTGGAAAGCGACGTGAGCCGGCGCAGGATGTCGCGGCATCGTTCGCTCTGGCTGCGCAGCAGCGCTATGTCTTCGCCGTATTTTTCGTCATGCCCCAGTTCCCGCTCCATTTCCTTTGCAACGACGCTGATTGTCGCAAGCGGCGTACCCAGCTCATGCGCCGCAGCGGCCGCCAGCCCGTCGAGCTGGGAAAGGTGCTTTTCCCGCTCCAGCACCAGTTCCGTTGCCGCCAGCGCATCGGCCAGCTGATTGGCCTCATGCGAAACGCGATAGGCGTAAAAGGCCGCGAAAGAGGTGGTGGCGATGATCGCAACCCAGGTGCCGACGTGCAGCAGAAGCTGGATCGGCAAAACCTCGTCGGGGTACCAGGGAACAGGAAAGGGCGAAAAGGCGATCGCCGTCGAGCAGATGACGGCAAAGCCGAGCAGAATGAGCGAGTGGCGAAGTGGCTGGGAGGCGAAGGCGATGATGACCTGCACGCAGATCAGCGGGGCGAAGGGATTGGAAAGCCCGCCGGTAATATAGATCAGCGCCGTCAGCTGCAGCAGGTCGAAGGCGAGAAGCAACGTCGCTTCCCAGGGCTCCAGACGATAGGTGGAGGGAAAACGGGCGGTGAGAAACAGATTGGCAAGCGCCAGCGCCGCGATGAGGAGACCGCAGGCGAGAAGCGGCAGGGGGAAATTCAGCCCGAAAGCGACAAACAGGATCGTTGCCGTCTGTCCCGCCACCGCCAGCCAGCGCAGCCAGATGATGGTCTGCAACCTTATCCTGCGGCTGGCGCGGCCAAGCCTCGTGGTTTCGATCGGATGGCTGGCCACCGTCTTCTCCTTTACCCTCTTCATAATCGTCACGTCCCGCGCGGTTTCGCGCGGCTGGTCGGCAGGGCCGAGGCGGGATCCTCCGGCCAGGGATGGCGTGGATACCGCCCGCGCATATCCGCCCGCACATCCTTCCACGACCCTGCCCAGAAACCGGGGAGATCGCGCGTCGTCTGTATCGGCCTGTGCGCCGGCGAGGTCAATTCCAAGAGCAGCGGCAAACGTCCCTGCGCAATGGACGGGTGGGCCTTCAGGCCGAAAAGCTCCTGTACGCGAATGGAGAGCGTCGGTTCGCTCGCGTCGTAACGGATGGCGTGCCTTTGGCCCGTCGGCGCTTCGAAATGTGTCGGCGCCAGCCGACCGAGATCACGCGCCACCTCATGCGGCACCAGCGACAGGATTCCCTCGGAGAGGCTGCCGGGCCGGATTTCCTGCAGGCTGCGGGCGCCGCTCTGGAAAGGAACGAACCATTCCGCCAGCCGTGAAAGCAGTGCCGCATCGCTGACATCAGGCCAGGGCTCGCCAATGCTGGCATTCAGAAAGCCGATCCTGTCTCGCAGCTGCAGCGTCTCTTTCGAAAATGGAAGGATGCCGAGGCCGAATTCTTTGACGCCATTGGAAAGCGCCTGTGCTGCCTGTTCGCCGTCGGGTCGGGGCAGGGGTGTCTCGTCGAGAATGATTGCACCCAGACGCGTCACTTTTCGCGCCCGTGCCTGACCGCTCGCCTTGTCGAACAACAACTGTTCCTGCTGGACGATAAGATGCGGCATCTGCTCTTCTATATCCACCCTTTCGATGGCCGCTGCTGCAAGAACGCGCGGCTGCGCCGCTCGTCCGATAATATCGGCCACGACAAGCATTTTGCTCGCCGCCAGCCGCTCGGTCTCGGGCAGCTCCGCCCCCCGCCCATTGGCCATCACGTAACGGCCCCTCGCGCCACGTTGAAGCGCAATCCTGTCCGGGTAGGCATGCAGCAGCAGTGGGCCGGCCTCGCTCGGCGCTTCGGCCGCTGGAGTCTTGACGTCGATCGCATCGAGCAGCCTCGATGCCAGCTTGCGCGCCGCCTGCGCCCTCTCACTCCTGTCGGAAAGAAAGCGCCGCAGCCGTTCATCGAGATCGACATCGTTGCCGCCCAGCCCCTGTTCCGTCAGCATGACGGCGAGCATTGCCGCTTTTTTCCCGGCACCTTCGCTCGCCGAGGCAATCACCATGGCTGCAAGCCGCGGCGGCAGTGAAAGGCCGCGCATCAGGTGGCCCTGTCGCGTCAGCCCCCCGCCGTCATCGAGGGCGCCGAGGTTTTTGAGAAGTGCCACTGATTCTTTCAGTGCGGCTTCGGGCGGCGCATCGAGAAATGCGAGCATGGAAGGATCGTGAACGCCCCAGTGGGCGAGATCGAGGGCGAGACCGGAAAGATCACTCGCCAGGATCTGCGGTGGCGTAAAGGCGTTGAGCGCCGCCGTCTGCCCCTGATGCCACAGCCGGATCGCAACGCCGGGTTCCGTTCGCCCGGCGCGGCCGGCCCTCTGGTCCGCGGAAGCCCGTGACACCCGCACGGTCTCCAGCCTAGTGATTCCGGTCGCCGGTTCAAAGACCGGCAAGCGCTGCAGCCCGCTGTCGATCACCACCCGCACGCCATCGATGGTAATGGATGTCTCGGCAATCGAGGTGGCAAGCACGATCTTGCGCCGACCGGCCGGTGCCGGCTTGATCGCCGCATCCTGATCCTTCTGCGACAGGTTGCCATAAAGCGGGATAATGTCGGTATCGACCGGAAAACGGCCCTCCAGCCGCGAGGCTGCGCGGGTGATTTCCGCCTGTCCGGGTAGGAAAGCCAGAATCGAACCTGTCTCAGATGCGTGGGTTTCGGTAATCGCCTTGGCGACTTTCTCATCGACCTGGACGCCCTGCCACCGATCTTCATATCTGATATCGATCGGAAATGTCCGGCCAAGGCTCTGAATGACTGGCGCGTCGTCCATCAGCGCGCTGATACGGTCCACATCGAGCGTGGCGGACATTACGAGAATACGCAGATCTTCCCGCAATCCTGACTGTACGTCGAGCGCCAGCGCCAGTCCGAAGTCGCCGTCGAGCGAACGCTCATGAAATTCATCAAAAATCACCGTCGAAACGCCGGCGAGCTCCGGGTCGTCAAGAACCATCCTGGCAAATACGCCTTCGGTAACCACCTCTATCTTCGTTTTTGAGGAAATGCGGGTGTCGAGCCGCATGCGATAACCGACGGTTTCCCCGACATCCTCATGAAGCAGCTCGGCCATGCGCCCGGCCGCCGCCCGGGCAGCGAGCCGGCGTGGCTCAAGAAGAATGATCTTGCCGCAGGCCCGCCAGTCCTCGTTTAGAAGATGAAGCGGGACGAGTGTGGTCTTGCCCGCCCCCGGCGGAGCCGAAAGGACTGCACGTTTCCTTGTGGCCAGCGCCTCGGCGATATCTTCCAGTACGACGCTGACGGGAAGCTCGGGCAGTTGGGTCTTTATGGCGACGGGCGTTCTGGTCATGCAAAGGGCCTGCGGCGATCTGGTGATGTTAAGCGTCTTATATGCCGTTTCTAATGCACCGCCCCGCGCTTTGACAGCCATATGTAAAGGTCAGGCAATTGGTCTGCCGGCGAATTCGCGGCTCATTTAGATCCTCTAGAGCGAGGCATGACTGGGGAGGGTGATCTGATGCACGGCAAATCACGTCAGGAATCCGGCTGTCTCGGCGCCCTCCACGAAACTATCGTTAAATACCAATAACTTACGAAAAATGTCAGTTTTTTGACGGGAGGTGTGTTGACTTGTTTGGTGAGGTTCTCTTATAAGTCCGCTCACTGAACGAGGGCGGCGGCGCTGCTGGCGACGAAGTCTTTCGTTCTAAATAAATC
>JAEXMK010000255.1 GCA_023444445.1 Pseudomonadota bacterium | reverse complement strand
AACCTCCAGAGGGGAACAGCTGATGCGGTGGAACTGGGAGGAAAAGCCACCGTGTGCATCAGCTGAGAGCGATATGGTGCTTTTTTGTGCACGAAACAACTCTTTTTTGTGCAGGTCAGGCATGCGCACCGCGCAGCCCTCGATATTTCCGGTATATTTTATGTGCAAAGCTGAAAAGGGGCACCCGGGCGCCCCACTTGCTTCTGCCTTCTTAAGGCTTTGAATTTGAAAGATTATCCTTTGACGTCGATCATTTTAACGTCAGAAGTTCCAGTTCCGGGCCTTGGCGACAATGAAGTCGCGGAAAGCCTTCAGCTTTGCAGCGTTTTTCATTTCGTCCGGATAGCAGAAATAGGTATCGAATGACGGAATATCTGCCGCGAGCGAAAGCTGGATGAGGCCGGGATCGCGGCCGACGATATAATCCGGCAAGCAGGCAATACCGATTCCCAGCAGGCAGGCGCGCTTGATCGAGGTTTGGCTGTTGATCTGAAGGTGCGGCGTGCGCGTATTGTCAGACGAGCGTCCGGCATTCTCCAGCCAGTTGACATCAAGCAGGTAGTTGGGTGCCGGCTCGCCGAACGAGATGATGCGGTGATTGTCGAGATCCTCGATCGACTGCGGCTCGCCGTGTCGGTTGATATAGGACGGTGCGGCATAGACATGCATATGCACCGTGAACAGCTTGCGCTGAATGAGGTCCGACTGCTGAGGCTGGCGCAGGCGGATGGCGCAATCGGCGTGGCGCATGTTCACGTCCAGCTCCTCATTGTCGAGGATGAGCTGGATCGACATTTCCGGGTAGAGCTGCAGGAATTCCTGCACTTTGTCCGTCAACCAGCCTTGGCCGAGACCGACGGTCGTCGTTACGCGCAGCTTGCCACTCGGCTTTTCCGTCGTTTCGGTGAGTTGCATCTTCACCGTTTCGAGCTTCAGCAGCACGTCGTGGGCGGTGCGATACAGCAGTTCGCCCTGTTCGGTGAGGATGAGGCCGCGGGCGTGGCGATGGAACAGCTTGACGCCGACATCCTGCTCCAGCGCGCTGACCTGACGGCTGATGGCCGACTGGGACAAATGCAGCTTGTCAGCAGCATGGGTGAAAGACCCTGCTTCGGCTGCGGCATGAAAAATGCGCAGTTTATCCCAGTCCAATGGCATTGCCATGCCTATCCTGCCTTTCGGTTATTCCGCTGCGACAGCAAGCGGTTGATGCGCGGTGAGATAGCGTTCCGCTTCCAGCGCGGCCATGCAGCCCATGCCGGCGGCGGTGATTGCCTGGCGGTAGATGTCGTCAGTGACGTCGCCGGCTGCGAAAATGCCCTCCACGTCGGTGGCCGTGGAATCGGGGGCGGTCCACATGTAGCCGTTGTCTTTCAGCTTCACCTTGCCTTTGAACAGCTCCACCGCCGGAGCATGTCCGATGGCGACGAAGACACCGTCGATGGGCGTGTCGCTGATGACGCCGGTCTTGGTGTCACGCAGTCGCACGCCCGAAACGGAGGGCGGCATTGGCGGCTTGGCCGGTGCGCCGGTAATTTCGGCGATTTCCGTGTTCCAGAGAATCTTGACATTTTCCTTGGCGAACAAGCGCTCCTGCAGGATTTTTTCCGAACGGAAGCTGTCGCGGCGGTGAACGACGGTAACCGACTTGGCGATATGGGCGAGATACAGCGCTTCCTCCACGGCGGAGTTGCCGCCGCCGACAACGATCACGTCCTTATTGCGATAGAAGAAGCCATCGCATGTGGCGCAGGCGGAAACACCGAAGCCCTGGAAATGCTGCTCGCTCTCGATGCCGAGCCACTTGGCCTTGGCGCCGGTGGCGATGATCAGCGTATCGGCGGTCCAGACCTGACCGGAATCGGTTCTGACCACGAAGGGCCGCACGTTGGTTTCAACTTCAGTCACGAGGTCGCTGACGATTTCCGCGCCCACATGCGTTGCCTGCTTCAGCATCTGATCCATCAGCCACGGACCCTGGATCGGATCGGCAAAGCCCGGATAGTTTTCGACATCGGTGGTGATCATCAACTGGCCACCCTGTTCCATGCCGGCAATCAGCACGGGTTTCAGCATGGCGCGGGCCGCGTAGATCGCCGCGGTATAACCGGCGGGACCGGAGCCGATGATCAATACCTTCGTGTGGCGGGCAGACATGGAAACGTTCCTTTCAATAACGGGGCCTCTCGGTAGCTGTGACTTTCGGCACCAGAGCCTTCCAGCCGCAAGACGGCGGACAGGCCGCAACCCCTTCGTTGCCCGGTATTTAAGGTTGTCTAGTGTCTTTATTCAAGGGCAGCCGTGCGTTACCAACAAGGCAGTTGTGGATGCATGCGCAATTTTGTGACCGGGCGGCGTCATAATGTTGCGAATCCTGCTCCTGATAGTACAAGGAAGTTCTCCAGCTTAACGAGGTACTTCTCCGTGACCAGCGTCGAACTCGATGCCATCGATCTGAAAATCCTGCGCGAATTGCAGCGCGACGGGCGCATGACCAATGTGGAGCTCGCCGAAAGGGTCGGAATTTCCGCGCCGCCCTGCCTCAGACGTGTCCGCAAGCTGGAAGAGGCGGGGGTGATCGAAGGTTATCACGCCATGTTGAACGCGCCGAAGCTCGGTTTCGACCTTGTCGCCTTCTGCATGATCGGTCTCAAGCGCCAGTCGGACAGCAATCTGAAGGCCTTTGCGGCGGCAACGGCCGGCTGGTCGCTGGTGCGCCAGGCGTGGATGGTGTCGGGCGAAAGCGACTTTCTGCTGCATTGCGTGGCCAAAAACCTGACGGAATTTCAGGATTTCGTCATCGAGGTTCTGACGGCGGACGAAAATGTCGATACGGTGCGCACCATGCTCACCATCCGTCAGGTCAAGCGCGTCGGTCTGGTGGAAATCTGATCAATCGGCCTTTCGTCGACTGCGGGGGCATTACCCCCGCCGCAACGCCTCATAGACTTCGCCGAGACTTGTCGCTTCTTTTTCCAGCGGAAACGTGCTGCGTACATGCGCAAGTCCGGCATTTGCGTGGGCTTTGGCCAGAGCGGGGTCGGCGAGATAGGTTTTTATCGCATCTTTCAGTGAAGCATAGTCACCCGCGTCAACTACCGCCCCGGTCTTGCCGGTGACGATCATTTCCTCGTAGGCGCCGGCATTGCTGGCGACAACGGCCGTCTGCGAGGCCATGGCTTCGAGCGGCGTCAGGCCAAAACCTTCATTGCGGGATGGGGCGACATAAAGCGTCAGCCGCCGGTACCAGGGCTTGATGTCGTCGACTTCGCCCTGAAACACGATGCGGTCGGCAAGGCCGGCTGCGGCGACATCGGCCTTCAGCGCATCCCCGAAAGCCCGGTGTTCCGCCGTGACGCGGCCGGACACCACGGCTGTCCAATCCGGATAGGCGGGTAGAAGCTCGATCATGGCGCGCACGAAGAGATCGGTGCCCTTCTGGTGGCGCACCCGTCCAAAGCAGCCGATGAGATATTGTCCCGGCAGGCCGGTTGCCCTGATCGTATCTTCCGGGCCGGTGCCGGGGTGGAACAACTCGATATCGACGCCATGCATGACGACGCGATGGGGCACTTCCAGAAACGAGCCGGAGCGGGCATTGGTCGCAACCACGGCATCCATCTTCGAAATCAAAAACCGGGTATAGGCGGAATGCCGCCTCTGCGCCGCGGAGGTAAAGAGCAGCTTCACCCTCATGCGCAGAACGTCACGCATGAAAATGCCCGGCAACATTTCCAGATTGCGGCGGGCGTGCCAGATGCGCGGGCCGCCCAACGGGCCATTCTGCCACAGCCGCCACAGATCGCGGACGCGCACATGCGGCAGGTGCGGTGGCAGGCCGGGGCCGATGGTGGCGACCTTTTGTCCCAGCCGGTTCTGCACCGGTATCAACTGAACGATTGTGGAGGTGACGCCGGAGAGCCTGCGCTTGAAGTTAGGCGCGAGTACTTGCACATCTTTCAGGCTGACGTGGGACAAGATGAGCTTCCGTCTTTACGGCTTAGGATCGATTCGTCAGGAAGCGATGCGCCCGCTAGGGGCACATCGCATCGGGGAAATCAGCCCCACTGAACCGCGAGGATCTCGTAACCCTTGGCACCACCAGGTGCATTGACTTCGATGCTGTCGCCGACTTCCTTGCCGATGAGGGCACGGGCGATGGGCGAGGAGATGGAAATGCGGCCTGCTTTCACATCGGCTTCCTGGTCGCCGACGATCTGATAGGTCTTTTCCTCGTCGCTGTCTTCATCGACCAGCTTGACGGTGGCGCCGAACTTGATCTTGGAGCCGGACATCTTGGAAAGATCGATGACTTCCGCGCGCGCGGTCAGATCTTCAAGTTCGGTGATGCGGCCTTCATTGTGGCTCTGTGCTTCCTTGGCAGCATGGTACTCGGCATTTTCCGAAAGGTCGCCATGGGCGCGCGCTTCCGCAATTGCCTCGATGATACGGGGACGCTCCTCCTGCTGGCGAAAGCGCAGCTCCTCCTGCAGCTTGACGAATCCACCCTGAGTCATCGGTACTTTTTCTACCATTTTTTTATCCTTCGCATTCCGGTCGCTGTACTTGCAGACACAAAAAGAAACAGGTTCCGGAGGGGAACTCCGGAACCATGCCAAAATCATAACTGAGCCGACTATATCAGAAGACGACAGCGAAATGCCAGCAAATTTGAGGCGGGCAATTTCATTTGCCTATTCATAGACTTAACCTTTACGATTGACATTTTTCAAAAGAACGTATAGTGAACATAACTATGAAGAAGTCAATCAGGCAACGGCTGGCCATTCTCTCCGATGCGGCGAAATACGATGCATCATGCGCCTCCAGCGGCACAACGAAACGCCACTCGGCCAGAACAGGCGGGCTGGGTTCCACGGAAGGGTCTGGCATCTGCCATGCCTATGCGCCGGATGGGCGCTGTATTTCCCTGTTGAAGATCCTGCTTACCAATTTCTGCATCTATGATTGCGCCTATTGCATCAATCGTTCCTCCAGCAATGTCGAGCGGGCTCGGTTCACGGCTGAGGAAGTAGTGTGGCTGACGCTGGAATTTTACCGGCGCAACTATATCGAGGGATTGTTCCTGTCTTCCGGCATCATCCGCTCCTCCGATCATACGATGGAGGAGATGGTGCGTGTGGCGCGGGAACTGCGCGTCACGCATGGTTTTCGTGGTTATATCCATCTGAAGTCCATCCCCGAAGCATCGGCCAAACTCATAGAGGAGGCGGGGCTTTACGCGGACCGGCTGTCGATCAATATCGAATTGCCGACCGATAGCGGTATCGGTCGTTTTGCGCCGGAAAAGCAGCCTGCCAATATTCGCCGCTCCATGGCCGATATTCGCCTGAAGATCGAGGAGGCGGGCGAGCCGACGGTGCGGACGCGCCGGACCAAACGCTTTGCTCCCGCCGGACAGAGCACGCAGATGATTGTGGGTGCGGATGGTGCCGATGACAGCACCATTCTCTCCACCAGCGCCCGGCTTTATGGCAGTTATGGTTTGCGCCGCGTCTATTATTCGGCTTTCAGCCCCATTCCGGATTCCTCGAAAAACCTGCCGTTGATCAAGCCGCCTTTGATGCGTGAGCACAGGCTTTATCAGGCGGACTGGCTTTATCGGTTTTACGGTTTTGATATTGGCGAGATAACCGCGATTGGTGGCGATGGCATGCTCGATCTCGATATTGATCCGAAGCTGGCCTGGGCGCTCAAAAACCGCGACCGTTTTCCGGTGGATGTGAATGTGGCGGATCGGGAAATGCTGCTGCGTGTTCCCGGTTTCGGCACCAAGACGGTCGCTTCCATTCTCTCGTCGCGGCGGTTTCGGCGGATAAGGCTGGAGGATATTGCGCGCTTTGGAGTGTCCTTGAAAAAAGTGAAGGCCTTTATCGTCGCGGACGGCTGGACGCCGGGAAAACTGATTGAACGGCCGGATTTGCGGGCGATGTTTGCGCCGCAGCCCGAACAATTGTCGCTGTTGTGATGTATGGCCCGGTTCTCGAAGGGCGGGGCGATTTTGGCGAGTGGCGTGATGCGGCTCGGATGGCGCTTGCCGCCAATGTGCCGCCGGAGGCGATTGACTGGCGGTTGCGGGATGACGAAGCGGGGCTGCTGGATTTTGCCGGTGAGCCGTTGCCGATGCTCAAGGTTGGAGAAACACAGGTTTCCGTACCGTCCGCCTTCGTGGCGCTGGCGCAGGCCGTTATCTGTCACAGCGATCCCTGCCGTTTCGCGCTGCTATACCGGCTGCTGTGGCGGCTGAGGCAGGATCGTGCCCTGCTGCAGTTCAAGTCCGACCCGGATGTTTCCCAAGCGCGGCTGCTCGAAAAGTCGATCCGCCGTGACTGTCACAAGATGACAGCCTTCGTTCGGTTCAAGGAGTTACAATTACCGCAAGGCCAGGGCGGGCGTCGGCGCTTCGTCGCCTGGTTCGAGCCGGATCATTTCATCGTCGAACGGACGGCGGCGTTTTTCCAGCGCCGGTTCACCGATATGGACTGGTTGATCGCAACACCGAAGGGGTCAGCGCGGTGGGACGGAAATGTGCTGCAGACCTCCCGGGAAGCGGCGGTAAAACCCGATCTGACGGACGAAACGGATGAACTCTGGCGGACCTATTATGCCAATATTTTCAATCCAGCCCGTTTGAAGATCAAGGCCATTACGGCGGAGATGCCGAAAAAATACTGGAAGAACCTGCCGGAGGCGGAGCTCATACCCGGTCTTGTCCTGGGGGCGGAAGCGCGGGTGCTGGAGATGGCGGCGAAGGCGGCGAGCCAGCCGCAACCCTTTCACCACCGCCTGCAGGCCGCAGCATCTGCGCGCGAGATGCCGCAACCCGTGTTGGATGGCAGCCTTACGTCGCTGGCGCGGGAGGCTGGCCAATGCACCCGTTGTCCCCTGCATTGCAAGGCCACGCAGACCGTTTTCGGCGAGGGGCCAGACGATGCTGATATCATGATCGTCGGCGAACAGCCCGGTGATCACGAAGATCTCGCCGGCAAGCCCTTCGTTGGCCTGGCGGGTCAGCTTTTCGACCGGACCCTCCGTGAGATCGGTGTCGATCGCAAAAAGCTTTATGTCACCAATGCCGTCAAGCACTTCAAATATGAAGCACGTGGCAAGAGGCGCATCCATCAGCGGCCGGATGCGGGGGAGGTGGAGCAATGTCGCTGGTGGCTTAACCGCGAAATTGCGCTTGTCCGGCCAAAATTGATCGTTGCCATGGGCGCAACCGCGCATTATGCGCTGACCGGTGGCAAGGAAAAAATTTCCGACATCCGCGGGCGTCCGTTGCCAATGGAGGAAGGTCGGACGCTTTTTGTGACCGTGCATCCGTCCTATCTCCTGCGCCTTGCCGATGTGAGGGCGAAGGAGGCGGAAATGACACGCTTCCGGACGGATGTGAGCATAATAAGGAAATTCTAATATATTGCTCTATGTATGATGTAGCTAATTCGAAATTTGAATTTCGTCGTAAACAATACTTTCATATCTTGTTGATATCTTATTTTTATTGAAATTTTATCTGTACCTTGTAATAGGGTCTCATAAATTTATTTACCGTATGGACATATTATGCTGGGCGAACTTGACCTTGCGACAGTTATACTGATGCAAAAATGTTCTTACATCGTGGGGCTGTTAAGCTTCATATACCTGAAGATGAGTAATCGGGCTCTGCCCGGCCCCATTCCTCTTGCGGCGGGTTTCGCGACGATGGCGCTCGGTTCGACGCTTGCCGGGTACGGGGAATGGAAAATATTATCGCCGGCTCTCTGGGAGCTTGGCAGCATTTTGTTCGGTATTGCGGGATACGCGCTGATCTGGCTCGGTCTGAAGACGTTGAGCGACGGGCGCTTCGTAAATCGCAAAACTATAGTGTTTACCTGTCTTATCGCCGTGCTGGCGATTGGCGTCGCGCTGCAGGTGGCCGGCAACAATGCGTTTCGTGCGGCGCTCTTTAATGGCTGTGCGGCTCTGGCCTATCTTGGCGGGGCGGGCGTGATTTTTGCACGGTGGCGGAAAGAGCCGCTTCTTTCGCGACTGGCGCTTGGCGCAATCACCGGTGTCTCCGGCCTGCTGTCGCTTGCGGTAATGAAAAGCGTGCTTTTCCCCGGTTATGCCACCATCAATCTGGTCAATGCGTTTTTCTTCATCATCATGCTGAACTTCGCTATCGCTCTCTTTGTGATGATCCTGGTTGCGGAGCGGTCTGAACGGAAATTGCTGGTCCTTGCGAATACCGATCCGCTGACGGGCGTCAAGAACCGGCGTTTCTTTTTCCAGACAATGCCCGCAACTCCCAATCCCGCAGATGCGGCCATGTTGCTCGATATTGATCACTTCAAGTCGATCAATGACCGTTTCGGCCACGCTGTCGGTGACAGCGTGCTGCAGGAAGTCGCAAAGCGCATCGGCGGCAGCATCCGCGGCGGCGATGTGCTGGCGCGTTACGGCGGCGAAGAATTCATTATTTTCCTCCCGGGTGCCGGTGTGAGCAAGGCCTGCATGATCGGCGAACGCATTCGCGACGCGGTGGCGATAAATGAGGTCGATTGTGGTGGCCTGCGTGTTGGCGTGACCATCAGCATCGGCGTTGCCGCCGCTACCGGCGAGATGGATTGTGATCTGCAGGCACTGGCCGAGATGGCCGACCGCGCGCTCTATCGGGCCAAGAGCGAAGGCCGAAACTGCGTGCGGGAAGCACTTGCCGCCTGAGAAAGTCCACCGCAGACATTGCCATCAAGCGTCAGTACGTCGTCACCGCGGCGGTCACGACCGGTCTTCGCTCTTGCCCAGCACGCCCCGCCGGGCGAGTGCTTCGCGCAGCAGGATCTCGATCTGGGCGTTGACGCTCCGCAAGTCTGAACTTGCAGAGCGTTTGACCGCTTCGAGAATTTTAGGTTCGATCCGGAGCGGAAATGCTGTTCGCTCTGGACCGGGCGGGCGGCCTGCCATCAATTTTATCCGTATAATGTTCCGGCGTTGATAACCGGCGTTGCGTCCTTTTCGCCGACGAGGACGACAAGCATGTTGGAGACCATGGCGGCCTGACGTTCGTGGTCGATTTCGATGTTCTTTTCTTTCAAACCCATAAGCGCTTCCTTTACAAGCTCGACGGCACCCTTGACGATCGTGCGCCGCGCCGCGATGACGGCTGCCGCCTGCTGGCGTCGCAGCATGGAGCTTGCGATTTCCGGTGCGTAGGCAAGGTGCGTGATGCGTGCGTCGGTGACCTCGATGCCCGCGGTCGCAACGCGGCTACGAAGTTCAGCGACGAGGTTGGCCGTCACATCCTCGCCGCCATCGCGCAGCGAAATGATGTCCTGAGGGCCGGATACATCCTCTCCCCCCAACCAGTTGTCATAGGGGTGCTGGCTGGCAATTTTGCGAAGGGCGGTTTCCGCCTGCATTGCGACAAAATTCTTGAAGTCATCGACTTCCAGAAGCGCCTTTGCGCAATCTTCGACATGCCACACCACCGCAGCCCCAATCTCGATGGGATTGCCTGCGGCATCGTTGACTTTGATCGAGTCGATATGGTGGGTCTGAAGACGACGGGAAACGCGTTGGATGGAGAAAAACGGGTTGATCCAGCGAAGCCCGGTTGATTGATCGGTGCCTTGATATTTGCCGAAAAGGGTAAAGACGGCGCTTTCATTCGGCTGGATCATGAAGACACCGAAGCCGATGAACACCGCGACGCCGATGAACAGAACCGATGCCAGCAGTAGCAGGAAAGAAAACCCGCCGGACGACTGCCAGATATGGATTTGATAAGCGAGCATGCCCATGGCAACGGCAATCGCTAAAATGATCTGGCTTACGGCAACATAGCCATGATGGGTTGAAACCGGTTTATCTGTAATAGAAGACGACATGAAAACCTCATAAAAAATAATGTATTTTTGATATCATAAATTGGTGCGTTATCAAGACGGATATTGAGGTTGATTGCTGTTGATGGGTCTGGCGCGTCGATATTGCTGCTGACGCATGGTCGGTTCATTCAAAGGAGCTGCGTTATCGGGTGTTGCCGAACTCATTACCGGCGATGCGCGGGGATCGCGGTGTTAATACCGCCGCCGGATTGCAGCTGGACTGCGCAATGTAAAACGCCGCGAGCCTGACAGCTCGCGGCGTTTTACCTATAGGTTTCCTCTCGGACTGCTTAGTTGAAGTAGCTCTGCAGCGGCTTCACTTCGAGGTTGCCGGCCTTCAGCGCCTGGATGGCGAGCGCTGCTGCTTCCGCACCCGCCATCGTCGTGTAGTAAGGCACCTTCTGCATCAGCGTGGCGCGGCGCAGCGACTTGCTGTCCGAAATCGCCTTGTTGCTGTCGGTGGTGTTGATGACGAGCTGAACCTGGCGGTTGCGGATTGCGTCCTCGATATGCGGACGGCCTTCCTGCACCTTGTTGATCTTTTCGGCGTTGATGCCCTTTTCGGCAAGGAAACGCTGGGTGCCGCCGGTGGCCAGCACTCTGAAGCCGCTTTCAACGAGAATACGGATGGCGGGCAGAACGCCTTCCTTGTCCTCATCACGGACCGAGACGAAGACCGCGCCCGAGCGCGGCAGATCGACACCTGCGCCGAGCTGGCTCTTGGCGAAGGCGAGCGCGAAATCCGTGTCGAGGCCGATGACTTCACCGGTCGAGCGCATTTCCGGTCCGAGCAGAATGTCGACGCCGGGAAAGCGCGCGAAGGGGAAGACGGCTTCCTTGACGGCAATGTGCTTGAGGTTGCGCGGATCGGGCTTCTCGCCATAGGCGGCAATTGCCGGGTCAAGCTTTTCGCCCGCCATGACGCGGGCGGCGATCTTGGCGATCGGCGCGCCAATGGTCTTGGCAACGAACGGCACGGTACGCGAAGCGCGCGGGTTGACTTCGAGAACGTAGATCGTGCCGTCCTTGATGGCATATTGAACGTTCATCAGGCCGCCGACCTTGAGCGCCTTGGCAAGTGCCGTCGTCTGGCGCTCCAGTTCGTCGAGCATTTCCTTGCTCAGCGAACGCGAGGGTAGCGAGCAGGCCGAGTCGCCGGAGTGGATGCCAGCCTCTTCGATGTGCTCCATGATGCCGGATACGAAGACGTTTTCGCCATCGCACAGCGCGTCGACGTCCACTTCGACGGCGTTGGTCAGGTAGCTGTCGAACAGCAGCGGGTTCTTGCCGAGCAGGGTGTTGATCTGGCCGGTCTTGTCGTTCGGGTAACGCTGCTTGATATCCTCGGGCACGAGACCCGGAACGGTATCGAGCAGGTAAGTCTGGAGCTGGCCTTCCGAATGGATGATCTGCATGGCGCGGCCACCCAGAACGTAGGACGGGCGAACCACCAGCGGGAAGCCGATTTCAGAGGCGACGAGGCGGGCCTGCTCGACCGAATAGGCGATGCCGTTGTTTGGTTGGGCGAGATCGAGCTTCATCAGCAGCTTCTGGAAGCGGTCGCGGTCTTCGGCAAGGTCGATCATGTCAGGCGCGGTGCCGAGGATCGGGATACCATTCTTTTCCAGCGCTTCGGCGAGCTTCAGCGGGGTCTGGCCACCGAACTGCACGATGACGCCGACCAGTTCACCCTTTTCCTGTTCCGCGCGCATGATCTCGATCACGTCTTCGGCCGTCAGCGGTTCGAAATAGAGGCGGTCGGAGGTGTCGTAGTCGGTGGACACCGTTTCCGGGTTGCAATTGATCATGATCGCTTCAAAGCCGGCATCCTTCAAGGCGAAGGCGGCGTGGCAGCAGCAATAATCGAACTCGATGCCCTGGCCGATACGGTTCGGGCCGCCACCGAGGATGACGACCTTCTTGCGGTCGGAAACCTGCGCTTCCGAACGGGCGGCCCCGACGAACGGGATTTCATAGGTCGAATACATGTAAGCGGTCGGCGAGGCGAATTCGGCGGCGCAGGTGTCGATGCGCTTGAAGACCGGGCGGACGTTCAGGCTGTTGCGCAGCTCGGCCACTTCCTTCGGGCGCTTGGAGGTCAGGCTGGCGAGGCGGGCATCGGAGAAGCCCATTGCCTTCAACATGCGCAGGTTCTCGGCATCCTGCGGCAGACCGTGCTCGCGGATGCGGGCTTCCGTATCCACGATTGCCTTGAACTGGGCGATGAACCACGGATCGATCTTCGAATTTTCGTGGACTTCTTCTTCCGTCATGCCCATGCGCAGCGCCTGGGCGACCATGCGCAGGCGATCCGGCGTCGGGGTGCCGATCGCGGCGCGGATCGCGTTCTTGGAGCCTTCGCCTTCTTCGTAACCGGGGATTTCGATTTCATCGAGACCGGTGAGGCCGGTTTCGAGACCGCGCAGTGCCTTCTGCAGCGATTCCGCAAAGGTGCGGCCGATGGCCATGACTTCACCGACGGACTTCATGGCGGTGGTGAGGATCGGCGAAGCGCCGGGGAACTTCTCGAAGGCGAAACGCGGGATCTTGGTGACGACGTAGTCGATGGACGGTTCGAAAGATGCCGGGGTCGCGCCGCCGGTGATGTCGTTTTCGAGTTCGTCCAGAGTATAGCCGATGGCGAGCTTGGCGGCGATCTTGGCGATGGGGAAACCGGTTGCCTTGGAAGCCAGCGCGGACGAGCGCGACACGCGCGGGTTCATTTCGATGACGACGAGGCGGCCGTCCTTCGGATTGACGGCGAACTGCACGTTGGAGCCGCCGGTCTCAACGCCGATCTCACGCAGCACCGCAATCGAGGCGTTGCGCATGATCTGGTATTCTTTGTCGGTCAGCGTCAGCGCCGGTGCAACGGTGATCGAGTCGCCGGTGTGCACGCCCATCGGATCGAGGTTTTCGATCGAGCAGATGATGATGCAGTTATCCGCCTTGTCGCGGACGACTTCCATTTCATATTCTTTCCAGCCCAGAACCGACTCTTCGATCAGAACTTCAGTCGTTGGCGATGCATCCAGACCACGTTCGATGATCTCAAAAAATTCCTGACGGTTGTAAGC
>JAEXMK010000169.1 GCA_023444445.1 Pseudomonadota bacterium | reverse complement strand
TGACCCAAACCGGGGCGTCCCGGGCGCGTTTCCCGCGACCGGGAGAAGCTTTGCGTTGCGGTCGATGTTCGGGGAAGTCAAATGCAAAAGGGTTTTCTGCTCGGTCTGTTCGCCTATGCGACCTTTTCCATGGGCGATGCCACCATCAAGTCGCTCGGATCGCAGATCAGCGTTTTCGAAATCGGCTTCTTCAGCATTCTCTTTTCCGGCATCTTCATCTTCTTCAGCAAGCCGCGTGAGGAAAGGTGGCGCGAATTCTGGCGCATGAGCCGGCCCTTCGCGGTGCACGGGCGCGCCATTTCCGGTCTCTTTGCGGGGATTTTCGGTATCTACGCCTTCACCACCATTCCGCTGGCGGAAGCCTATGCACTGATCTTCCTGTCACCGCTCTTCGTCACCGTGCTTTCCGCCGTGGTGTTGAAAGAGAATATCGGACCATGGCGCTGGGCGGCGGTTCTGGCCGGCATCGTCGGCGTCATCCTCGTCGTGCGGCCCGGCTTCAAGACACTGGAGCTCGGGCATATTGCTGCCATCGGCGTGGCATTCCTTGCGGCCATGACCATCGTGCTGTTGCGCTCGCTGGCGGGCAAGGAAAAGCGCACCTCGATCATGGGTGTGCTGTTGATTTACGGCCTGACCTTCAACGGCATCGCTTCCGTCCCGGATTTCGTCATGCCCAACCTGCACCAGTTGCTGGCCTTCGCCTTCATCGGCCTTTGCACGGCCACGGGACAGATCACGCTTCTGGTTGCCACCCGCATCGCGCCGGCAAGCCAGATCGCGCCTTCGCATTATTCGCAAATCCTCTGGGCGGTGGCGATCGGCATGACTTTCTTTCACGAATACCCTGACGCCATCGCGGTGCTCGGTCTGGCCGTCATCGCCGCATCGGGGTTGCTCACGATGATCCGCGAAAAGGTCAGGCTGGGCACCGTGCGTTGGAACCCGTTTTTCCGCAATCGCCTCTGATCGCCGATGTGAACCGCACTGGTGTGGATTAAACCGGCTTGCCGACCTGATCGAGCAGCCAGGCCTGAAAGGCGCGAGCAAGCACATTGTCCTGCCGTCCTTCCGGCAAGGCGACGTAGTAGCTCTTGTCAGTCTGCAGGGGGATGTCAAAAACGATTTTGAGGCGGCCGGAGGCAAGCTCCGCCTCGATGAGATATCTCGGCAGGAGGGCAAAACCGATGCCGCTCGCGGCGGCTTCGATGATCATCGAAAACTGGTCGAAACGGCTACCCTGATAAGCATTGTCAGCCGTCACACCGTTCATTTCCAGCCATTCCGTCCAGAGCTTCGGCCGGGTGGTGACATGCAGCAGCGGCTGTCCGGCCAGATCCTGCACCCGGTTCACGCCGGCGCGGCGAAGCAGGGAAGGGCTGGCAACCGGCACGATCACCTCATTGCATAAGAAGGTGCAGGTGCCATGCGCCCAGATTGGCTGTCCGTAATGAATGGCGAGATCGAAACCTTCCTCATCGAAATCGAAAGGGTGCGAGCGCGAGCCGATCGTGATCGTCATATCAGGATTGGCGTCGATGAAGCGGGAGAGGCGCGGCATCAGCCAGCGGCTTCCAAACGTCGGCAGCGTCGCGACGGAAAGCGATGCATGCGAGGTGCCAGCAGAAACCGCACGCACCATCAGTTGCTCGGACTGCTGTAACAGCCGCCGCACATCGGGCAGGAATTTGCGCCCCGCTTCCGAAAGCACCACCCGTCTGCGGATGCGCTCGAAAAGCTGCATTCCTGTCTGCGCTTCCAGTTCGCCGATCTGCCGGCTCACCGCGCTCTGGGTGAGGTTAAGTTCTTCGGCAGCGCGCGTAAAATTGCCATGCCGTGCCGCGCATTCGAACGCCTGCAGGGTAACGATATCAGGAACCAGTCTTCTGCGCGGATCCATTCCATTCTCGCATCAACTTACCCGCGTTTCTCATTGGAAACGGGTTGTTATGGTCGTATATGATTACGGGAAAGAATGGAACGGTGTTTTCCGGCGTGGCCGGTCCCAGTTTCAAACAACGAATGAAAAGTTCGGGGAAAGATGAGTGACGGGAGTTGAAAGCGCCGTATCAAACGGCCTTTCCTCCCTTTCAACCAAAAGGACGATGGACATGGATGCGATGACGAAGCTTGACGTGAAACAGGAAGCTGCGGCCCTTCTCGACAGGATGGGCGTTGCCCGCGATCTCTATACCGGCGGCGACATGGCGTCCTTCAGCCCCGTCACGGGTGAGCAGATCGCGAACCTGAAGACCGTCTCGGTCGAGGGTGTCGCTACTGTGATCGAGAAGGCCGATGCGGCTTTCAAGACATGGCGTAATATTCCGGCGCCCCGCCGTGGCGAATTGATCCGCCTGCTGGGCGAAGAGCTGCGCGCCTTCAAGGCCGATCTTGGCCGTCTCGTTTCGCTGGAAGCGGGCAAGATCCCGTCCGAAGGTCTCGGCGAAGTGCAGGAAATGATCGATATCTGCGATTTCGCCGTCGGTCTTTCCCGCCAGCTTTATGGTCTCACCATCGCTACCGAACGCCCCGGTCACCGGATGATGGAAACCTGGCATCCGCTGGGTGTCGTCGGGGTCATCTCGGCCTTCAACTTCCCCGTTGCCGTCTGGTCGTGGAACGCCGCACTTGCCCTCGTCTGCGGTAACTCGGTCGTCTGGAAGCCTTCGGAGAAGACCCCGCTCACGGCGCTTGCCGTTCAGGGCATCTTCGAGCGCGCCGTTGCTCGTTTCGGCGACGCGCCGGAAGGCCTGTCCCAGCTGCTGATCGGCGACCGCGCCGTCGGCGAGGCGCTTGTTGACCATCCCAAGGTGCCGCTGGTTTCCGCCACCGGCTCCACCCGCATGGGTCGCGATGTCGGGCCGCGTCTGGCCAAACGCTTCGCCCGCGCCATCTTGGAACTCGGCGGCAACAATGCCGGTATCGTCTGCCCCTCTGCCGATCTCGACATGGCATTGCGCGCCATCGCCTTCGGTGCCATGGGCACGGCCGGGCAGCGCTGCACCACGCTTCGCCGCCTTTTCGTGCATGACAGCGTCTATGACGAGCTCGTGCCGCGTCTGAAGAAAGCCTATGCCTCTGTCTCCGTCGGCAATCCGCTGGAAAGCTCGGCCCTCGTCGGTCCGCTGGTCGACAAGGCGGCTTTCGATGGCATGCAGAAGGCGCTCGAGGCTGCCAAGGCGGCTGGCGGCGTCGTGAATGGCGGCGGCCGCGTGGATACCGGTGCGACTGACGCCTACTATGTGAAGCCCGCATTGGTCGAAATGCCCAAGCAGGTTGGCCCCGTTCTGGAAGAGACTTTCGCCCCGATCCTCTACGTCATGAAGTATAGCGATCTCGATCAGGCGATCGAGGCGCATAACGCTGTCGCCGCCGGTCTTTCCTCGTCGATCTTCACCCGTGACATTCAGGAATCTGAACGCTTCCTGTCGTCGGAAGGTTCGGATTGCGGTATCGCCAACGTCAATATTGGCACATCGGGCGCGGAAATCGGCGGTGCCTTCGGCGGTGAGAAGGAAACCGGTGGCGGCCGTGAATCCGGTTCGGATTCCTGGAAGGCCTATATGCGCCGCGCGACCAACACCATCAACTACTCCAAGGCGCTGCCACTGGCGCAGGGCGTTTCCTTCGATATCGAATAAGCCCACAACATCGAGATTGATCCCTATGCCGGCGCCCCTCGCGCCGGCATTTTGCTGAGGCAAAAAAATTGTCGCCGCCGATATTTGCGGAAAACCCCGAGAGTGGCGAAATTATATTCCCGCGGAATTGGTTATATTGAATTATTGTCTCTCTATCGTTTTTGCCGGAAACCCTAGCATTGCTCCATATCGCAAACCGGCCAAGGGGGCCGGTGATAGGAGACGAAATGCCAGCCATCACCCGACGCGCCCTTTCTGCCGGTCTTATCGCCGCCGCCGCTTTTTCCGTGCTTCCCTTTACCGCAAACGCGGCGGAAGAACTGAAAATCGGTTACCAGAAAACCGGCCTGCCAGTTATCGCAAGGCAGCAGGGCGTCATTGAAAAGGCGCTTGAGGCAAAGGGCGTCAAGGTCTCCTGGGTGGAGTTCACGGCAGGCCCGCCGCTGGTGGAGGCCTTGAATGTCGGTTCCATCAATGTCGGCTGGACGGGTGATGCGCCGCCGATTTTCGGGCAGGCAGCGGGGTCGGCCATTGTTTACGTCGCGGCTCTTCCTTCGAACGGCAAGGGCGAGGCGATCTTTACCAAGCCTGAGAGCGGCATCAAGTCAGTGGCTGATCTCAAGGGCAAGAAGGTCGGCGTCGGCAAGGGCACCAGTGCGCACAATCTTCTGGTGGCAGCGTTGGAAAAGAACGGCCTGAAATTCAGCGACATCGCGGTGATCTATCTCAGCCCCGCCGATGCTGCCGCCGCTTTTGCCAGCGACAAGATCGATGCCTGGGCTGTCTGGGATCCCTTCTACGCCATTGCCGAAACCCGCTACAAGCCGGTTACGCTTGCGCGCACCAGCGACGTTCTCGATGTCAAAACCTATTTCCTGGCCAATCGCGATTATGCCAAATCGCATGGCGACACCATCAACACGACGATCGATGCGCTCGGTGAGGCTGCGAAGTGGTCTGCCGCCAATCGCGACAAGGTCGCTGCGGCGCTGCATGAGGTGACGGGCGTTCCGCTGGAGGCGCAAACGATTGCCGCGAACCGTTCGGAATTCGGAATTACCAAGATCGATGACAAGATCATCGCCAGCCAACAGGAAACGGCGGATCGCTTTTATCGTCTCGGCCTGATCCCGAAACAGATCAGTATCAAGGACGCCGTCTGGTCAGGCGCGACGAACTGAGCCGGAGGACATGCCGTGAGCAGCAGTAAGCGCATCGAGTTTGGCGGTGTCATCGGCTGGCTGCTTCCGGCTCTCATCCTTGCAGGGTGGGAGGCGGCGGCGCGCGCGGGGGTGATTTCGGCCAACGTCCTGCCAGCACCTTCCGCCGTCGCGGAAGCCTTTTGGCGTCTGCTTTTATCCGGCGAGCTTGTTGCCAATATCGGGGTAAGTTCTGCGCGGGCACTGGCCGGTTTCGCCATCGGCGGCTCCATCGGCTTCATCTTCGGGCTGGCCAACGGTCTGTCAAAGTTTTCTCGTAGCTTCACCGATACGACGCTGCAAATGATCCGCAACATCCCGCATCTGGCGCTCATTCCGCTCGTTATCCTGTGGTTCGGGATCGATGAGGAAGCGAAGCTCTTTCTTGTCGCGCTCGGCGTGTTTTTCCCGATCTACATCAACACGCTGCTCGGCATTCAGGGCGTCGATCCGCAACTGGTGGAGATGGGACGAACCTATGGCATGACGCCCTTTACGCTGTTCCGGCGGGTGATCCTGCCCGGCGCGCTGCCCTCGATTTTCACCGGCCTGCGTTATGCGCTCGGCATCATGTGGCTGACGCTGATTGTGGCGGAAACCATCTCTTCCTCTTCCGGCCTTGGTTATATGGCCATGCAGGCACGCGAATTCCTGCTGATCGACGTCGTGGTTCTGTCGATCCTCATCTATGCGCTTCTCGGCAAGCTCGCCGACAGTTTCGCCCGCTTCCTCGAAAGCATCTTCCTGCAATGGCATCCAGCCTTCAAGAAAGCCTGAGGTAACCCATGTCGACCGGTAATGTGACGACCCTGAGACGCCCCGATGCCGCGCCCTCCCTTCCAACAGAAGCGGAAGCGGCAACCGAATCCCGTGCCAAACCGGCCGAAGGCAAGGTCGCCTTCAGTTTCCGCAATGTCACGAAAAGCTTCGGCGAGAAGCCGGTTCTGCGCGGCATCAATCTCGATGTGCGGGAAGGCGAGTTTCTGGCCATTATCGGCAAGAGCGGTTGTGGTAAAAGCACGCTTTTGCGCATTCTGGCCGGTCTCGACACGCCGACGACCGGAACCGTCTCGAAGGATGCATCAAGCCGCACCCGCATGATGTTTCAGGAGCCGCGCCTTCTGCCCTGGGAGAGGATCGCTAACAATGTTTCCGTTGGGTTGACCGGCATCGCCAAGGGCGAAGCGGCGCACGAGCAGGCGCTTGCCATTCTTGACGAGGTGGGACTGAAGGACCGGGCAGGGGAATGGCCCTATGTGCTTTCCGGTGGTCAGAAGCAGCGCATGGCGCTGGCGCGCGCGCTAGTCGCCCATCCGCAGATATTGGCACTCGACGAACCGCTCGGCGCGCTGGATGCTCTCACCCGCATTGAAATGCAGCTTCTTCTGGAGCGCATCTGGCGCAAGCAGAAATTCACCGCCGTGCTCGTCACCCATGATGTTTCCGAGGCTGTCGCACTTGCCGATCGGATCGTCGTCATCGATGAGGGGCGCATCGCGCTCGACCTGGATGTGAAACTGCCGCGCCCGCGCCGTCACGGCACACCGGAATTCGCCAAGCTGGAGGAACAGGTTCTGAACCAGCTTTTCGGTCGTGGCGATACTACTGTATGAAAGGTGGCGCGGCAGGGAAGAAACCCTGCCGCTTCCATGTTTTAGCCAATGCTCATCAGGCTGGCATTGCCGCCGGCAGCCGTGGTGTTGACACTGACGGACACCTCTTCCACCAGCCAGTCGAGAGTATAGGGCTGGCTTTCGCCGGAAAGTGCTTCCGTCGTCGCGGCCTGAACGAGAACCAGCGGGCCCGGCAGCGCAGCGATCTTCCTGTTGATCGCGATCACGCGATCGGCATCACCTTCGACCAGCGCACCGGCGAAGGGTGCTGATTTTTCCCAGTCATCGGCCCACACGATGCGTGACGTGACGGTCGCCGGAAGGCCGTAGATCGCCTTTTCCAGTCCCGAAGCATTGTCGACGACAACCGAGTTTCCGGTGGAAAGCGCTGCCGCAAGCTGGCGGTAAAGCCCCTGTTCGGTTGCCGGCACCAGCAGGATTTTGCCACGCGGATGAAGGGCGTAGACATTGCGCTCGCCGACCGGCCCGGCAAGCTCCGTCTCGAAGCCCAGGCCGGAAAGAGCTGCCGCCTGCCGCGCGGCTTCCGCCGCGACGGTCTCACCGTTTTCATCCAGCCAGCGGGCGAGTTCGACCGCCGCCTGATCCTGTTGGCTGGCAATGCGGTCGATCTTCGGCGCTTTCTCCGTCATACGGCCGAGATAGAGCGGGCCGCCGGCCTTTGGGCCGGTGCCGGAAAGGCCGCGGCCGCCAAAGGGCTGCACGCCGACCACCGCGCCGATGATGTTGCGGTTAACATAGAGATTGCCGGCCGCCACGCGAGAGAGCACATGCGCGATCGTGTCATCGAGACGCGTATGCAGGCCGAAAGTCAGGCCGTAACCGGTCGCGTTGATCTCGTCGATCAGCCGGTCGAGATTGTCGCGCTTGAAGCGAATGACGTGCAGCACAGGCCCGAAGACCTCGCGCTTCAGATCGGCAAGCGACTTCATCTCGATGATGGTCGGCGGCACGAAGGTGCCCTTGCCGGTCTCACCCGCAAGCGTGATCTGCTCGATGCGGTGGCCGAGCGAACGCATGCCTTCGATATGCTTTTCGATGATTCCCTTGGCCTCAGCGGTGATAACGGGGCCGACATCAACGGAAAGTCGATCGGTACGGCCAATACGCAGTTCATGCAGCGCGCCTTTGAGCATGGTCAGTGTGCGATCTGCCACGTCTTCCTGCAGGCAGAGAATGCGCAATGCCGAGCAGCGCTGACCGGCGCTGTCGAAGGCAGACGCGATGACATCGGCGACGACCTGTTCGGCAAGAGCCGAGGAATCGACGATCATGGCGTTCTGGCCACCGGTTTCGGCAATAAGCGGCACCGGTTGGCCGTTGGCCAGAACCCGTCCGGCAAGCTGGCCTTGAATGAGCCGCGCCACCTCCGTGGAGCCGGTGAACATGACGCCAGCCGTCAATGGCGAACCGACGAGCGCTGCGCCCGTCTTGCCGTCGCCCGGCAGAAGCTGCACGGCGTCTTCGGGAACGCCTGCTTCATGCAACAGGCGTACGCCCTGCGCAGCAATCAACGGCGTTTCTTCGGCAGGCTTTGCCAGAACCGGATTGCCCGCGACCAGCGCTGCCGTCACCTGACCGATGAAGATGGCGAGCGGGAAATTCCACGGGCTGATGCAGACGACCGGGCCAAGCGGCGTTTCGCCCGCCGTGAAATTCCTGCGGGCTTCCGCTGCATAATAACGCAGGAAGTCAATGGCCTCGCGCACTTCGGCAATGGCGTTCGGCATGGATTTTCCCGCCTCGCGCATGATGAGGCCCAGCAGCGCAGGCATTTCGGCCTGCATGGCGTCAGCGGCGCGTTCCAGGCAGGCGGCGCGTTCTTCCACCGGGGTGGAGGGCCAGTTCGAGGCCGCCGCCCGTTGCATAGCGGCGTTCACATCGTCCTCAGTCGGCTCGGTAACATGACCGACGATATCGGTGTGATCGCCGGGGTTGAGAACCGGGCGCGTCTGGCCGCCCGCCTGTGGTGCGGCTGCTTTCCATGCCGTTGTTGCACCCGCCTTCAAGGTTTTGTCGAGAGCGGAGAGCGTTGTTTCACTGGAGAGATCAAGGCCGGCGGAATTTTTGCGTTCCGGGCCGAACAGGCCTTCAGGGGCAGCGATGCGATCGTGACGCGCGCCGGGAACGGCATAGGCCTTCACCACCGCGACCGGGTCTTCCAGGAGGGAATCTACCGGCACTGCGGGATCGGCAATACGGTTGACGAAAGAGGAGTTGGCACCGTTTTCCAGGAGGCGGCGGACGAGGTAGGCCAGCAGGGTCTCGTGGGTGCCGACCGGCGCGTAGAAACGGCAGGGCCGGTCGAGCTTCTTTTTACCGACGACTTCGCTGTAAAGCGGCTCGCCCATGCCGTGCAGGCACTGGAACTCATAGTCGCCTAGTTTGAAGTCAGGACCGGCAAGATGGTAGATCGTCGCCATGGACTGCGCGTTGTGCGTCGCAAATTGCGGGAACACCAGATCGCGTGCGTCGAGCAGCTTGCGGGCGCAGGCGATGTAGGAAACATCGGTATGCACCTTTCGGGTGAAGACCGGAAAGTCTTCCAGCCCCTCCACCTGCGCGCGCTTGATTTCTGCATCCCAATAGGCGCCCTTGACGAGACGCACCATGATGCGGCGGCCGGAACGGCGGGCGAGATCGATGATGTAGTCCAGAACGAAGGGGCAGCGGCGGCCATAGGCCTGTACCACGAAGCCGAGGCCGTTCCAGCCGGCAAGGTCCTTGTCGAGCGCCAGTTCTTCCAAAAGGTCGAGCGACAGTTCCAGCCGGTCGGCTTCTTCAGCATCGATATTGAGGCCGATATCGTATTTCTTGCTGAGCAGCATCAGCGACTTTACGCGTGGCAGAAGCTCGGCCATCACCCGCTCGGCCTGCGCGCGGGCGTAACGCGGATGCAGTGCGGAAAGCTTGATGGAAATGCCTGGCCCGCCATAGATGCCGCGGCCGGCGGAAGCCTTGCCGATGGCGTGGATGGCGTTTTCATAATCCTTGTAATAACGCTCGGCGTCCTTTGCGGTGGTCGCGGCTTCGCCCAGCATGTCGTAGGAATATTGGAAGCCCTGTTCTTCCAGTGGCTTCGAGCGCTTGATGGCTTCCCCGATCGTTTCGCCGGTCACGAACTGCTCGCCCATCATGCGCATGGCCATGTCGACGCCACGACGGATGACGGGTTCACCCGCCCGGGCGATCAGCTTGGTCAGCGCCGCCGAAAGTCCGCTGTCGTTGACCGTCGAGGTCAGCTTGCCGGTGATGACGAGACCCCAGGTCGCGGCATTGACGAAAAGCGAGCGACCGCCGCCGATATGAGATTTCCAGTCGCCGCGTGCGATCTTGTCACGGATCAAAGCATCACGGGTAGCGGTGTCGGGAATGCGCAGCAATGCCTCGGCAAGGCACATCAGCGCCACGCCCTCATGGCTGGAAAGTGAATATTCCTGCACAAGCCCCTCGACGCCCGTGCCCTTGGTTTTGGCACGCAATGCTTCGATCAGCTTGCGGGCGGTGGCGCGGATGGCGCTCGCCTGTTCGGATGTCACGGTTGCCGCCGTAAGGAGCGGCGCCAGGCACTCCTCCTCGGGGCGGCGATAGGCGGCAGTGATCGCCTTGCGCAGCAGGCTCTGTTCGCGCACCGGCGGCGCAAAGTTCTGGAAGATTCCGTTCGCTACTACACCGGCGTTGCTTGCACCATCGGCCATTCTGAAAATCCTGAAAACGCTGTTGAAGGCAGATCGTCGGCGGCAGCGCGTCCTGCGCCCGCCGCTTGTCATCCTGGCGCTTAGAATATCATCGCCGCAGAAATTGCTATGGCCTTATTTTCAGGATAAAATAGGTAATATGAACTTTTATAAATCGAGAATGGCGTAAAAAAGCATGGCAAATAGTCAGAAAACAGACGATCTGGATCACCTCGATCTCAAGATTCTCGGGGCGCTCAGCGAGGACGGGCGTATGTCCGTGCTGCAACTTTCAAAACGGGTCGGCCTTTCCAAGACGCCCTGCCAGACGCGACTGAAGCGGCTGGTGGATGAGGGCTATATTCTCGGCTTCCGGGCCATGCTCAATCCGCAAAAGCTCGGCGTCGATCACATTGCCTTCGCCGAGGTCAAGCTGTCAGACACGCGGGAAAAGGCGCTGGAGGAGTTCAACACGGCGGTGCGCAAAATCAAGGAAGTGGAAGAGTGCCACATGATTGCCGGCGCTTTTGATTATCTTCTGAAGGTGCGCACCAGCGATATTCGCAAATACCGCAGGGTGCTCGGCGAAAAAATCTCGAGCCTGCCCTCCGTCGCCAACACTTCCACCTTTGTGGTCATGCAGTCGGTCAAGGAAACGGGTATTTGAAAAGCGGGCACAAAAAAAGGGCAGGCGCGTGCCTGCCCGTTTCCGACGTTCAATTTCCTCAGCGCACCGTTGCAGCGGCCGTGACGGCGCTCATCTGCGCATCCGGTCCAAACTCGTTTTCGTTTTCGATGCCAAGCAATTCCTGCAGGCGCAGTCTTGCGCGGCTGACGCGGCTCTTGATGGTGCCGACCGGGCAGCCGCAGATTTCGGCGGCTTCCTCATAAGCAAAACCCGAGGCGCCGATCAGGAGGATGGCTTCACGCTGGTCGTCAGGCAGTTTAGCCAATGCCGAGCGAAAATCCTGAAGGTCCACCGAACCATGCTGTTCCGGCGGAACGGAAAGGCGCGAGGTGTAAACCCCTTCGGAATCCTGCACTTCACGGCCCGACTTACGGATCTGGCTGTAGAATTCGTTGCGCAGGATCGTCACCAGCCAAGCGCGCATGTTGGTTCCGGGTTGAAAGCTGTCCTGTTTGGCCCAGGCCTTCATGATTGTGTCCTGCACGAGGTCGTCTGCACGATCCCTCGAACGGATGAGCGAAATCGCGAAGGCGCGCAGGTTCGGCAGTGCCGCCAGCATTTCCCGTTTGAAATTGTAATCCGTCTGCTCAGGCTCTTTCGCCATCATTCCCCCGAAGCCTTCAATTTGGCTTTGCTTTCGGCTTCATCGAGTTTTTCGAGAAGGTCGAGGAATTTGTCAGGGATGCCTTCATCCTGAACGGCATCATAAAGCTCTCGGAGCTTACGGGAAATCACGGCCCGCCCGGATTGTGGAACCTGGGGCGGCGCCGAATTATCCGGCTGATCTTGGTCCGACTGAAACATGCTCATAACGTCCGGTATTCCTTTTGTGTCGAGGCAAAGAATGCGCGGTAAAAAAAATAGTTCCGGCAGTTCGGAACTTTTTTTGCGATGCGCGCGTTGATATCGTGGGTTTGCGTTGCAGACCGCATGAAAGGGGAGAATTCCATGTCAGTTTCTACACGCATCGCACCGCACCTGCCATATCTACGCAGGTTCGCGCGTGCTGTTTGCGGCTCACAATCGACTGGCGATGCCTATGTTGCCGCCACACTCGAAGCTCTGATCGCGGATATCAGCATTTTTCCGCAGACTAGCAACGATCGTGTTTCGCTCTATCAATTGTTCGTATCGATCTTTAGTTCCGTGACGATCAATATTAAGACCGACGAAAACCTGTCGGGATGGGAAAAACGCGCCTCCGCGAACCTCTCCGCCGTGCCGGCGCTTGCCCGTCAGGCTTTCCTCTTGACGACTGTCGAAGAGTTCACGCCATCGGAAACCGCAGAGGTTCTGAAGGTGTCCGAAGACCAGGTCGGCAAGCTGATCGATGAGGCCGCCTCTGAAATTGCAAGGCAGGTGGCAACCGATATCATGATCATCGAGGACGAACCTCTGATTGCCATGGATATCGAGCAGATGGTCACCGATCTCGGCCACCGCGTCACAGGCATCGCCCGCACCCATACGGAAGCGCTCGATCTCTTCCATCGCACCCAGCCCAAGATGATCCTTGCCGATATCCAGCTCGCCGACGGCAGTTCCGGTCTCGATGCGATGAGGGACATTCTGCAGATGACCACCCTCCCGGTGATCTTCATCACGGCTTTCCCCGAACGTCTTTTGACAGGCGAGCGGCCGGAGCCGACCTTCCTTGTGACGAAGCCGTTCAACCCGGACATGGTGAAAGCGCTCATCAGCCAGGCGCTGTTTTTCAACGAAAGCTCACGCGTCGCCGCGTGAATTTTGCCGACACCGCGGACTGACCGGGAACCAGTTTGGTGCCCGGGCGTTGGCGGTTACGGTCGTGGGACTGTCCTTCGGCTTTCTGCAAGGAGACGAATTTGCATCGGCTGGCATGGCATAACGCGGAGAGGGACGAAAGCGAACTTCACGATTCGCTCGTTCTCGCCTTGCTCGATTCGGGTGAGACAGTCATGCTGCAGGACTGGAACCGCGACTACATATTCGTGGCCAATCTGCCGGATGTCTGGAAACTTCCGGCCGATTCCCTTCCAACCGATGAAAGTCTTTTCGGCGTCGAGCTCTCTGCCCGACTTGCCGAGCTGAAGAAGGACATGAGCACTGCGGGCAGCCGTGGCATGCTGGAAGTCAATGCCGGCAATGATCGTGTCTTCCAGTTTCAGGTCCATTCCACTTTCAACCAGTCGAACCAGGTGGTGATGAAGACCACCATCCGCGAAGTGACGGCGGAAAGGCGACGCGAGCAGCTTCTGCGCTCACTTTTGCGCGAAGTCAGTCACCGCTCCAAAAACCTCTTGGCGATCATCCAGAGCCTTGCGGGCCAGACGGCCCGTTTTAGCCTCACCAAGGATGATTTTCTGCGCAAGTTCCGCGGCCGATTGCATGCCCTTGCCCAGAGCCAGGATCTCATTACGGATTCCGACTGGCGGGGTGCGCGCATATTCGAGCTTCTGCGCCAGCAATTCGATCTTTATGTGCCGGAATATCCGAATCTCATCCATATGGAAGGCGAAAACCTGCTGCTCAATCCGAATGGCGCGCTTTATATCGGGCTCGCCTTCCATGAGCTGGTCGTCAATACGGTCAGCCACAGCGGGAATCTGGCCTACCACCCGCCGATCTCTCTCCAGTGTCGTCAGGACGGTGATTTTTATATCGTCGAGTGGAACGAGCCGATGATGCCATCGAAGGAGCCGGCGGCGGCCAGGCACGGCAGTTTCGGCAGCGTGGTGCTGGAAAAGGTGGTGCCTTCTGCTCTCGGCGGCAGTGCGGAATACCAGCTAACGCCCGAGCGGATCGTTTACCGCCTGACGTTCCCTTCGGGTGACGGCACAGCTTTCTGAAAAGGGACGGCCAGCGTGAATGGTGCCACGCACCGTTTCCAAGCCCGAGACAAAAAAAGCACGGCCCATGGGAGAGCCGTGCTATTTTTATCACGGGTTTTCAGGGGTGAAACCCGTTTATATTCAGACCAAGCTTCAGGCGGGGACGGGGGAATTGCTTGGCCTGCAGTAAGAATGCACGCCGAAGCGTTCGGTTCCCGCGACATGCATTTTTTTTGATAATCGCCAAATTTTAGCTGTCGGGTGCAGGAGCCTTAGTGTGTCTGCTCGGGTCGCTTTGGGATGAAATAGCGCATCGGCGCTTCCAGCGACCATTCGAAGCCGGTCTCGCGATACTGGGTTATGACGTTCCCGCCGAACGCGCCTTCCGCGTGGCGTTTGATGACCGTGGTGCCGAAGCCCTTGCGACTCGGCTCGGTTGCGGGCGGCCCGCCTGTCTCCGTCCAGATGAGATGGAGCATCTGCCGGCCGTCTTTTTCGAGCGCTTTCCAGCTGACGGTTATTTTTCCTGGCGGAACCGAAAGTGCGCCATATTTGATGGAATTCGTCGTCAGCTCATGCACCACGAGCCCGAAGTTCTGTGCCGCTTCAGGAGACAGCATGAAATCGTCGCCTTCCAGTCTGAAGCGTTCCGCCACCGTGCCGAAAACATCGAGATGGGTTTCGATCAGCTTGCGGATCGGCAGGCCCTGCCATTGAACTTCCGCAAGAGCGCGGATCGACATTCCAAGGCCGCGCAGGCGGTGGTCCACCTCTTTCTGGAATTCCGGAATGCTCTTATTCTCGCGGCCCAGCTGCCGTATCATCGCCTGAACCAGGGTCAGAATGTTTTTGGAACGGTGCACCAGTTCGTGCAGAAGCAGCTGCAAACGCTCCTCCGACTGGCTTCTGTCGAAGGAGGCGTTGGAGAGGGCGATGGCGACCTGGTTCGCCTCCTTTATCTTGGTATCGACGGGTGCCACGATCTCGCCTTCACCGATTCGCTCGGCCATGTGGGTGAGATCGCGGATGGAGCTGCGCAATTGCCGGCCGACGAGATAGGCGCCGCCGATGGCGATCAGCACCAGCACAAGACTGCCGATCATCATCTGCCGCCAGGTGTCGATCAGCGCCGCCTGGCTTGCGGCGAGCGGTCCCCACATCACCGTCTTCCATTGCCAACCCGGCAGTTGTGCGTAGGCGTAGAGATTTCCCTTGCCGTCGAAGAAATTGCCGCTGAAGGCCTGCATTTGCGAAAGGATTTCCGGGGACATGAACGGCTGCCCGACCTGAACCTGATCGGGTTCGCTGGAAACAACAACGCGGTTGGTGCCATCAATGATGGCGACCGCCCAGTGGCGAGGCAGGTTTTCCGTTGGAATAAGGCGGCCGAGATCACTTGCATTCTGCGTCAGTATCAAGGCGTCTCCAGCCGATCTCAGGTCCGGATCGAGCGGCAAGGTAACATTGAATACCCATTCCTTGCTGGTGGAACCAAAAAACAGGTCAGAGACGGTGATGCGGCGGGAGTCAATCGCTTTGGCCAGGTGTGCTTCAGCAGGCACGTTGCTCATCGGTTCGCCGTAGGGAACGCGCGTGTTAAGGCGCTGCTGACCATCCTTGGTGACGAGAAGGGCAAAAAGGCCCTCCCGTTTAAGGCTTTCGGCAACGCGTCCCTGAAACGCTGCGAGGTTGCCACTCTCAAGCTCGGGGAATTGCGACAGGAGATTGAGTGACGTGGAGATTTCCTGAAGGCGACGGTCGATGTTGCGGGAGACCACCCGCACGTCCTCGATGGTTTCCCGCTGCAAGTCGTCGCGTTTTTCTGCCTCGAGGCGCAGCATGAGATAGCCGACGAAAAGGATGAGCGGCAACGTGATAACGGTTGCCATCACCACCAGATACGTGCCGATGGAAGCCGTGGGGAAAAAATTTCCGCTGCGCCGACGCAAAGTCGAGAACATGTCTTTCAGTCTGTTGCCGGGTGGAGGCATATAATAAACTCCGGCAGTTATGGCATTGTTACAGCAGGAATAATAGCGCGCTGTCCTCTGTTAGCAATGGCTGATTTTTCACCTTTGGTTGTTGTGGTTCACGGTATCTCCCGAAGCCGTGATCGAAAAAATCGGAACTATTCTAACAACCATGCCGTTTGCCAATCGAACCGGTCGAGAAGCGGGAGGAAATATTACCGCCGGCCAGTTGTGAACGATGAAAGGAAGGTACGAAAATGACCAAGAAATTCGCGACTATTTTCACCGCCGCACTGATGGGTACGACCGCTTTCGCGCCGCTCGCCATCGCTCAGGGAACGACACAGCCTGCACCGGCAAGCCCAAGCACACAGACCGAGCCCGCAACGCCGATGACGCCGACTGCTCCGACGGCAGCCGATAGCGCGGCCACGTCGACAGGCGGTGCGTACATCACCCAGCAGGCTGAAAATCAGGTCAGCGCCAACGACTATATCGGCAAGTCTGTCTATACCGGTGCGGATGAAAGCATCGGTAACGTCACAAACCTCATCATGGAACAGGATGGTGGTCTTGTTGCAGCCGTGATTGGCGTTGGCGGGTTCCTGGGCATTGGCGCAAAGGACGTTGCCGTTCCCATGGACAAGATTACGATGACCCGCAACGTCGAGGACGGCACCATTCGTCTGACCACGACCGAAACGGCTGAAACGCTAAAGGCAGCGCCGGAGTTCAAGACACTTGAACAGAAAGCAAGCGAGCAGAATGCTGCTGCACCGGCTACGCCTGATGGCACCACAACCTCTGCCACCAAGCCCTAATGCGGATACCTGGGAGGCAGGAGCGAGGCAGGCTTGAATGAGCCGCCCCGCGCGAGGCACCGACCTGAGGGTCGGTGCCTTTTTTGTCGTCAGTCGCCAGCGTTGCGGGAGGAATGCCACGCCCAGGCAGATTTGATGATATCGTGCAGGGTGTAACGCGGTTGCCAGCCCAAAACTTCCCGTGCCTTATCGTTATTGGCCACCAGGGTTGTGGAATCCCCGTCACGTCGCTCGGTGTATTCGACGGGGAAGGGGCGGCCGGAAACTTCCGATATCGCCGCCAGCAACTCCTTCACCGTCGTACCAGTGCCGGTGCCGAGATTGAGTTCTACAGTCTCGCCGCCATCCAGCAGGTAGTCCACCGCCCGCACATGCGCATCGGCAAGATCGAGAATGTGAATATAGTCGCGCACGCAGGTGCCGTCGCGGGTGTCATAATCCGTGCCGAACACCTTGAAACCCTGACGCCGGCCGAGTGCGGCCTCTATGGCAAGCGGGATCGCGTGGGTTTCTGGCTTGTGCCATTCGCCGATGCGGCCTTCGAAATCCGCGCCCGCGGCGTTGAAATAGCGCAGCATTACCGAGCGCAGACCCTTATAGGTGCTGTAATCCTTCAACGCCTGTTCTACCACCCATTTGGTGCGGCCATAGGGGTTGATCGGCGCCTGCCGATGCGTCTCGTCGATTGGCACCTGTTCCGGCAATCCGTAAGTGGCGCAGGTGGAGGAGAAGACGAATGAGGTGACGCCGGCATCTATGGCGGCGGAAAGCAGGTTGAGCGAACCGATGACGTTATTGTCATAGAAAGCCACGGGCTGCTTGACCGATTCACCGACTTCAATCAGCGCGGCGAAGTGAAGAACGGCCTCCGGCCGGTGCTTGGCGAAGACCTCGTCCAGCCGCGCCCGGTCGCGAATATCGCCCTGTTCGAAAGGCCCCCAGCGGACGAATTCCTCGTGCCCGTTGGACAGATTATCGAAAACAACAGGTTCATATCCCCGCTCGGACAGGAGTAGGCAGGTGTGCGAACCGATATAGCCGGCACCGCCGACGACAAGGACTTTCTTCTTCATCAATTGCCTTTCAGAAAATTACGGACGCGCCGAGACTCTATGTCACTTTGTTCAAATAAGGGCGGCGTGGCGCAGGGTGCCATCAGCCAATCTATCCTTCGCGGGTAACATAAAAAAAACCGCGCATCCATGGCCTGGAGGCGCGGTTGGTCTTGTGAGGCTGCCAAGAAGTTACTTGGTCTTTTTTGTACTCACTCTTGTCGCGAGAAAACCAGCCGCCACCGCGACGGCAAGTGTCGCGTAAGGACGTGCCTGGATGGCGAGCGAAAGCAAAGATTGCAGAGCGAGCGGGCCCGCCGCCAACGGTGCCGCGGCTGTAAGTGGTGTTATCGGTCTGGTCGCGTAAACCCTTGGGCGTTTGATGATGGCGAGCGCCACCAGCATAATAACGCCGAGCAGGAAGGCCGATCCCGCGACGACCAGCGCTGCGGGTCCAGCTCCGACGTGGCGTGCAAGATAGATCGAACCCGCAACGACCGCTGCGACGAAAGCTATCAGGAAAAATATCCCTGCCAGCACTGAAAGCATGATGACGGAGCGAAGTCGTCTCGTAACGACCCGTCCTTCTCGCTGGGTCTCCCCCAGATAGACCAGCAATGCCTCGAGCATGAGCTTATCGACGCGTCAGGAGTGCAAGAACAAAACCGACGCCTACGGCGATGCCGAGCGACTGAAGGGGGTTCTTCTGAACCTGATCCGTCAGATTGTCATTCAGCGTGGAAATTTCGTTGCGTACGGTGTCAGCCATGTCGCTCGACGCGGAAAGGGCGTCGTCGGCAACCCGCGCCGCCTGGGCCTTCAGCTCGTATGAAGCACCCACGCCAAGCGCCTTTACGCTCTTGGCAAGATTTGCCAGGTCTTCGCGAAGCTGGGAGAGCTGTGCGGCCACATCGGCTGCATCACCACTTTCGAGGGATTGCTGGATCTTGTCATTAACGCTGCTACGCACGCTTGCCATGAGTGAAGTCCTTCCTGAACATCGTTGATGGAGATGGCGATATGTCAAAGCCTATCGCCGCTTGACTCCCGTTGCGGCGGCAGAAACAACCCGCCTGTCCGCGATTGAAACGCGCCGACAGGCGCTTGGTTCCGTAACGTTATGCGTTTTGTTCCACCATGATGGTGCGCCGGGCATTTTTCCGGGAATTCGGGCCCGGACATTTGTTTTCCTGTCACAAGCATCATATAAGGCCCATCATCCAAGACCGACCTTGACTTCAATCAATATGTGAAACGCCATGCTGCAGACGCCTTATTACCTCATCGACAAGACAAAACTTCTCCGCAACATGGAGAAGATTGCCTATGTGCGGGAAAAATCCGGCGCCAAGGCGCTGCTGGCGCTGAAGTGCTTCGCCACATGGTCCGTATTCGATTTCATGTCGCAATATATGGACGGCACCACCTCGTCGTCGCTTTATGAGGTGCGTCTCGGCCGCGAGAAATTCGGTGGTGAAACCCACGCCTATTCCGTTGCCTATGCCGATTACGAAATCGACGAGGTGATCTCCAACGCGGACAAGATCATCTTCAATTCCATCAGCCAGCTTGAGCGTTTTGCGGACAAGGCCTCCGGGATCACCCGTGGCCTGCGCCTCAACCCACAGGTTAGCTCTTCGAGCTTCGACCTTGCTGACCCCGCACGTCCCTTCAGCCGTCTCGGCGAATGGGATGTGGCCAAGGTTGAAAAGGTCATGGACCGCATTTCCGGTTTCATGATCCACAATAACTGCGAAAACGGCGATTTCTCTCTGTTTGACCGCATGTTGACCCAGATTGAGGAAAAGTTCGCATCGCTGCTATCGCGTGCTGAGTGGGTGAGCCTTGGCGGCGGTATCCACTTTACCGGTGACAATTATCCGCTCGACCAGTTCTGCGACCGTCTGCGGGCATTCTCCGAAAAATATGGCGTGCAGGTCTATCTGGAGCCGGGCGAAGCCTCGATCACGAAGAGCACGACGCTCGAAGTGACGGTTCTCGACACGCTGTTTAACGGCAAGAACCTCGCCATCGTCGACAGCTCCATCGAAGCGCATATGCTCGATCTGCTGATCTATCGTGAGAGTGCCAAGGTTTCGCCGAACGAGGGTGAACATCCCTATATGGTCTGCGGCAAGTCCTGCCTCGCCGGCGATATTTTCGGCGATTTCCGCTTCGACAAGGAGTTGAAGGTTGGCGACCGCATCTCCTTCCAGGACACGGCGGGGTACACCATGGTCAAGAAGAACTGGTTCAACGGCGTGAAGATGCCGGCGATCGCCATCAAGGAACTCGACGGCACCATCCGCGCCGTTCGTGAATTCGACTTTGCCGATTTCGAGCAAAGCCTGTCTTAAACCCTGTTTTTAACATCAACGAAGCTCATCCCTGCGGGGAAAAGGAGGCATCACCTGAAATGAAGAAGAACGTTCTGATCATCGGCGCCGGTGGCGTAGCACAGGTCGTGGCGCATAAATGCGCCCAGAACAGCGATGTATTG
>JAEXMK010000118.1 GCA_023444445.1 Pseudomonadota bacterium | reverse complement strand
CTTGTCCATGGCCCGTGCTGAACGTCACCGTATTGGTGTGGCCGCCGATGCGGTCAGCTGCCTCGAAAACAGTTACATCGTGCCGTTGCGACAAAAGCCAGGCCGCCGACAAACCGGAAATTCCCGTTCCGACCACGGCGATGCGGCGCCGGCTTTGTTCTTTTTTCGCTTCGGTATCGACCATTTTTCCTCGCTATCGCACTGCCAATCCAGTCTTGGGGACCGCCACATCTACGAGGAGGCAGCCCGATCAGTTTCACCTTCGCATCGATTTTTTTGAAATTTTGTCCGGCGCCTGAAACTCTTTTGCCAGTCCGCTCGTATTCGCCATCACGAGACCCGACCTCAAACAGTTCAAAATGGCGAGCGAAGTGGTGATGTTTTCTGTAGTCCTGGCGCTTGCCATTCTCATCTCACTTCTAATGGCGGGCGCTTGGGCATTGCAGAGAGCAACCGGTTCAAGCGGCTGGATCGACACGGTCTGGGCGGTGACTGTCGGGCTTGGCGGAATTTTCGCTGTTGTTTTCGCCAGCGGAGATGGCTGGCGCCGCGGTGCTACACTTTTCCTGGTCGTTGTCTGGTCCCTGCGGCTTGCCGGCCATATCGGCATGCGCACGCGAGGAGGCGGGGAGGATCCCCGCTACGCAAAGCTTATGGAACAATGGGGGAGCGCTGCCGCCCTGCGGCTGTTCATCTTCCTGCAGATACAGGCAATCGCCGCTTTCGTGCTCGTTCTTGCGGTCTATCTTGCGGCAAGCAACACCCATGGGTTTCCGCGTATGGTTGACCTTATCGCCATGGTGGTTGGCCTTGGCGCGCTGGCAGGCGAAGCGCTCTCCGACGCCCAGCTCTCCAAATTCAGAAAGACCGCAGCGGCAAAAACCAGTGTCTGCGAAACCGGTCTGTGGCGTTATTCCCGTCACCCCAACTATTTTTTCGAATGGCTTTTCTGGTGCAGTTTTCCGCTGTTGGCCATTCAGGGGCCGGCCTTTTCATGGGTATCGCTCGCCGCGCCGGCGATGATGTATTGGCTGCTTGTCCACGTCTCCGGGATTCCGCCGCTTGAAGACCATATGCTGCAATCGCGCGGGGAAAAATTCCGCGCCCTTCAACAACGCGTCAACGCCTTTTTTCCGGGGCCGCGCAAGAACGAGGACAGGCCATGAACATGCTCGCATTCGCCATCAACGCCGCCGAGCGCGCGCCGCTCAGCGACAGCGTGACACTCGCCGGAATAGATATGCTCTGCGCACGGACAAAACGGCGGCTTGCCGTTACGCCAGCGGGTGCGGAAGAGGCTTTCGCGGCGGATATGGTGAATTTTCCCGTCGCCAGCCATACCGACGATGCGAACAAGCAGCATTACGAAGTACCAGCCGCCTTTTTCGCGCTCGTTCTGGGAAAGCAGCGCAAATATTCCTGCTGCTATTATGACGATGCCACGACGACGCTGGATGAAGCTGAAAATGTCGCTTTGGCCGAGACCTCCAACCATGCCGGCCTTGAAGACGGCATGGATATTCTGGAACTTGGCTGCGGATGGGGTTCGTTATCCCTCTATATGGCCGGCCGTTTCCCAAATGCCCGCATCACATCAGTTTCGAACTCCGTGTCGCAGCGCGAATATATAATCGGTCGTGCCCGAGAACGGGGGTTGTCAAACCTTTCTGTCGTGACGGCCGATATGAATGATTTCACGACGGAAGATCGGTTCGACCGTGTCGTATCGGTGGAAATGTTCGAACATATGTCGAATTGGCGCGCGTTGTTCGAGCGTGTTCACTCGTGGCTGAAGCCGGACGGCAGGTTTTTCCTGCACGTGTTTAACCACCGCGACCGATCCTATCGTTTCGACCACAACAATCCTGCCGACTGGATCGCCCGGCACTTCTTCACCGGCGGCATCATGCCGGCCTTCGACCTTCCGCATCGCTTCAATGAGTTTTTCACCGTCGAGCAGGAGTGGCGCTGGTCAGGCTCGCACTATCGTCGGACAGCGCTCGACTGGCTCGAAAATTTCGACAACAAAATTGACCGCATCCGACCCATTCTGCAGCAAACCTATGGCGCCGATGCCCGGCTGTGGGAAAGGCGATGGCGATTGTTCTTCCTGGCAACCGCAGGGCTTTTCGGGCATGAGGGCGGTGATGTGTGGGGTGTAGGGCACTATTTTTTAAAGAGGGTTTAGGCTCACGACCCACTGATTACAGCCGGAAGATGACGGTTGCGGCATCGTATTGGGCGTCCTCGCCGGGATTCCCGACCCGGAACGCAGGGAGCGATCCTCTTCGCCTGTAAAGTGTTACGAAACCAGTCGGCATCATAACCACGGTCAGTTTCGACGCATCGCACTACCTGAGGCCGTTGCGATTCACGAAGATGACGACTTCCGTCTTAGATGTCCTTTGCCAGACGCAGTGCATCGTAGATCGCGGCATGGGTGTTGCGCGCGGCGACGGCGTCGCCGATGCGGAAGAGCCGGTATGTACCGGCCGGATTGCGCTCCACTGTCTGGGTCGTACCCGCCAGCAGGGCATCATAGGAGGTTTCGCCGAGGTTTTTCGAACCGGGTTTGAGCTCGAAATAGAGCTCGTCCAGTGGCACCGTGCCGTGATTGACGACGATCTGATCCACGATCCTTGTTTTGGCAACGCCGCCATAATCGCTGCCGACATGGGCAATGAGCTGGTTGCCGTTTCTTTCCGCCGCTTCCAGCCGGTAGGTGACGGTGAAGGTGACATCGAGTTTCTGCAGCGCGCGCATGTAAGGAACGAGGTTCATGGCCATGACCTCCGGTGCAAAAGCGCGGTCCGGCGTCATGATCTCGACCTTCGCGCCCGCCTTTGCCAGACATTCGGCGGCCTGTAGGCCGGCATGATCGCCGGCATCGTCGAAGACCAGCACATTCGTGCCCGGTTTGACGTCACCGGAAATGATATCCCAGGCAGAAACGACGAGGTCGTTGCCCTTTGAAAGAACATCGGTATGCGGCAGTCCGCCCGTGGCGATGATGACCACGTCGGGGTTTTCCGAAAGGACCGTGTCGGCCTCCGCCCAGCTGTTGAAATGGAAGGTGACGCCGAGCCTCTCGCACTGGCTCATGCGCCAGTCGATGATGCTGATCATCTCGCGGCGGCGCTCGCTTTGCGCTGTCAGGCGTATCTGGCCGCCGGCATCGTTCGCGGCCTCGAAGACGACAACGTCGTGGCCGCGTTCGGCGCACACACGCGCCGCCTCAAGCCCGGCCGGACCGGCGCCGACGATGACCACCTTCCGGCGCTGCGCCGCTCTGGTGATCTCGTGCGGCATGGTTTCTTCACGGCCGGTTGCCGCATTGTGGATGCAGAAGGCGAGACCGCCCTGATAGATACGGTCGAGACAATAATTGGCGCCGACACAGGGGCGAATATCGTCCTCGCGTTTCTCCATGATCTTGCGCACAATATGCGGATCCGTCATGTGCGCGCGCGTCATGCCAACCATGTCGACCTTGCCGGAGGCGATCGCATGGCGGGCGGTCGCGACGTCCTGAATTTTGGCGGCATGGAAGGTGGGGAAGCGGGTCGTGGCACGGATTTCACCGGCGAAATCCAGATGCGGCGCATTGGCCATGCCCTGAATGGGAATGACGTCGGTCAGCCCGGGATCGGTGTCGATATGGCCCCTGATGACATTGAGATAGTCGATCAGCCCGCTATCCTTCAGCCGTCTGGAGATTTCGAGGCCCTCTGCCTTGCCCGTGCCACCCTCGAGACATTCGTCGGCGGTATAACGGACCCCGAGAATGAAATCGTCACCCACGCGTTTTCGCATCGCCTTAAAGACATCGAGACAGAAGCGCATGCGGTTATCCAGCGAGCCGCCATAAGGTCCATCAAGCTCGTTGGTCAGCGGGGATATGAACTGGTCGATGAGGTGGCCGTAGGCTTCAAGCTCAACGCCATCCATGCCACCGGCCTTCATGCGTTCGGCGGCATCGGCGAAGTCTTTGATAACGCGCTCAATGTCCCAGTCCTCTATCTTCTTCGGAAAGGCTCGGTGCGCCGCTTCCCGCTGATGGGAGGGGGCGAGCACTGGCAGCCAGTCGCCCTTGTCCCAGCGGGTGCGACGGCCGAGATGGGTCAGCTGGATCATGATCGCCGCACCCTGCTCATGCACGGCATCGGTCATTTCCCTGATCCACGGAACGATCTCATCCTTGTAGGCGAGGAGATTGTTGAAGACCGGCGGGCTGTCTTTGGAAACGGCGGCGGAGCCGGCCGTCATCGTCAGGGCGACGCCGCCTTTTGCTCGCTCCACCGTGTAGGCACGGTAGCGCCCCTTCGGCATGCCATCTTCCGGATAGGCTGGCTCATGCGAGGTGACGATGATGCGATTTCTTAAAGTGAGGTGCTTCAGTTGGTAGGGCTGAAGAAGAGGATCATTCGACATGCGCCATGCTCCGGAGATGTTTCGTGACAGGAGGCTAAGCGGGAATGTACATATGTGTCAATTAAGAAAACACAGGTGTTTGTTACTTCGACACAGCTGAACATTCGTGTTGTCGCGCATAGGCGGATTTGATAGGAAATCTTCATGGAAGCGACATTAAACGAGACAGTCTGGCGCGGTTCGTATGAGGGGTGGCTCGAGGCCGCCTATCAGGCCCTGCTGGAATCGGGTGTGGATTCCGTCAAGATCCTGCCTTTGGCAAAAAAGCTGAACGTGTCGCGCACGAGCTTTTACTGGTTCTTCAAGGACAGGGAGCAGTTGTTAGCTGCGCTCGTCTCTCGCTGGCGTGAGAAGAATACGGGCAGCATTGTCCGGCAATCAGAGGCCTATGCCGAAACTCTTGCCGAAGCCATGCTAAATATTTTCGATTGCTGGCTGGATTCCTCGCTTTTCGACAGCCGGTTCGAATTTGCGGTTCGAAGCTGGGCCCTCCAGTCGAGCGAGATTCTTGCGGAGGTTGGCAAGGCCGACGAGATGAGGATGGCCGCACTTTCACGCATGTTCAGGCGTTTCGGCCACGGTGAAACCATGGCGGATGTACGTGCCCGCACCACCTATCTCGTTCAGATCGGCTATATTTCCATGCAATCGGAGGAAGATGTGGCGGTGCGGATGCAGAGGATTCCCGACTATATTGCCATCTATACCGGCGAGGTGGCGCAGCAGCGCGAACTCGACCGGTTTTATGCGAGACATGGGTACAGGCCGGGTTCTAAGGCCCAGGGTCTGATTGCGTGACGCGTCTGTTGCGGTGGCATCCTGGTCATGTACAGAATGACGCGCCGGCCGGCTGGCTCCCTGCAATGTTGCTGCAACATTCACCCACCAGTGGTGTGGACGGCAAGGATTCATCTTGGGGAACGTCATTGCGAATCTTGCTTCTTGAGGATGAACCCGAAATGGCACGCGCGCTTCTTGAGGCGTTGCGCCGGCGGGATGTGCTTGCCGATCACGTGAGCACCATCAGCGATGCCGATGCTCTCGCGCGTGACGGCTCTTACGATGTTCTGGTTCTGGATCGCCGTCTTCCCGATGGCGAAGGGTTGAACCTGGTGGCTTCGCTTCGCCGCAGCAAACACTCCGTCCCGATCCTTGTTCTGACGGCGCTCGGAAGTGTCGATCACCGTATTGATGGGCTGGATGCGGGGGCGGATGACTATCTTGCCAAGCCTTTTGCGATCGAGGAACTGCTCCCGCCTGAGGAAGATTGCTGCCGGGACTGCAAGCGAGGCTCGGTTGGACATGGAGGTTCCTTTCTGCGGTAACGTTTCGCAGGCATAGGAACCGGTTGTTGCAAGTACATTGCACGGCATCTGCGCAGACGCTGGTGCGCGCCTATCGGCTGCTGCGAGCCGAAAACCCGCACTGACGCATCACCCCTTGCGGGACACCGGGGCGATCGTGGCCATTTGCTGCAATGTCCGCTCATTGGTCCGCTTCAAGCGCGCCAGTGCATCGTCGCGATCTTCCGGCAGCGTGTAGGTCATGTAGGATAGCGACGTTTCGAGGTCGTTATTGTTGTGGCCGAGAATGGCGGCGAAATAGCTGTTCTTGGTCACATGGGGCGGTGCGAAATTGTGATAGGCCACTTCCGCATAGAGATGTCTCAGGCCATAGGGTTTGGGAAGCTCTTCCTTCGGCCAGAAATCCTCGAACAGGTTAAAAACCGTGTCGCGCAGCAGCAGACGGGTTTCCGAGGAAAAATCGTCGATCGACATGCCATGCCATAATTTCCCCTGTCCACTGTCGCGCAGGCGCTTATAGGCAGCGAGCACGGTTTCGGAGCGCGTCAGGACCGGAATTTCATAGGTAACCCCGAATTTCGTGCCCTCGCCCTGTTTCGTCTTGGCCTGACCGTTGAACAGGATGCTCCATTTGGAGATGCCCTTGCCATAGGGAGCAGGTGAAAACTCCGCCTGGGTGAAGACTTCATAGGGGCGGCGTCCCGTCATGCCGATGAGGCCGATGCCGATCATCAGGGGATCGCTGGACTTGAGACAATCCTCGCAGATCTTCAGCACCTGCCGGTAATTCTCGAATGTGATGAGCGCGCCGTGCTTGTTGGCGATCTTCTCCATCTTCACCCGGCGTGCCTCGTCATACATTGCGGCATCGCCGGTGGCGATCTTCAGCATCGGATGGTCGTCACCGAAGGCCTCGCGGATGGCGTTACGATACTTGGTGATGTAGGAAATGATCGTTGTCTGGGCGCGGCCCTTCATGACGGCGATTTCGGCCTCCCACAAGGCCTGCATTTCCTGCTTCGTGCCCATGCCGTTCATCGCGGCGATGAAATCGGCGATGCGAAGGAGAACCGTTGGTTTGCGGCCGGCGGTATTGAATTCCGCCCGCTCGATTTTTTCGACAATCGATGTCGCCACCCCGGTTTTCGGATAATCGGCCCGGGCAATATAGGTGTTCAGGCGCTCGCGCAGCTTCTTCATGTTGCAGATGGCAAGCGGGGTGCTCTTTGCGCCGAACTCGGCCTTCAGCGCATAGCGATATTTCATGATGTAAAGTTCGAGTGTCTTTTCCGTGCGGCCATTATCGAAATGGTAGCGGACCTCGGCATCCCAGAGATCGCGGATTTTCCTGTTTCGCGAAGCGTCGTCGCTTTTCATCGCCACTTTGACCTGGCTGACGAATTGACCGATGCGTTCCACGAGGACCGGTGTTTTTGTTTTTCGTTTTGCGGCGAGCATGCGGCGGCTCCCTGAACCGGTCCGGAAATATAAAATCCATGGTTGGCGATCAACAACAGAACGGTTGCGGGAACGTGATGAACATTCGCCGCAGGCCGGTTTCTTTTGAATAATAGTTTGATTGATTCCGCAAGCTTCGCCGCGAGCGGGAACGAAAGGTGCAGGCAGTAATACGCTGCCTGCGGCGCCCGTTGCGGCTGGCTATTTCGCCAGCCTGGTTTTCAGCGAGTTGACGATGCGTTTGGCAAGCGCCTCGTAATCCTCGTCGAAATGGTGCCCGCCTTCGATGCCGATGGTCTCTACGCCCTTTGCCTTGAGGCCGGGGCAGGGGTCTTCATCCTCTTCCTCGGTGCCATAAACGCACTGCACCAGCTTGGGATCGATCTTGGCGATATCGTCGACGGTCTTGCCGCCCTTGCCTTCTCCGGCCACACCAAGCCATCCCTGAACGGAGATTTCGAAATCCACTTCGTTGGAAAGGCCGAGCAGCGAAAGCTGCGCAACGGAGGATTTGACCCGGGCAGGCAGGAGATTATAGGTGGCGGGAATGATGTCGGCACCGAAGGAATAACCGATCAGCACCACATTGCGGACCTTCCACTCCTTACGATAGGTGTCGATGATGCGGGCGAGGTCACTCGCCACTTCCTTCGGCTCCTTCTCCTTCCAGAAATACCGCAGGGCATCGACGCCGATGACCGGCACGCCCTGTTTCTGAAGGGCGCTGCCGACTTCCTCGTCCAGGTCGCGCCAGCCGCCGTCGCCGGAATAGATCACCGCCATGGTGTCCATCACAGGTTTTGCCTCCAGAACGGTGATCGGGAGCCCGAGCGGGTTGTTGCTGTCTCCCGCCGCATCGACCTTGTCGGAGAGTATCTGTGTCAGAACCGCATCCGCCTTGTCGGTAACGTCGGTCACCTCGATGTCGGAATGCAGTTTTACCAGGGCGTTGACGTGATCACGGCCCTTCTGGTCGGCATCAGGGGTGAAGATGACGCTGACCGGTGCCGGAAGGGCGCCGTCGGTGAGGCCGTAGACGGTTTCGCCATCCACCTTGTCCTTCGTTGCCGGCGTGCAGAGGATCTTCTCAAGCGGCAGGCCCGCCTTCGGATCGACCGCGACGGCTTCGCGCACGGTGGAAACGGGGCTCTGGGCGATCATCGCCAGGGCAAGCGTGCCGCCCTTGCCGATGCCGGTCACGATCGGCAGACGGTAGCTGCCGGTGCCGGCGGTGCGCTGGATCTGCTGCGAGAGCGACTCGATGTCCGAGATCATGTAGATGCACTCGTCATCATCCGCCTCGAGCGCCTTCAGATATTCCTTGAAGTCGATGCCGACGACGGCCGCGCCTTTTTCGACCAACGCCTTGGCGCGGGTCTCGTCGGCATCCGTCCAGCCATTGGCATCGGAGATCAGGAAGATGCTGGCCTGGATATCTCCGTCTGGCACCATGATGTGGTCGGCCGGGATCATGCCAGTATCGTAAGACGGCTTGTCCTGGGAAAATGCGACGGACGAGGCGAGTAGGGTCGAAGCGGCAACGAATGCCCCTATCAAGTTGCGTTTCATCATTTGCCGATCACTCCTCTGACACCGCCGCTGATCAGGACCGTCGCATCCATCAGCGCCAGAGCGGCGTCTGCGCCATTCTGCACGGCAAGGTAACGCGGTTCCCATTTCGGGTGGAACTTTGCCTTGAAGGCGCGAAGTCCCTTGAAGTTGTAGAAACGCTCTCCGTGTTCGAACAGCGTGCTGCCAATGCGGTCCCAGACGGGCGCGGCATCACGCTTCGACATGCCGGACATGGGCGCCATGCCGAGGTTGAAGCTTTGGTAGCCCGTTTCCTTGAGATGCTGCATGATGCTGACGAACAGGAAGTCCATCGCGCCGCGAGGCGCATCGGGCGCAAACCGCATGAGATCGATGGTCGCTTCCTTTTTGGTGTCCGTCACCATGAGGTTGGCGAAAGCCGTGATCTTGCCGTCCTTGCGCAAGACCGCGACCGGCTGCGAAAGAATGTAGGCGGGCTCGAAAGCACCGAGCGAGAAGCGTTTTTCGCGGGTATTGTGATGCTCAAGCCAGCCGTCCGAGACCTGCTTCAGATCATCGAGAACGGCTGGAACATCGGCCTTTTCGATCAATTCGAAGCTCAGCCCGTCGCGTGCGCCACGGCTCAGAGACTGGCGAAGTGTCGCGAGCTTGCCGCCCTTAAGCTCGAATGTGGTGAGATCGACAAGGGCGAGCTCCCCAAGCTTGAAGGCGCGCAGGCCCGCATCGGCACAATGCGACAGAAGCGAAGGCGATATTTGATAGAAGGCCGCACGGGCACCGGCGGAGCGGGCAGATTCCACGAATTGCCAGACGAGATCAGGGAAATCCTCCTCGTCACCGACAGGATCGGCAAAGGCGATCCAGGAGCGGCCTTGAATGCCATACATGATGAAGGCATTGCCTGTTTCCGAAAACATCACATGCTTGTCGCCCATGCGCACCAGATTGGCGTCCGCGGCGTCCTGCGTCATGACGATTTCCGTCGCCTTGGCAATATCGTCCGCCTTGATGGTATCCGGGCGGAACCGGACCGGGCGCATGAGACTGAAAATGGCGATGGTCGAGGAGGCAAGGACGAGGCCGAGAAGGGCGCGCAAGCCGCGCGGCGCTTCTTCCGAAAACTCGAATTCCCACCACAGCGTGTGGCTATAATCCGTATCGCGGTAGACGAAGAGCAGAATGGTTGCCGCACCGGCAATGATGACCATCATCGCGGCGATCCAGCTTGGACCGAGCGCCTGTTTCACCAGCGAGGCATGGCGGTTGAAGCTGCGCATATTGAAGGCGAGCGCCACGATGAAGAGGCCGAGGAAGATCGCCTCGAAAACCGCGATGGCCTTGAGGATGGAGAGGATGAGGGCGAGGGAAGCCGCAACGAGTGCGATCCACCACGCGCCGTCCAGTCTCTGCCCCAGGCCGCGGGAGGCGACGACGAGGCCGAGGCCGAGAATGCTCGTCAGGAAGTGTGCGCCTTCGATGATGGGCAAAGGCACGAAATTCGAGAGGAAATCGAGATTGCTGTCCGGCGTCGGCGTCACGCTCGAAAAGATCAGCATGGTGCCGAGAATGAGCGCGAAGGTGGAGAGCAGCGGTGGAGCGAGCTTGACGGCAAGCTGGCTGATATCCGACACAACGGGTTTGGCCGCAAACTGTTTCGTCTCGGAAACGATCATGACTAGAATCGCGACCACCAGCGGCAGCACATGGTAGATGACGCGGTAAAGAACGAGGCTTCCGAGCAGCTGATCAACGCTGATGGCATTGCCGAGACCGGCCACCATGACGGTTTCGAAAACACCGAGGCCGGCGGGCACATGGCTGAGAACGCCGAGACCGACGGCCGTAGCGTAGATGGCGAAGAAGGTCGGCCAGCCGAGATGGGTTTCCGGCAAAAGCACATAGAGCACGGACGCGGACGCGGCGATGTCAAAAGCGGAAACCAGAAACTGCTGTGACGAGGTGCGGCTGTCGGGCAGGCGCAGCCGCCACTTTCCGAGCGTGATGACCTTGCCGTTGCGTCCGATATAGGCCGTGGTCACGAGCACCGCGATGATCGCGAGCGAAACGCCACGCAGAACGGCGGGATCAATGTTGATAATCGAGGCGATGCGCGGCGCAACGATGAACGTGGATATCGCGCTTACCGATAGAAGCCCGAGGCCGAAAGAAAGCGTGACGAAGGCGATAACGCGGGCGATATCACCCGGCGAAAGACCGAGCCGGGAATAGGCGCGGAAGCGGATGGCGCCGCCGCTCAGCGGACCGAAGCCGGCCGTATTGCCGATGGCATAGGCTGCGAAAGCCGTGACCGCCATCGATGGAAAACGGATTTTCTTGCCGACATATTCGATGGCATTCGCATCGTAGAAGATCAGCGCGAGGAAGCTTAGTGCGGTAAAGACGATTGCCAGCAGGACGGCGGAAAACGACGTGCCAAGAAGAGCGGCGATGACATCGTCATATCGTACTTCCGATGTGAGACGGTAAATCGCAAACGTCATCATCACGAAGATGAGCGTTATGGCAATCGCCGTCAGATAGGGCCGGTTTCTGGCGAAAAAGCTTTCAACCGGGGACTCTGTAATATCCGTCTCTATAACTTCGCTCTTGTCTGCCATTTACTTTTTCCAGCGCCAGGCCCGTTGGTTGGCGAACCACAGGATTGTGTCGCTAATTCGTTTCGGTTGAGGAAATTTGCTTAGCAGAATTGCATGACGTGTCGATGTGAAGTTTGTGCAGATCGTCGCCAGATTTTGACAAATTTAACAGCCGGAATGCAACTTGAAAATGTGCGATCTCTGTCATCGGTAAAAAGACGAATAAATTAAACGCGGTGGTTGCTTGGTGGCAGCGTTTAATGCAACTACACGCTCCTTTCGATGGAAGGAGATGCAGATGAACATGCCGACTAGAATAGTGATTGCGCTCGTCGTCGCCCTCGTTGCGGGAGGCGGTTACATGACATTCGATAAGATGCGTGGAGCCGAATGGGTGGTTTCGCCGCAACAGATCGCCGAGGCGCAGGCCAAAGGTCAGACGGGTTACGAATCCCGTCCCGGCACCGTGACGGTGCGGCCGATCCGCAGCGAGACGGCGGATGTCTTGCCGATGAAATGGGCGCTGATCGGCCTCGTTGCCGGGCTTTTCGCTTTTCGCGCCACGGGTAAGAAAAAAGCGGCCAAGGCCTGAGGCCCCGCCGCTTTATCTCTCCGGCGCTTCGGCGCCGGAGTGGTGAACCGAAGGTGCCCTTAAGCGCCCCAGGTCTTTTCCAGCACGCGGATCCAGTTGCCGTGGCAGATTTTGGCCAGCGCCTCGTCGTCATAACCACCCTTGCGCAGAGCTTCGATCAGCAATTGCAGGTCGCCCGCATCCTTCATGGCGGCGGGAATCGTGGTGCCATCAAAATCCGAACCGAGCGCGACGTGGTCTATCCCGATGCGGTTGACGATATAGTCCACATGGCGGACGAGTTCGTTGAGATCGGTATCCGGGTTCTTCACACCATCCTGGCGCAGGAACAGGACACCAAAGTTGATGCCAGCGAGGCCGCCCGTGTCGCGGATGGCGTCCAGCTGACGATCCGTCAGGTTGCGGCTGTGGTTGCAGATTGCGTAAGCGTTGGAGTGCGATGCCACCAGCGGTGCGTCTGATATCTTCGCGATATCCCAGAAGCCCTGCTCGTTCATGTGCGACAGATCGACCATGATCTTCAGCTCGTTACAGGTCTTCACCAGCCGCTTGCCTGCATCGGTGAGGCCGGGGCCGATATCCGGTGTCGAGGGGAAGCGGAAGGGAACGCCATAGGCGAAGATGTTCGGGCGGCTCCAGACCGGTCCGAGCGTGCGCAGGCCCGCCTCGTGCAGAACGTGCAGCGCATCCAGATCGGCGCCGATGGCTTCCGCGCCCTCGATATGAAAAACGGAGGCGAAGGCGCCTTTGGCCATGGCGCTGCGGATATCGGCGGCCGTGCGGCAGACTTTCAGCGCGCCATCGGATTGTTTCTCGGCGCGGAACAGCAGGGCCGCCATGGCAAGCGTGGCTTTCAGCGCATCGGCTTCTGCCGGTGTCGGGAAATCACCGTTGGCGTCCTTCTCCATGCTGGGCGACGGCACGTACATGGCGCAGAGGCCACCGGCCAGCCCACCCTTCCTGGCGCGCGGCAGATCGATATGTCCAACCGTATCGCCTTCGATCAGAAGTGTTTCGGGGGAGGCGTTGCCCGATCGCCATAAACGCAGAAGCACGTCGTTGTGACCGTCGAAGACGGATACAGTTTTTAGATCGGTCATGGTCATTCACCTTCGGAAACGGGGTTGCGCGGACGCGCCTGCGGGAGAGTTTTCAGAATTGGTAGAGGAAAGGTCAAGCTGGGAGCAAATGCAATCCGTGCATAGGCTCTGCCAAATTTGGAATTGGTCGGGCCTCGTTTGCTCATGGTAATCGCGGGAAACATAAAAAAAACGACTGGATTGGGGCAAACCCACCATTTTCCGAAAAATAAGGTCCGAAAGGGGATTTTCGATGATTTCAAGACGCAACCTGCTGATCGCTGGCGCTGCCGTTCCGTTCCTGTCCTATGCGCGCATTCCGGCATTTGCCGCGACACCGAAGGACATTCTGGTCGTTGCCCAGCAGCTGGACAATATGACGAGCCTTGACCCGCATGAAGGTTTCGAGGCTGTCGGCGGTGAAATCATCTCCAACATGTATCAGAAGCTGGTCCGCGCCAACCGCGAGGATTCCACCAAGGTCGATCCTGTCATCGCCAAGTCCTGGGAAGCCGATGCCGACAGCAAGGTCTTTACCTTTGTGATCGGCGACGATGCGACCTTCGCGAGCGGCGCGAAAGTGACGGCGGAAGACGTTGCGTTCTCACTTCAGCGCGCCATCAAGATGAACAAGAGCCCGGCCTTCATCATCGGTCAGTTCGGCTTCACGCCTGAAAATGCCTAAACGACCATCGTTGCCGCCGACGACAAGACGGTAAAGCTGACGACGGCAAAGCCGACCGCCATCTCCTTCCTGCTTTATTGCCTTTCGGCCAATATTGGTGCGATCGTCGAAAAGAAGGCAGTTCTCGCCAATGCTTCCGGTGAAGACCTTGGCAATGGCTGGCTGCAGAAGAACAGCGCCGGTTCCGGCGATTTCATGCTGCAAGCTTGGAAGCCTAGCGAAAGCGTCGCGCTGACAGTCAACCCCAACGGTCCCTATAAGGGCAATATCAAGCGCGTCATCCTTCGCCATGTCACTGATCCGTCTTCTCAGCTTCTGATGCTGCAGAAGGGCGATATCGACATTGCCCGCGACCTGACATCCGAACAGCTGCGAACCGTCAAGGACGACGCCAATATCGAGCTGGAGCGCAAGTCCATCGCTTCGCTGGTGCTGATCTCGCTCAACCAGGGCAATGAGAACCTTGCCAAGCCCCAGGTCTGGCAGGCCATCAAGTGGGCGCTGGACTACAAGGGCATGCAGGAAAACATCGTGCCGTTGACGCACGAAATCCACCAGAGCTTCGAGCCGAAGGGCTTCCCCGGCGCCGTCAACGACATCCCGTTCCAGCGCGATGTCGAAAAGGCCAAGGCATTGATGGCCGAAGCCGGTCTTGCCGATGGTTTCGAGATCAGCATGGACCATTATTCCGCCCAGCCTTACCCGGATCTGGCGCAGGCCATTCAGGCGAACCTTGCCGATATCGGCATCAAGGTACGTCTGCAGTCGGCAGAGAACCGCCAGGTTCTGACCAAGATGCGCGCCCGCGAACACCAGATGGCGCTTTCGGCCTGGGGCACGGATTATTTCGATCCGCATTCCAACGCCGATGTCTTCAACATCAACAAGGACAATGGCGACGACGCGAAGTCGAAGCCCTTCCTGTGGCGTTCGCGCTTCAAGAACGACGACTTCGCCGCCAAGGCGGAAGCCGCGCGTGACGAGAAGGACCCGGCAAAGCGCGTGGAGCTTTATGAGGCGCTCCAGCGCGAGCACATGGAGAACAGCCCCTTCGTGTTCATGTTCCAGACCACCAAGACCGCTGCCTTCCGCAAGGGCGTTTCCGGCGTCGAACTCGGCGTTCTCTCCGAGGGCAATTC
>JAEXMK010000099.1 GCA_023444445.1 Pseudomonadota bacterium | reverse complement strand
CCCCTTACCCCCTGCCTTTCAAGAGGCGGGGTGCGAAGCGGCAGAAACGGAACGAGATGACCGAGACAGCGCCCTGGACTACCCGCAAACCGACCGCAATGCTTGTTCTTGCCGATGGCACGGTGATTGAAGGAACGGGCATCGGTGCAACCGGCAAGGTTCAGGCCGAAGTCTGCTTCAACACGGCGCTGACGGGCTACGAGGAAATCCTCACCGACCCTTCCTATCTCGGCCAGATCGTCACCTTCACTTTTCCGCATATCGGCAATGTCGGCACCAATGAGGAAGACATCGAAGACCTGACGCCCGCCGCCCGCCGCGGTGCTGTCGGCGTCATCTTCAAGGCCGATATCACTGACCCCTCGAACTTCCGCGCCGTCAAGCACCTTGATGCCTGGCTGAAGGCCCGCGGCGTCATCGGCCTCTGCGGCATCGACACCCGCGCCCTGACGGCATGGATCCGCGAAAACGGTGCGCCGAACGCGGTCATCGCCCATGATCCGAATGGCGTCTTCGACATTGAGGCGCTGAAGGCGGAAGCCAAGGCATGGAGCGGCCTCGTCGGCCTCGACCTCGCCATTGAAGCCACCTCCGGCCAGTCCTCCACCTGGGCTGAGACGCCGTGGGTGTGGAACAAGGGTTACGGCACGCTCGGCGAAGCCAATGCCAAGTATCATGTTGTCTGCGTCGACTTCGGCGTCAAGCGCAACATCCTGCGCCTGTTTGCCGGTCTCGATTGCAAGGTCACGGTCGTTCCGGCACAGACCTCGGCCGAAGACATCATGGCGCTGAAGCCGGACGGTGTCTTCCTGTCCAACGGTCCCGGAGACCCGGCCGCGACGGGCGAATATGCCGTTCCTGTCATCCAGAACCTCATCAAGACCGACCTGCCGATCTTCGGCATCTGCCTCGGCCACCAGATGCTCGGCCTTGCCGTTGGCGCAAAGACCGAAAAGATGCATCAGGGCCACCACGGCGCCAACCACCCGGTCAAGGACTTCACGACCGGCAAGGTGGAAATCGTTTCGATGAACCACGGCTTTGCGGTGGATACCAAGTCGCTGCCCGAGGGCGTCGAAGAGACCCATATCTCGCTGTTCGACGGCACCAATTGCGGCCTGCGTATCACCGGCAAGCCGGTCTTCTCCGTCCAGCACCACCCGGAGGCATCGCCGGGCCCGCAGGATAGCCACTATCTCTTCCGCCGCTTCGTCAACCTGCTGCGTGAAAAGAAGGGCGAGGCAGCGCTCGCGGAGCGCTGATACTTTTATAATCCGGACGTTACATGCGGCCCGCTTCTCAGCGGGCCGTTTTCATTTCACGCTTCACAAGCAGCACGAAGCGGATGGTGAGAAGAACGGCGGCTGTCGAAAGACCGATCACAAAGCCGAACCAGACACCGCGCCCGCCGAAACCGAGCGGAAAAGCCATGGTCCAGGCGAGCGCCAGGCCGATTGGCCAATAGGAGATCAACGCCAGCATCGCCGGTATGCGGGCGTCCTTCAACCCGCGCAGCAGGCCTGCGGTGACCGCCTGAATGCCATCGACAAGCTGGAAGATGCCGGCGATCACCACGAGGCTGCTGGCATAAGCGAGCACCTCGGCGGCCTCCGGCAATTTCGGATCGAGGAACCACTTCGCCAGAAATTCCGGCACCGCCGCAAACAGGATGCCGCCGCAAATGGCGATGCCGCAGGCGATGGCGTAAATCATGATCGAGGCACGGATGAGGTTCCTGAAATCCCCCTGCCCGCGCGCCACGCCCACACGGACCGTTGCCGCCTGGGAAAGACCGAGCGGAATCATGAAGGCGATGGAGGCGAGCTGCAGGGCAATGCCGTGGGCGGCAAGCTGCACCGTGCCTATCTGCCCCATCAGGATCGAGGCGGCCGCAAACAGGGTCACCTCGGCGAGAATGGTGATGCTGATCGGCAGGCCAAGACGCAGCACTTCGAAAAGCGCGTGCCAATCAGGCCGCCAGAAGCGCACGAACAGCTCGTATTTCTTCGTTTCTTCACGCGTCTGCACATAGGCGACAATGAAAATGAAGCTGAAGGCGTTGACGATGACCGCAACGACGGCCGCACCATTCATGCCCATGGCGGGCAATCCGAAATGGCCGAACACTAATGCATAGGCCAGCACACCATTCATCACCAGCATGATGATGGTGACATAAAGAATGATGCCCGCCCGCCCGATGGCGCTGACAAGCCCGCGCAGCACGTAAAAAAGCAGCGCCGGCAGGAGGCCGAACTTGGCGATGGCGAGATAATGGCCGGTCAGTGCCGCAACATTGGGGTTCTGCCCGAGATAGACCAGAATGCGCTCGGCGTTGAAGAATATCGGCAAAGCGAGCATCCAATAGGCGATTGCCACCCACATGCCCATGCGCAGCGAGCGGCGCGCGGATGTCGCATCACCCTGCCCGTAAGCCTGCGCTACCATTGGTACAACAGCGACGGAAAAGCCGGAGCCGAAAATGAAGACAACGAAAAAGAACTGTCCGGCCAGCACCATGGCTGCCAGCTTTTCGGCGCCAAGCTGGCCGACGATGACCATATCAGTGGTATGGATGCCAAGCTGCGCGAGCTGCGCGCCGATAAGCGGAATTCCCAGCACAAGCGTAGCCTTGAAATGCGAAAACCACGAACCCGATCCGGAAGGAACGGTTCCTGCAACAACCGACGAAGACATTGTAATTCACCTGAACTTTGGCCATTGCCCGCGAATTGCGCAACGGCAGCACGGTGATGAATAAAATATTCCCCTCCTGCACGCAACCTTTGCAGATCAATGATCAAAATTTACGCAAAACGGTAATCCGACGCGCCCCTTGGCCTACATCCAGTGACGAAAGACAAATTTAGCCGAATTTTACCATTTCAATTTACTTATTAGAATATTGCGTAGTTCTTCTAAACCAAAAGCTGCATGACGCAGAATATTCCCGCCTTTAAGGCATGTTTCTCCCCACCATTCCCCTAGATGAGCCGAACGGATTCACCCGGTTTCAAGGACGTGTAGCTTGCCTAAAAAAACCAATCTCATGACGCGCATTCTCGTTGCTGCGTCATCACTTGTCGTCGCCGCCTTTGCCGGCTTCTCTTTTTACATCGACAGCCTTCAGCACCGCGTCACGACGGAAGCGGTGGCGGAAAATATCGATTCATCCGGCAAACAGGCGGCGCAAAGCATCGCCAACTGGCTGAATGGCCGCATCATGCTGACCGAAACGGTGGCAAAGACGCTGGCCAAGCTCCCGGATGACGAAGCAAAGCTGCATTTTCTGGAAAACGACGTGCTGACGGCACAGTTTATGTCGACCTATTTCGGCAATGCCGACACCGGCAGCTTCACCACCTTCCCGAAAACGCCGCTGCCTGAAGGTTACGATCCACGCAAGCGTCCGTGGTATCTGGATGCGGTGAAAGCCGGCAAGACGGTTCTGACCGAACCCTACAATGATGCATCGACCGGCGGCCTCATCATCACCGCCGCCATTCCCGTTTCCATCGATGGCAAGCTCGCTGGCGTGACAGGCAGTGACTTCTCGCTGGACTCGCTGGTGAAGATGATCAAGTCGGTGGATGCCGGCGCGGAGGGATATGCTTTCCTCGTCAGCAAGGATGGCAAGATACTCATCCATCCCGACCCAAAATTCGTCGACAAGCCGATGGCCGACCTCTTCAAGGTCAATACACCAGCGATTTCCTCCGCGATCTCCCAGACCGAGATCGACGGCAAGGGCAAGATCACCAGCTTCATTCCGGTCGCCGGCCTGCCCTCGGTCGACTGGTATCTCGGCTTTGTCGTCGATTCCGATGTTGCCTACAGCGCAATCGGCCAGTTCCGGCTCGCGGCAACCATCGCTACGATCCTCGCAGCGACGATCATGATCGGACTTCTCGCAACCGTCCTTTCCCGCTTCATCGTCCGCCCCGTCACGCAGATGACGTCCGCCATGGAAGGCCTTGCCGCGGGTAATCTCGAGGTCGCCATTCCCGGTCAGGAGCGCACCGACCAGATCGGCTCTATGGCCGCAGCCGTTGCTGTGTTCCGTTCAAACGCCATGGAGCGCCTGCGCCTTGAAGGCGACGCCGAACAGAACCGTACGCTCTCCGAACAGGAGCGCAACGAGCGTGAAAGAACGGCAGCAAAAGACGCGGCGGATATCCAGTTCGCAGTCGATTCACTTGCCCAGGGCTTGGCGCATCTTTCGGACGGCGATCTCAATTATCGCATCGACACGCCTTTCGTGGCCCGTATCGATCGCTTGCGCAACGATTTCAACAATTCGGTCGCCAAGCTGAACGCAGCCCTCAGCACCGTCGGCCAGAACGCCCTCGCAATCGATGCGGGTGCCGGGGAAATCCGCCAATCGGCCGATGATCTGGCCCGACGCACCGAACAGCAGGCAGCCTCCGTCGAAGAAACGGCAGCAGCACTCGAGGAAATCACCACGACAGTCAAGGATTCCGCCCGTCGCGCCGAAGAAGTCGGCCGTCTGGTCGACCGCGCCCGCGGCAATGCCGAACAGTCCGGCGTCATCGTGGAAGATGCCGTGCGCGCCATGGAAGGCATCGAAAAATCATCGTCTGAGATCAGCAACATCATCGGCGTGATCGACGAAATCGCCTTCCAGACCAACCTGCTCGCTCTGAATGCCGGTGTTGAAGCCGCCCGCGCCGGTGAGGCCGGCAAGGGATTTGCCGTTGTCGCCCAGGAAGTGCGCGAGCTCGCCCAGCGCTCCGCCAATGCGGCAAAGGAGATCAAGACGCTGATCAACGCCTCGACATCGCAGGTGCAGTCCGGCGTCGAACTCGTCGGCAATGCCGGCAAGGCGCTGGAAACCATCGTCCGCGAAGTGCAGGAGATCAACCGCCATATCGACGCAATCGTCACCGCATCGCGCGAACAGTCGACCGGTCTTCAGGAAATCAACACCGCCATCAATACCATTGATCAGGGCACGCAGCAGAATGCTGCCATGGTCGAGGAACAGACAGCAGCAAGTCATGGCCTCGCCTCTGAAGCGGCGGCGCTCAACGAGTTGCTCGCACAGTTCCAGCTCGCCACGGCCAGCCGGCGGCAGACGGAATACGGGCGGGCCGCTTGAGGAACCGCCGACTCGTTTGGTGAGGGCAAAGCATACAAACACCGTCACCCCGGACTAGATCCGGGGTCCAGGGCGATCAAGTGCTTGTTCGCGAAAGACTCATTCCTCACGGCGCAGACGCGCCGTGGCTTGATGCCGGATCTAGTCCGGCATGACGAAGGAGAGGTTCCTACCTCTTTCATGGCCGGAGCGATCCGGCCATTTTTTTGTCCACCCCCATAATAGTCGGTTCCCGCCATTCACACGATCCGCTAGAGCTTGATCGATCATGATCATGCGGAGGGACACATGCTGGAACTGATTTGGCGCGGCATTGCCATGGGCATTGGCGGCACCGTGTTTATGGATATATGGGCAATCATACTGCACCGGTTCTTCGGCCAGTCCGCCCCGAACTGGGCGCCGGTCGGCCGCTGGTTCTGGCATGTGCCGAAGGGCCGGCTATTTCACGACAGTATCGCCACGGCTGAACCCTATGAGCACGAACTGGCGCTCGGCTGGATTTCGCATTACGCCGTCGGCATTCTCTATGGTGTCATTCTTGCCCTGGTGGTCCCGGCCGCATGGTTTGCAAACCCGTCCTTCATAGCGCCGTGGATCGTTGGCATCATCACGGTGGGCGCAGGCTGGTTCCTGCTGCAGCCGGGACTCGGCATTGGCTGGGCCGCATCGAAAACACCAAACCCCATGAAGGTTCGCGTCCTCAACCTCGTGGCCCATACTATCTTCGCCCTCGGCATGTATGTCGTGGCGCTCTTGATGCGCTGAACGAAAAGGGGGCTGAAAAGCCCCCTCTCCTTAGATATTTGCCGAGAAAGTATCGCAGTCCTCGACACGACCGCTCTGGAAGCCGCGCTTGAACCACTCCACGCGCTGCGCCGAGGTGCCGTGGTTGAAGCTGTCGGGCACCACATAGCCTTGAGTCTGCTTCTGCAGCGTATCGTCGCCGATCTGATGGGCGGCGTTGAGCGCTTCCTCCAGATCACCGGCCTCGAGAATGCCCTTCTGTTCAGTGAATTTGCCCCAGATGCCCGCGTAACAATCCGCCTGAAGCTCCACACGCACCGACATCTTGTTGGCGTCCGTCTGGTTCATGGACTGACGGCGGCGGTTGAATTCGGGCAGGACGCCGGTCAGGTTCTGAACGTGGTGTCCCACCTCATGCGCAATCACGTAAGCCTGAGCAAAATCCCCGGCCGCGCCGAAACGCTTGTCCAGCTCATTGAAGAAACTGGTGTCGAGATAGACCTTGCGGTCACCCGGGCAATAGAACGGACCGCTGGCCGCCGACGCAGAACCGCAGGCAGATGCCACCTGGCCAGAGAACAGCACCAGGGTCGGTTTCTGATAGGTTTCGCCAGCGGACTGGAAAATGCCGCTCCACGTATCCTCGGTCTCGGCAAGGACGGTGCGGACGAAGGCTGTCGTCTCGTCGGACGATTGCCCCTGTGGTCGCGTGCCGGACTGCTGCGTTCCCGATTGCGTCGTACCGCCGCCATCCATCGACAGGTCGCCGCCGGTCAGCAGCGTCAGCGGGTTTATGCCGAGCACCCAGCTGATCAATAGAATGACCAGAAGACCGCCAATCCCGATACCGCCGCCGCGACGCCCGATTGGCACGCGCATCCCGCCTCTGGAAAAAGGATCACTCGGCCCCGCAGACATACCGCGCCGATCCTCAATATTGTCCGACTGGCGGCGCCCTCTCCATTCCATGCTATTCTCCCGGCGACTATCGCCTCAACAAGCTGCCTTATAACGGCACTATAATACATCTTGTTCCGGAAGAAAGCAGACGCGGTCAGCGGAGTCTTTCATGCAGCTCTGCGTCTTTGTCTCAGCACGGTCAGAAACAGGAAGGCAAAGACCAGAGCGCCAGCGGAAACGGCCACAAATCCCGCTCCGCTGCCACCAAAAGCTACTTTATACATAAGGCGTCCGGGAACGAAGGTGAAAACTCCGGCAATCACGATGCCGCCCAGATAAACGCTCTGCATAATCCGCATATGGCGTCTGATATCGCCACGCCGGGCGAAGTAGATCGATTGCAGACAGCCATATATCGTGAAAGCGGAGAGGAAATGGATCGGGCTGAAACCGTAAAACATCCTCAATTCATGGATGAAGAACGTCGAAACGGAAGTCGAAACCATCAGCATCACCCAGATCTTGCCGAGCAGCCGGTGAATGGCGGTTCCCTTGGGACGCAGGAAGATGAAGGCGCCGAGAATGGCTGCGGGCACGACGGTGGCGACATGGAATTGCACGGCAAGCGGTGCATCTAACAGAGGCTGGAATGACATGGGTGCTGTTTCGGCTCGGTTGAAATCACCGGCAATTTCAGCGAAACATGCGGACAGGGAAAACGGATTGGCGCCATCAGCAGGAAAACTTCGTGGATCACCAATATCTGCAATCCACGCTTCGTGAAATGCACGCCGTTCTGCAATCGCGCAGGCTGTGGCTGACATTCCTTGCGGTACTGGCGATCTTCATCGTGACCGGGCCTTTCGGAACGAGCGAAACCATGAGCTTCGCCGACCGGTTGCTCTATTGGACACTCGTTCAGGCGGGTGCCTGGATATTTGCCATATCCTTTTCCATCCTCGCCAACAGCATCCTTGCCGGCCGCATCGGAAACATGCTGGCGCGCATGATGATCGGTTCGCTGACGGCGGCCCTGCCGATCGGGCTCCTGCTTACCATCACCAACCGGGTCTTTTCAGGCAGCGAAATCGGTTTGGGCACCTTTCTGCAGAGCAGCCTGTCGTCATTGCCTCTTTGCGCTATCTTCTGCCTCCTGAATTATCTCACCACCTGCCAATCGCTCGAATCAGCGGTGAACACCACTACGGACAAAGACGAAGATACTAAACGCGAGGCAAGAAGCGTCTCACCGCTGCTGGCGCGGCTTCCGCCGCAAAAGCGTGGCGAACTGCTGCGGCTCTCAGTGCAGGACCATTATACCGAAATCGTCACCACGCGCGGGCGTCAACTCGTCCTCTTGCGTTTTGCCGATGCGCTGAAGGAGATTGGCGAGACGCAGGGCTTGCAGGTGCACCGCTCCCACTGGATTGCCGATACGGATGTCGCCGCACTGCGTAAACAGACAGGCCGCCTGCTTATCATGACAAGGGACGGTTCGGAAATTCCCGTCAGCCGCTCCTACACCGCGGCGGTACAGTCCCGTTTTGCCGCGCTTGCCCCTGCCCGTTAAGAGTTTCTGTCGATTCCGGAATTTATGGGGTTCCGTTCTCAAAAACATTTGCCTATAAGCCGCTTCTAGCCTGAAAACATTTGAATTGCGCTCCCCGGCCGGTGATCCCTCACCCTGGCCGGTGTTTTGCGCAACCGAAAAGCGGAACGAGAGAGCCCATGCCGAAGCGCCAAGATATCAAGTCCATCCTCATCATCGGCGCGGGACCGATCGTCATCGGTCAGGCATGTGAATTCGATTACTCCGGCACGCAGGCCTGTAAGGCGCTGAAGGAAGAAGGTTACCGGGTCATCCTGGTCAACTCCAACCCGGCCACCATCATGACCGATCCGGGTCTCGCGGACGCTACTTACGTCGAGCCGATCACCCCTGAGGTCGTCGCCAAGATCATCGCAAAGGAGCGCCCGGACGCGCTTCTGCCGACCATGGGCGGCCAGACCGCGCTCAACACCGCGCTTTCTCTCAAGCGCATGGGCGTTCTCGACCGCTATAATGTCGAAATGATCGGCGCAAAGCCCGAAGCCATCGATATGGCCGAAGACCGAGCCCTCTTCCGCGAAGCCATGGCCCGCATCGGCCTTGAAACGCCGAAATCGATGCTGGCCAACGCCACCGAAATCAAGGATGCCGACCGCAAGAAGCATGAGGCTGCGCGAGCGGAACTGAAGGGCAAGCTCTCCGGCCCGGACCTCGACAAGGCGCTGGACGACCTCGAAAACCAGTGGAACCTCGGCGAAACCGACCGCAAGCAGCGTTACATGGCCCACGCCATGGCCATTGCCGCTCAGGCCATTGACCATGTCGGCCTGCCCGCCATCATCCGCCCGTCCTTTACGCTGGGTGGCACCGGCGGCGGCATTGCCTATAACCGCTCGGAATTCTTCGACATCGTCTCCGGCGGCCTCGACGCCTCGCCGACCACGGAAGTTCTGGTCGAAGAATCGGTTCTGGGCTGGAAGGAATATGAAATGGAAGTCGTCCGCGACACCGCGGACAATTGCATCATCATCTGCTCCATCGAAAACATCGATCCGATGGGCGTCCACACCGGCGATTCCATCACCGTCGCCCCGGCGCTGACGCTGACCGACAAAGAATACCAGATCATGCGCAACGCCTCGATTGCGGTGCTGCGTGAGATCGGCGTTGAGACCGGCGGCTCCAACGTGCAGTTC
>JAEXMK010000058.1 GCA_023444445.1 Pseudomonadota bacterium | reverse complement strand
AGTCAGCCCAAGTCCTTGGGCTGAAGGGACTCTCCCGCCGCGCCGACGCGCGTCGACTGGATTACTGTGACAAGCACAGGAATGAGGGCGAGAGGGCGCTGCATTCGATGCTACCTCCCAGTGTCGCTCCTCACGTCCGATAAATCAGCCAGTTCTTGCCGGTATAATTGTTCTGCATGCCTTCCTCGTAAAAGACGGAACGGTTCCGGCCGGTCTCCTTGGCGTGATAGAGCGCCGTATCGGCATGGCCGTAAAGCTCGCTGGGATTGGTGGCCCGTGCGGCAGAGGCAAAGCCGATCGAGATGGTGACCGTGCCATAATCGGCGCCTGATCTGGAATTGCGGAAGGGTGTACTTTCCAGCGACAGGCGGATGCGTTCGCACATCACCATCACCTCTTCCGGTGTGTTTCCATCCAGAATGATGGCGAATTCCTCGCCGCCGCTTCGGGCAACAAAACCGTCCTTGCGCACATTGGCGCGGATGACGGAAGCGACGGTGGCGAGAATCTTGTCGCCGACCGGATGGCCGAACGTGTCGTTGATGCGCTTGAAGTGATCGATATCCAGGAGGACGAGCGTGGTATATTGCAGGCCGATGGAGCTGTCATAAATCGAGGCCAGGCGGTCGTCGAAAGCACGCCGGTTGGAGAGGCGCGTCAGCGAATCCGTATTGGCAATGCGCTTGTATTCATCGAGCTCGAGGCGGACCTGATGCATTTCCTCGGCATGGCGGTTAACGTCGTTGAACGTCTTTTCACCGTCGATGATTTTCGAGCCGGTAGCCTCGGCCAGCAGCGAGATCGCATTTCGCAGAATATTGCTGCTGGCAGCGTTCTTGTCATCGATGCGCTGGCGGGTTTCGCCGAGAATGCGGTTGTAATTCTCGATGGACGATTGTTCGCGCTTCAACGTGCCGAGCAGCGCCTCCAGTTCGCGCCGCAGTTTTTCCTGCGCATCGTCGATGGAGCGGTTGGGATTGCCTTCGCCGTATCGCGACGACAGGTCGTCGAGATCCTCCTGTGTTGCCTTGTTTCCAAGTGCCGCCAGGTCTTTTGTCAGCGCCGGGTTTGAGCCGATGTAGGCTTCGTAGAACAGACTATAGTTGCGCGGGATCGGCGAAACACCCATGGTTCGCATGGCATAGGCAATCTGCCCGGCAATGTCGGGCCCCGTGGTTTTGGGCGTGGGTGCCGTGTTCATCAAGAAACTCCAGTGAGTCTGCTTATCGACTATGATTATTATTACAGAAGCTGTTTTGGAAAGCTTAATTTATGGAAAACTAAATTTTATTCCATGAAACTTCTTTTTTGTCCGCTTTTATCTTATTTAATTGATAATTATAAGTAATTTCCATTCTGGAGAGTTTTCACCGTTTTCGCCTCTACTGTTTGTCTTGGTGGCAGTATCGCATTTATTCTGTCAATCCCAATAACGGGATTCGTCTGATTTATTTTGGCACAACAAGGGGGAGAGGTTTCCCGCTGGCGCAAGGGGATGACGTTGGCGATTCTCCGCCGCCAGGCGATTCTTTTTATCATTCGTGTCGAGATACAGGAATGTTACAGTTTTGTCCGCGGTTTCGAGCCCGTGCGCAACGTGACGGTTTCATTTCTGTGCAGCGCGGGTCATCATTGGGCAGGATTTGGAAAGGGCCTGTTGATTGCGGGTCGAAATCCTGTCCGCGGCCTGTCAGGGCTTCAGCCTTATGATCGGGCACGTCGTCCCCGGCGCTGCTTCCGGCGCATGCGGCGGGCGCACGATCAGGCCATCGGAATGGGCCAATATCTTCATCATGGATGAATCCTGCTTCGCATGGGCTTCCGCCACCAGCAGACCGTTTTCGTCGGTGCTGAAACGGGCGCGCAGATAGTCCTGCCGGTGATCATTCGCTTTCAGCGGCGTGGCAGTGCGGGCCGTCGCCATGCGTTGCAGGGGCGCACGGCGGGCGATCCTGCGGATCAGCGGTTCCAGGAAGAGCAGGCTGCAAACGAGGCTTGCAACCGGGTTTCCGGGTAGGCCGAGAACCTGCGTGCCGCCGATGGCGCCGACCATCAGCGGTTTTCCCGGACGCATGGCGATGCGCCAGAAATCGAGCTGCATGCCTTCCGCCTTCAGGGCCGCCTGCACCAGATCATGGTCGCCGACCGAGGCGCCACCGAGCGTCACCAGCACATCCACTTTCGCCGCAACCGCCTTGCCGATGGCGGCGCGGATGAGGCTGTCATTATCGGCGATGATACCGAGATCGATAACCTCCGCTCCGGCCTCCCGGGCCAGTGCCGCAACGCCGAAGGTGTTGGAGGCGATGATCTGCGCGGATTGCAGCGCACTTCCCGGCGGCAGCAATTCGTCACCGGTGGCGAGAATGGCGATCCGGGGCCTGCGATAGACGGAAAGTGCCGCGTGGTTCATCGCCGCTGCCAGCGTCAGGTCGGTGAAGCCAAGTTCGCGGCCGGCTTCCAGGGCTGTTTCGCCCTCGGCGAAATCCTGCCCGCGCGGACGGATATGTCGCCCGGCGGTGACAGCGAAGGTGGTGCGGATTTTGCCGTCTTCCAGCGCTTTCGCGTCTTCCTGAATGAGGATCGTATCGGCTCCCTCCGGCACGGGTGCGCCGGTGAAGATGCGCACGGCTTCGCCTCTGCCCACCGTGCCAGCGAAAGCATGGCCGGCAGCCGCCTGGCCGATGACGGTGAGAACCGAACCGATCTCCGCCGCGTCGGCGCTACGCAGCGCATAACCATCCATGGCAGAGGCATCGAAGGGAGGCTGGGTAAGGCGGGCCGCCAGATCGGTCGCGAGAACGCGGCCATCACATTCGGCAAGCGGCAGGGTCTCCCTGTCCGTGACCGGAACTGCAGCTTCCAGAAGGCGTTTAATCGCCTCGTCCACGGGCAGCAACGGGTTCATTCAGCTCTCCTGGCGGCGGAAATCACCGGATTTGCCGCCGCTCTTTTCGAGAAGGCGGATATTGACGATTTCCATGCCTTTGTCGGCGGCTTTCGCCATGTCGTAGATCGTCAGGCAGGCGATGGAAACGGCGGTCAGCGCTTCCATCTCCACGCCGGTCTGGCCAGACAGTTTCACCATGGCCTCGACGCGGAGGCCGGGCAGGGTGGTGTCCTCGGTAACGTCCACGGCAACCTTCGTCAGCATCAGCGGGTGGCAGAGCGGGATGAGGTTTGCCGTCTGCTTGGCCGCCATGATGCCGGCCAGCCGGGCGGTGCCGATGACATCGCCCTTCTTGGCATTGCCGTCGCGGATGAGTGCCAGCGTCTCTGGCTTCATCTTCACGAAACCTTCGGCCACGGCGACACGGACGGTCTCGGCCTTGTCGCCGACGTCAACCATATGCGCCTCGCCGCTCGCATCGATATGGGTGAGCCTGGTTGCCTCACTCATCGGGCGTTATTCCGCTGCCAGAATGCCGGATTGGCCGGTCAGCAGCGCCTTGGTTGCCGCCGTCACATCGTCCTTGCGCATCAGGCTTTCGCCAACGAGGAAGGTGCTGATGCCGCTCTTTTTCAGGCGCTGGCAATCCTCGAAGGTGAAGATGCCGCTTTCGCCAACCAGCAGCCTGTCGGCGGGCACCAGACCCGCCAGTCTTTCGCTGGTCTCAAGGCCAACCTCGAAGGTACGAAGATTACGGTTGTTGATGCCGAAAAGCGGCGAGTCGAGCTTCAGCGCCCGTTCCGTTTCTTCCTCGTCGTGCACCTCGATCAGCACATCCATGCCGAGCGCAAAGGCTTCGTCCTCGAGGCGTTTTGCCTCGTCATCGGACAGCGAGGCCATGATGAGGAGAATGCAGTCCGCGCCCCAGGCGCGGGCTTCGTGCACCTGATAGGTGTCGAACATGAAATCCTTGCGCAGCGCCGGCAGGGTGCAGGCATTGCGGGCGGCGGTCAGGAATTCAGGCGCACCCTGAAAGCTCGGCTTATCCGTTAAAACCGAAAGACAGGCGGCGCCACCGGCTTCATAGGCGGCAGCCAGCGCCGGCGGATCGAAATCCGGACGGATGAGACCTTTCGAGGGGCTGGCCTTCTTGATTTCGGCAATCAGTCCGAACTTGCCTTCGGCCTGTTTTGCCTTCAGCGCCCGGTAGAATCCACGCGGCGCACTCTGGTCTGCGGCCATCGCCTTGAGGTCGGCCAGCGAAACTTTCGCCTTGGCGGCGGCAATTTCCTCAAGCTTGTAAGCCTCGATCTTTTTCAGAATGTCGCTCATGGTCTCGCTCTCATTCCTGCGCTGAATTGGCATCGTTGGATACGGCAACCAGACGCTCCAGTGCGGCAGCAGCCTTGCCGCTGTCGAGCGCGTCGCTGGCAATCGTCATGGCCTGGCTGAGTGTTTCCGCCTTGCCGGCAATGACTAGCGCTGCTGCTGCGTTGCACAGCGACACGTCACGATAGGCGTTGCGCTTGCCGGAGAGAACCTCCCGCAGCGCCGCCGCATTGGCAATGCCATCGCCACCCTTCAGGTCGTCCATCCGCGCCGGCTCGACGCCGAAATCTTTCGGCGTCAGGTCGAAGGTGCGGATTTTGCCGTCTTCGAGCGCCGCCACATGGGTCACGCCCGTGGTGGTGACCTCATCCATGCCGTCGCCGTGGACGACCCAGATGCTTTCCGAACCCAGGTCCCGCAGCACCTCGGCAAGCGGCACCAGCCAGCGCGGCGAAAAGACGCCGAGCAATTGGCGTTTTGCGCCAGCCGGGTTGGAGAGGGGGCCGAGCAGGTTGAAGATGGTGCGCGTGCCGAGTTCGACGCGGCTCGGTCCGACATGGCGCATGGCCGAATGATGCATCTGCGCGAACATGAAGCCGAGGCCAGCCTCCGCAATGCAGCGGGCGATAAGATCGGGGCCGATATCGAGCTTCACGCCGAGCGCGGAAAGCGCATCCGCCGTGCCGGACTTGGAGCTCAGCGCCCGGTTGCCGTGCTTGGCGACCGGCAGGCCCGTGCCGGCAACGATGATCGAGGCCAGCGTGGAAATGTTGTAGGTGCCGATGCCGTCACCGCCGGTTCCGACGATATCGATGGCGTTGGCGGGGGCCGAAACCGGAAGCATGCGGGCGCGCATGGAAGAAACGGCGCCGACGATTTCGTCGACCGTTTCGCCACGCACCCGCAGCGCCATCAGGAAACCGCCGATCTGCGACGGGGTGGCTTCGCCCGACATCAGAATGTCGAAAGCCGTGCGCGCATCCTCGCGGTTCAGGCTTTCTCCGTTCGCGACCTTGGCGATCAGCGGCTTCAGTTCGGCCATTTCTCGCCCCCCGGTTAGAAACCGACCATCGCCTGATCGGCGAGGGCCTTGTTGATCGTCACACCATAATCATTCTGCAGGCGGTTGACCATCTGGTCCAGCATGTCGTCGCCGGCCGCGCGGGCGATGGCGGCGAACTGCTGGTCGTCATTGGCGAGCGCGTCCGGCGCAGCGTTGGTGTCGACCGAGGTGACCTTGAAGAGGATACGGCTGGAACCATCGGCATCGGCCGCAGTGCCGACCAGACCTTCGGCGCCCGAGAAGACGGCGGCGATGGTCTGGCGGCCGAAAATCGCGTCCTCGCTCGTGCGGCGCAGGCCGGATTTGTGCTCGACGGCCAGGCTCAGCTCACCAGCGACGGCTTCCAGCGTTTCGCCCTTTTCAACGCGGGCCTTCAGCTCGTCAGCCTTGGCGGCAAGCGCGGTGCGCTGCTGCTCTGCCGTCCAGTCGGCTACGACATCGTCGCGAACTTCGGCAAGCGTGCGGTCGCGGGCAGGGATGATCTGCTCGACGTCGAACCAGATGTATCCTTCACGGCCGAGATTGATCGGCAGGGCTTCCGTGCCGGGTTCGGTCTTGAAGACTTCCTGCGCCAGCTGCGGCGAGGGCAGGCCCTCGACGGCATCGCCCTTTTCATTGAGGCCGGCGGCATCGATGGCATCGATGGTGACTGGCTTCAGATTGAGCTGCTTTGCTGCATCGGAAAGCGAGGAGCCGCCGGCGCGCAGGTCTTCGTAACGATCGTGTACGTTCGTGACTTCCTCAGCCGCGGCGGCGGTGGCGAGATCCTTGCGGATATCGTCCTTGGCTTCATCCAGCGTGCGAGTGGTTTCCGGCTTGATGCCGGTCACGCGCAGAAGGACCGGGCCGAAGGAGCCTTCGACCACCGGCGACACGCCGCCATCCTTCTGGATGGCGAAGGCTGCATCGGCAATCGACTGGTCGGGAATGGTATCCTTGGTGAATTCGCCAAGCGTGACGTCGGAAGCGGTCTTGCCCTGATCCTTCACCACCTGGTCGTAGGTGGTGTTGCCGAGCCTGATCTGTTCGGCGGCAGCGGCGGCCATTTCCTTGTCCGGGAAGGTCAGCTGCTCCACGGTGCGGCGGCCGGCGGTGCGGAAGCCGTCCTTGTGGCTGTTATAATAATCGGCGATCTGCGCGTCCGTTACCGAGGCCGGTTCGGCAATATCGGCAGGTTCCAGCTTCACATAGGTGAACTTGCGGAACTCCGGCGCGCGGTACTTCGACTTGTTGGTTTCGAACCAGGGCGTGAGCACGTCGTCGCCCGGCGCCTTGACGGGCGGGATGACGGCGTTCGAAAGAATGACGTAATCGACGGCGCGCTGTTCGTTGCGATACTGCTTCAGCGCATCCACCAGAACCTGCGGCGCTGCAAAACCATCAGAGACGGCCTCGACGATCTGACTGCGGACGGCAACCTTGCTGCGTTCCTTGATGTAGTCATCCTCGCGGAAACCGGAGTTGCGCAGGCGCTCGCTGAAGAGATTACGGTCGAACTGGCCATTGACCGACTTGAAGGCCGGGTCTTCTGCGATGAGGTTGGCGAGGCGGTTTTCCGAAAGGCCGAGATTCATCTTCGAGGCCAGCTCGTCAAGCGATGCGCCAGCGGCAAGCTGGCTGAACACCTGACGGTCGATGCCAAAGGCTTTGGCCTGCTCGGTTGTCAGCCGCGTGCCAAACTGGCGGCTGAGATCGGAAATCTGGCGCTGATAGGCGAGGCGGAATTCCTGCGGGCTGACCGTCTGGTCGCCCACCGTCATGACGGCGTGGGAATTGGCGGTGACAAGCGATGCGGAGACGCCCCAGACGCCGAACGAAACAACAAGCAGGAGAAGCAGCAGCTTGGCTGCCATGGTTCGAGAAGCATTTCTCAGGGAATCGAGCATCGTTATGCAAACCTCACAGGAACGTCATTGCGGTCGCCGGCTGTCCGGCCCGCAACGTATCGGCGTTCCTTAAATCAATCCAAACGGAAATTGAAGGGAATTTCCCTTGGAAAAACGGGGTTTTGAAAACGGTTATGTGATTGGAGGCGTCGAAATGGAGGCAATCTATGGATATCGGCGGCGATTATTCCCTCATTCCGGTGACGGGCAAAGGAATTAGGTTGGGTATTTACAGGCACGTTGGCAAAACAAAACCGCCCGGAGGCCCAGGCGGTTGCAAAGAATCGTTTTTGAAGCGGTTTTTAAGCCGGCCTGCTGCGCTCAAAAAGCGCGGTCGCGCCGGATCGCCGCCTTGAATTCCTCATCCTCGCGCCGCATTTCGGCGATGACGGAGATCATCGATGTCACGAACATTACGCTGATGAGGGCAAGAAGCATCGTCAGAAATGTGAACATGATATCGTCTCCGAGAGTTTGAGGAGTTCTCCCCGCTATCAGTAATAGTTCATGTACTGGTAACGGGCGGTCAGCTGCGGGTAGTCGGGGCCCTGGGTTTCAGGCTTCTGCTCATAAAGACTAAACGTCGTTGCTACCATTGCGATAACCAGTACTGTCCAGGCGGTGCTGATGACGCTGATTTTCGCCGAAGTAGACTGTTTTTCTCTTACAAACATCTGTCTGTTCCTTTGGTTTCTTGTTAACGCGCCACGTCTGATCATGTTCCGCGTCAATCGTAAAAATCGATTAGCATCGCCCCGGTGAAACTTCCTTGAATGGCTCGTTCATCTGGCGTTCAGGAAACTGGCTGAGGCCGTCATTCGAGAAAAAGATACTCGGCAGCGAATGATGCGATGATCGACAGGACGATCATGAAGGCCAGCATTTTCAATTCTCCGGATGCTTAACGAGTGAGGGGCGTTTCGGTTTCCCGATGCTGTGCATTTAATCAAAATAGCCCTGAAACCGCACTGAACGGCCCATTCATCCCGGGTTCACGCCGCAGCCGGGCTTGTGAGGGTTTGGTTATAAAGTCTTGCGCCGCGTGGCTCTCCATGACAAAAGGCGGGCACACGATACCCAGCATCGAAACGCGCCCACCATCTGAGAGCGATATGACGATTGCCTTTTATCCCGGATCCTTCGATCCGATGACCAACGGACATCTGGATGTGCTTATCCAGGCGCTGAACGTGGCGTCGAAAGTCATCGTTGCTGTCGGCATTCATCCGGGCAAGGCGCCGATGTTCAGTTTCGAGGAGCGGGCTGCGCTGATAAAGCAGGCGCTTGCCGAACAGCTGCCCAGCCAGGCGGCGCGCATGGAAGTCGTTTCCTTCGACAATCTGGTCGTGGACGCTGCGCGCCAGCACGGCGCACACCTTCTGCTGCGCGGCCTGCGCGATGGCACCGATCTCGACTATGAAATGCAGATGGCCGGCATGAACCGCCAGATGGCGCCCGATATTCAGACCGTGTTCCTGCCCGCCGGCACCTCGTCGCGTCCCATTACAGCCACATTGGTCCGGCAGATCGCCGCCATGGGCGGCAATGTCGAAGCCTTCGTGCCGAAAGCCGTGCTTGAAGCCCTTAACGCCAAGCTGAAGCGCTGACTTCAGCCTTACATTCTGGAGCCAATCCGATGAAACTCGTTCGATTTGCCTTTGCCGGCGCCTTGTTTGCCGGTGCGCTTGCCGCCAGCACCATCGCTTCGGCCGCCGAACTTTTGACCATCCAGCTGAAGGACGGCCCCGTCGTCATCGAGCTTGCGCCCGATGTTGCGCCCAAGCACGTGGCCCAGATCGAGGTGCTGGCCAAAAAGGGCGCTTATGACAATGTGGCTTTCCACCGCGTCATTGACGGTTTCATGGCGCAGACCGGCGACGTGCAGTATGGCAACATGGAGAAGGGTTTTAACGCCCAGCGCGCCGGAACCGGCGGCTCTGACATGGCCGATATTCCGGCCGAATTCTCCAAGAAGCCTTTCACGCGCGGAACTGTCGGCATGGCCCGTTCCAGCGATCCGAATTCCGCCAATTCGCAGTTCTTCATCATGTTTGCCGACGGTCCGTTCCTGAACGGCCAGTACACCGTGGTCGGCAAGGTCGTGTCCGGCATGGAAGCCGTGGACAAGATCAAGCGCGGCGCCGGCGGCAACGGCGAAGTTTCCAACCCCGACCGGATGATCAAGGTCACCGTCGGCAAGAAGTAAGGTAGGGCAATAGAGCCCGAACAGAGGAGAATAACCATGGCCGAGATCAAGGATCCGGAGAACACCATCATCATGGAAACGACGACCGGCAAGGTCGTGATCCAGCTGCTTCCGGAAGTTGCGCCTGGCCACGTTGCCCGCATCAAGGAACTCGTCTCGGAAGGCGCTTATGACGGCGTCGTTTTCCACCGCGTCATCGAAGACTTCATGGCCCAGACCGGTGACGTGAAGTTCGGCAAGAAGGGTTCGGTAAGCTTCAACCCGGCCCGCGCCGGCATGGGCGGTTCTGAAAAGGAAGACCTGAAGGCTGAATTTTCCGCCATTCCGCATGTGCGCGGCACCTGCTCCATGGCCCGTTCGCAGAACCCGAACTCCGCCAACTCGCAGTTCTTCATCTGCTTCACGGATTCCCCGTGGCTCAACAAGCAGTATACCGTTTGGGGCCAGGTCATCGAGGGCATGGAAGCCATCGACAAGGTCAAGCGCGGCGAGCCGGTGAAGGATCCCGATTCGATCGTTTCGATGAAGCTCGCTTCGGCGGCTTGATTGTCGGAAATTGCAGTTCGACCCGTCTCGCAGCCTATGCGAGGCGGGTTTTGATGTTTATTGAGGGTGCGTGACGTAGAGGATGCGTGCGGCAGGTTCGACGCTTGCCATTCTTTGCGCCGTTTCCTTCTTCCCTCATTCCTGTGCTCGTCACAGGAATCCAGTCAGCCCAAGTCTTTGGGCTGGAAAGGCTCCCTCGCCACGCAGACGCGTGTCGGCTGGATTCCTGTGACAAGCACAGGAATGAGGGGAGTGGACAAGGCGCGGCGGAACGCAAAATCACCTTGCCATTTAAAGTTTTGATGTCTGGAAGACCCCTGCAATGCGTGTAGACCTGTTCGATTTCGACCTGCCCGAGGAGAATATCGCCCTTCGCCCGGCGAACCCGCGTGATAGCGCGCGCCTGCTGGTGGTCGATCCGAATCAAGACCGCATGGAGGACCAACGCGTCTTCGACCTGCCGTCCTTCCTGCGGCCCGGCGATGCGCTTGTCTTCAACGACACCCGCGTCATCCCCGCCCAGCTTGAAGGTGTCAGGCTGCGCGAAGGTGCGCCGGAGACGGCCGTTTCCGCCACGCTGCACATGCGCGCCGACCAATCCCGCTGGAAGGCTTTCGCCCGTCCCGGCAAGCGTATCAAGCAGGGCGACCGCATCCGGTTCGGTTACGGGCGCGACACTGTTGATTCCTCCAGCGGGGCCTGCGGCCTTGCCCATCTCGAAGCCACCGTCGAGGAAAAGGGTGAGGACGGCGAGATCACGCTGCTGTTCGACGTGTCCGGTCCCGTTCTGGACGAGGCGATTGCCTCCGTCGGCCATATTCCTTTGCCGCCTTACATTGCCGCCAAGCGGCCCGAGGACCAGCAGGACCAGACCGACTACCAGACTATCTACGCCCGCGAGAAGGGCGCCGTTGCTGCACCGACCGCCGGGCTGCATTTCACGCCCGACCTGTTTGCGGCGCTCGACAAGGCCGGTATCGAGCGGCATTTCGTGACACTGCACGTTGGGGCAGGCACCTTCCTGCCGGTCAAGGCTGATGATACCGACGATCACAAGATGCATTTCGAAATCGGCCACGTCTCACAGGAAACCGCTGACCGGCTGAATGCGGTGAAGGCGCGGGGCGGGCGCATTGTCTGCGTGGGTACAACGTCGCTGCGCCTCATCGAAAGTGCTGCTGCCGAGGACGGCACCATCCAGCCGTGGTCCGACGCAACCGGCATCTTCATCACGCCCGGTTATCGTTTCCGGGCAGTCGACATACTGATGACCAATTTCCACCTGCCGAAATCGACGCTGTTCATGCTCGTTTCGGCTTTCTGCGGTCTCGAAACGATGCGTGACGCATATAAGCACGCGATCGAAACCGGATACCGCTTCTATTCCTATGGCGATTCCAGCCTGTTGTTCCGGAAAAACTGATGCACGACAAATTCACCTTCACCCTGAAAGCCACGAGCGGCGGCGCGCGTCTTGGCGAAGTCGCCATGCCGCGCGGCGTCATCCGCACGCCCGCC
>JAEXMK010000103.1 GCA_023444445.1 Pseudomonadota bacterium | reverse complement strand
GCCTCTTTCAGACCCCAGAGATAGGCCTCCGGATCATCGACCGGCGGTTGCGTTGAACCGCGCGCGATGAAGGAATGATTGATGAGCAGGTTGAAGATTTCACCGGTCACGAATGTCTGGAAGCCGTCGATCCGCCCCGCCTTCACCCGGGCCCATTTGCTGTGGGTTCCTGGGATGATGAGGATGGCGTCCTCACCAAGGCCGCGGCCGACGATCTGAGTTTCTTCGCCGCGCATCACATCCGGAAACGGCTGGCGGGCGGGGTCGTTGAGACCCGGCAGGAAGACGAGATCGGAGCCGTTCGGCAGCGACCTGCGCACCGTGCCGGCGGCAAGCTCCGCCGGACCTGCCGGGCACGGCACATAAGCGACTTCGACCCAGCCGTTGCGGCTGGTGATCATGCCGAGGGCGGCGACGGGCAGGGGCCCGTGGCGCGAGAACCAGGGTGCGAGTGCAGCCATCAGCGCCGCCTCGTGCTCATCCTTGCCAAGGCTCGAAATACCGTCGGCGGTCTCCAGATGATCGAGTTCTTCTCCGCCTTCACCAACAAGCGCCGCCCTCAGTGATGTCGTTCCCCAATCAACGATGATCGATGTCGCCGCTACTGCCATGTCTTAAACCTCCTCGTTCATTTTATCTTGGGGCTTGTCATAGGGTGCGAGTCTATGTAGTGTCAATTAGTGAATTCAAGGTATCAATATATGATACTTAATTGGGAGGAAAAAGATGGTGGCTGGCCTCAAGGGGATTTTGCCTGTTCTGCCTACGCCGTTTCTGGCTGATGGCGGCATTGACGAAGCGGGCATGAAGCGGCTGGTGGTCTTTGCGCTCGACAAGGGCGTGGATGGTGTCGTGTTTCCCGGTTTCGCGAGCGAGGTGGAGGCTTTGAATGCTGCCGAGCGCGCAACGCTGCTGAAGATCGTCGTGGAAGCGGTGGCCGGTCGGGTGCCGGTCGTGGCCGGCGCCAGTGCTGCCGACTGGCGTGAGGTGGTCGAGCATGGGCGGGCGGCATCGGCGCTTGGCATTCGCCATCTGATGGTGCAGCCGCCGAAATCGGTCGGCACGGATGCGCCGGCGCTGATCGAATTCCTCGGCAGGATCGTCGAGGCGCTGCCCGAAGTCGAAATCATCCTGCAGAATGCGCCTGCGCCGCGCGGCTCCGATCTCTCGCCACAGGCGATCGTGGAGATCGTGCGGGCGTTGCCGCAGGTGGCCTATGTCAAGGAAGAGACCCTTCCGGCCGGCCCGGCCATCAGCCACATCATCGCCCATGCGCCGCCGACGCTGAAGGGCGTCATCGGTGGCGGCGGCGCGCGTTACATTCTCGACGAATATGCCCGAGGTGCTACGGCAGCGATGCCTGCGCTGGAGATCGCCGAGGAACATGTGGCCATCGACCGGGCGCTTAATGCCGGGCGGCAGGAAGAGGCTCGCCGGATTTATGTCCGCACCTTGCCGCTTCTGGTGTTGCAGGCGGTCTATCGCATGCGGCTGACCAAATATGTGCTCGCCCGTCGCGGCGTGATCGAAGGCGTCGGTGTGCGTGCGCCGACACCCGAGCTTGATGCGGCGGCCATTGCCGATATCGATGCCAATCTGGTCGAACTCGGCCTTGTTGCCGCGGAGGCCGCATGAGCAGCCCCATCGCAACCGTCGAAGTCTTCACGCTGACCCAGCCGCGCAAGGTGCCCTATCTTGGCGCGCTCAGGGAAGGCGAGGTGGTCAATCCCAACGGCTACATCGTGCGCAAGGGCAATCGCACGGTCTATCCCACCTTCGACCGCAGCGTGCTGGTGCGCATGACCACCAAGGCCGGCACTGTCGGCTGGGGCGAGACCTATGGCATCGTCGCCCCCGGCGCGGTTGCCGCCCTCATCAATGATCTTCTCGCCGGTTTCGTGATCGGCCGGGATGCGTCCGATCCTTCGGCTGTTTATGACGACCTTTACGACATGATGCGGGTGCGCGGTTATACCGGCGGCTTTTATGTCGATGCGCTTGCCGCGCTTGATATTGCGCTCTGGGACATTGCCGGTCAGGAAGCCAGAAAATCCATCCGCGACCTTCTTGGCGGCGGTGTCGACAGCTTCTCGGCCTATGTTTCAGGCCTGCCTGAAAAAACACTGAAGGCGCGCGGGGAACTGGCGAAATATTGGCAGGATCGCGGTTTTGATGCCTTCAAATTCGCAACGCCGGTGGCTGACGATGGCCCGGCGGCGGAAATCGCCAATCTGCGGCATGTCCTTGGCCCGCAGGCAAAGATTGCCGCCGACATGCACTGGAACCAGACGCCGGAGCGGGCGCTGCAACTCATTGCCGAGATGAAACCATTCGACCCGTGGTTTGCCGAAGCGCCGGTCTGGACGGAGGACATCGCCGGACTGGAAAAGGTGTCGAAGGGAACAGACGTCCCGATCGCTGTTGGTGAGGAATGGCGCACCCATTGGGACATGCGCGCCCGCATCGAACGCTGCCGCATCGCGATTGTGCAGCCGGAGATGGGGCATAAGGGCATCACAAATTTCACTCGCATTGGGGCTCTTGCAGCCGAGCATGACATCGATGTCATCCCTCACGCAACTGTCGGCGCGGGCATCTTCCTGGCCGCCAGCCTGCAGGCGTCGTCGACATTACCGACCTTGAAGGGCCACGAGTTCCAGCACTCGATTTTCGAGCCAAATCGCCGCCTGCTCGCCGGCGACATGGATTGCCGCGAAGGCAGATACTACCTGCCCTCCGGACCCGGACTTGGCGTCAAGCCGTCGGAGGCGGCGCTCGCCCTTATTGAACGTATCTGAATTGGTTTTCTGGAGGAGGAACCCATGACCAAAAGAATAAGAAAGCTGGCGCTTGGCACAGCGACCGCGATGTTGATGACCGTGGGCGGATTTGCCCCCGCCATGGCCGATACCGTTTTGAAATTCATTTCCTGGCAGACGGATGATGCCGGCACGGGCGAATGGTGGCGCTCCGCCATCGCCGCCTTCGAAAAACAGCATCCGGGCGTGAAAATCGAATTCACCAAGGCTGAGCGCAGCTCCTATGCCGACACGATGACGACGCTTTTTGCGGCCAACCAGCCGCCGCAGATCGTGCATCTGGCGTCCTTCGAATTTCAGATGTTTGCCGATAGCGGCTGGCTCGAGCCTCTCGACCCGTGGCTGAAGAAGGACGGCATCGACATGACGGGCTGGGCCGGCCAGCAGAAATGCGAATGGAATGGCGAAACCGTCTGCATCATGACCAACTATTTCGGTTTCGTGATGGCCTACAACAAGAAGATTTTGGAAGAGGCGGGCGTCGCGGTTCCGAAGACCTATGACGAGTTTCTGGCCGCTGCGAAAGCGACGACCAAGGATCTGAACGGCGACGGCATTATCGACCAGTTTGGCACCGGCCATGAAACCAAGGGCGGTCCCGGACAATATCTGACGGAGATGCTGAACTACATCCTCGACGCTGGCGCCTACTGGACCGACAAGGACGGCAACATCACCATCGATACGCCGCAGATGGTGGAGGGTCTTTCACGCTGGAAAACCGTGATGAAGAGCGGGATCAGTCCGGTCGACATGAGCGCCAGCGACGTGCGCAAGCTCTTTGCCGATGGCAAGATGGCGATGCGCCTTGATGGGCCCTGGCTTTACGGCACGACCGAAAAGGGTTCAGCCAAGGCTGATATCGTTTACGCCGCACCGCCGCTTCATCCGCCGCTTGGCGGCTCGTCCAATGTACTCGCCATGCCGGCCGATATTCCCGACGACCAGAAGGCACTTGTCTGGGATTTCATCAAGCTGACGATGTCACCGGAATTCCAGCGCAGCTATGCCACCCTTGGCGGCAACACCCCGCCAAGCCCCAAGGCCGACGTCTCGGGTGTTGAAAAGACCATCCCGCATTTTCCGGTGCTGATCGAGACGATGAAGGCCGCCTCCGAGGCGGGTATCGACCGCATTCCGACCGGACTTGAGCTCTTCTACAACGAGTTCAGCAAGATGGTGATGGAAGAAAGCCAGCGAATGATCATTCAGGATCTCGATCCGGCAGAGGTGGCCAAAACCATGCAGGCAAAGGCCGAAGCCATCAAGGGTTGATCCCGTCGTTTCGCCATGGCCCGCTTGAAAGGGCCGTGGCCATCATCCGCATCCGGCAGGAGGACCATCCATGACCGAATCCGTTCGGGCTGGGCGTCGTAAGTTTTTCGATCTTGCGCGTCCCAGCCGGCAACATCTCCTTGGCTATATTCTGATCGCGCCCGCAGTCCTGATGGTTGCCGCCATCATCGTCTGGCCGCTCGTTTTGGCCATCGACCTGTCGTTCCAGCAGGTCAAGATACCGAGGCTCGGCGGCGCCAGCCGCCCGTTCTCATTGGCTAATTATAATTGGCTGTTTTCGTCGCCGGAGTTCTGGCTCTCCTGCTGGGTCACGTTGAAATTGGTCATTGTCGTCACCGCCGGAAGCGTTGCCGTTGGTCTTAGCACGGCGCTTCTGGCCAATAATCGCTTTAAGGGCCGCACCGTCGCGCGGCTGGGAATGGCGCTGCCTTGGGCGGTGCCGGAAATCATTGCGGTCGTCATCTTTGCGTGGATGTTCGACACCTCCTTCGGTCTGTTCGGCTGGCTGGCGATAAAGCTCGGTTTCACCAGCCAGATGATCCCCTGGGTCAGCAGTTCCACAGCCGCCTTCTGGGCTGTCGCTATCACCATGGTCTGGAAGGGCTTCCCCTTCGTCTCGATCATGTGCCTCGCCGGCTTGCAATCCATTCCCGCGGATTATTACGCGGCGGCAAAGGTGGATGGCGCAAGTGTGTGGCAGCGCTTCCGCTGGATCACCATGCCGCTTTTGATGCCTGTCCTGGGCGTGACGCTCGTGCTGACACTACTGTGGGTGTTCCGCGACTTTTCGATCATCAAGGTTTTAACCGGTGGCGGGCCGCTGCGTTCCACCCAGACGCTGTCGATCATGACCTATGACCAGGCCTTCCAGTATCACAATTTCGGCCGTGCCGCCGCCGTCGGCGTGCTGACGCTGGTGATCTGTATCGTCGCGAGCCTCTTGATGCTCGGCCGGCGTTCGAAATCCATCTATTGAGGAGGCTTTGATGAAACGGACATTTTTACAGAGCCTCGCTCTCTATGTGACGGTCATCTTCACGCTGGTGATGATCCTGTTCCCGGTCTACTGGCTTCTGGTCACAGCACTTTCCACCACCGATGAGCTGTACCGCCTGCCGCCAACCTTTTGGCCGGATGAGGCGCAGTGGGACATCTTCGCCCGCGTCTGGGCAGCAAAACCGATCCTGCTGTGGCTGTGGAACTCGATGCTGGCGGCCATCGGCTCGGTGGCGCTATCGATGCTGGTTTCGGTCAGCGCCGGTTATGCGCTGTCGCGTTATTCAATGCGGGGCGGCGCGACCATGGGTCTCTTCGTCCTGACGGCGAAGATGTTGCCTGCGACGCTGCTCGTCATTCCGCTGTTTTCGATCTTTTCCAGCTTCGGTCTGATCGGTAGCCTCTGGACACTGGTGCTGGCGCATTCGACCATGATCATTCCTTTCGCCACATGGATGCTGAAAGGCTATTTCGACACGATTCCGAAGGAACTGGAGCAGGCCGCCATGGTGGATGGCTGCTCGCCGATCGGCGCGATGGTGCGTGTCGTGCTTCCGATCGCCACGCCCGGTCTTGCCGCCACCGCACTCTATGCCTTCGTGCTCAGCTGGGCAGACTACGCCTATGCGCGCACCTTCCTCGTCAACTCGCCGGACAACTGGACGGCCAATCTCGGCATCACCACGATGCAGGGCGAATATGTCACCTACTGGAACGACATCTCCGCCGCATCCGTGTTCATCGCGCTGCCGATCATCGCAATCTACCTGTTCCTTGAACGTTATTTGGTCGGCGGCCTCACCGCTGGCGCGGAGAAATAAGCATGGCCAATATTTCCATTCGCAACGTCAGCAAGTCCTATGGCGCGCTCACCGTTCTCAGGCCCTTTTCGCTTGAGATCGAGAATGGCGAGTTCGTGGTGCTTGTCGGGCCTTCCGGCTGCGGCAAGTCGACGATGCTGAAAATCCTCGCCGGCCTCGAACCGGCAGGCGAAGGGCAGATTTTCATCGGCGACAACGAAGTGACGGACCTTGCGCCGGGTGACCGCGACATCGCCATGGTGTTTCAGAACTATGCGCTTTATCCGCACCTGACCGTTCGCCAGAATATCGGCTTTGGCCTCAAGATGCGCGGCACCGACAAGAACGAGATCGACCGTCGAGTTGATGATGCCGCGCGCATTCTGGAAGTCACCCCATATCTCGATCGCAAGCCCAAGGATCTCTCGGGCGGCCAGCGCCAGCGCGTGGCGCTCGGCCGCGCCATCGTGCGCCAGCCGCAGGCCTTCCTGATGGATGAGCCGCTGTCCAACCTCGATGCCAAGCTGCGTGTCCACATGCGTGCCGAGATCGGCGCGTTACACAAGCGCATCGGCGTCACCACCGTTTATGTGACGCATGATCAGGTCGAGGCGATGACGATGGCGGACCGCGTCGTCATCATGCAGGGCGGCATCATCCAGCAGATCGCCGCACCCGACGAGCTTTTCAACAATCCGGCCA
>JAEXMK010000031.1 GCA_023444445.1 Pseudomonadota bacterium | reverse complement strand
CATCGACCGCGAAATCGTGCTTGCCGCAATGGCCGACGCTATCCAGAAAGCCGCCCGCTCGCGCTATGGTTCGGAAACCAACATCCGCGCCGACATCAACTCCAAGACCGGCGAAATCCGCCTGCAGCGTCTGCTGGAAGTTGTCGAAGCGGCTGAGGACTATTCGACCCAGATCCCGCTGGAGCTTGCCCGCGACCGCAACCCGGACGCCAAGCTCGGCGACTTCATCGCCGATCCGCTTCCGCCGATGGATTTCGGCCGTATCGCCGCCCAGTCCGCCAAGCAGGTTATCGTGCAGAAGGTGCGCGAGGCCGAGCGTGACCGCCAGTATGACGAGTTCAAGGACCGTATCGGCGAAATCGTCAACGGCACCGTCAAGCGCGTCGAATACGGCAACGTCATCGTCGATCTCGGCCGTGGCGAAGGCATTATCCGTCGCGACGAGATGATCCCGCGCGAAAACATGCGTTACGGCGATCGCGTGCGCGCTTACGTCTATGACGTTCGCCGCGAACAGCGTGGCCCGCAGATTTTCCTGTCGCTTTCCCATCCGCAGTTCATGGTGAACCTTTTCACCATGGAAGTTCCGGAAATTTACGACGGCATCATCCAGATCAAGTCGGTTGCCCGTGACCCCGGTTCGCGCGCCAAGATCGCCGTTATCTCGAACGATAGCTCGATCGACCCGGTCGGCGCCTGCGTGGGTATGCGCGGTTCGCGCGTTCAGGCCGTTGTCGGCGAACTTCAGGGTGAGAAGATCGACATCATTCCGTGGAGCCAGGAACCGGCTTCCTTCATCGTCAACGCCCTGCAGCCGGCGGAAGTCGCCAAGGTCGTTCTGGATGAAGAATCCGAGCGTATCGAAGTGGTTGTTCCCGACGAACAGCTGTCGCTTGCCATTGGCCGCCGCGGTCAGAACGTGCGTCTGGCATCGCAGCTGACCGGCTGGGATATCGACATCATGACCGAGCAGGAAGAATCCGAGCGTCGCCAGAAGGAATTCAACGAGCGCACGGCCCTCTTCATGGAAGCGCTGGACGTCGACGAAATGGTCGGCCAGGTTCTGGCTTCGGAAGGTTTCGCGCAGGTTGAAGAACTCGCTTACGTCGATCTCGACGAAATTTCCTCGATTGATGGCTTCGACGAAGACACCGCCGATGAAATCCAGACCCGCGCCCGCGAATATCTGGAGCGCCTGGAAGCCGAAATGGACGCCAAGCGCAAGGAACTCGGCGTTTCCGACGAGCTGCGCCAGATCGACGGCCTGACATCGCAGATGATGGTTGCGCTCGGCGAAGATGGCATCAAGACCATCGAGGACTTTGCCGGCTGTGCAGCGGACGATCTCGTTGGCTGGAGCGAGCGCAAGGACGGCGAGACGAAAAAGTTCGAAGGCATCTTCTCCAAGCTCGATGTTTCGCGCGTCGAAGCAGAGAACATGGTGGTGCAGGCTCGCCTTCTGGCAGGCTGGATCACCGCCGAAGAGCTCGCTTCCGAGCAGGAAGCTGCCGAGGAGGCGGATACCGCCGAACAGGAATGACATCGCAGGCGCATGAGCCGGACGATCTGCCCGAGACTGACGATGACGGGCGGATCAAGGGCGACGTCAACGGACGTATGTGCATTGTGACACGGCAGAGCGGATCGCCGGATGAGCTGATCCGCTTCGTCGCAGGCCCGGACGGCAACGTCGTTCCGGACCTGAAACGCCAATTGCCGGGGCGCGGTTGCTGGGTAACACCCGAGCGCGCCCTGATCGAGAAGGCCATCGCGAAGAAGCTCTTCGCGCGGGCTCTGAAACGCGACCTCAAGGCCGGCCCCGAGCTTCTCGCTCTTCTCGACCGGCTGATGGCGCAGCATGTGGCTGGTATGATGAACATGGCGCGCAAGGCGGGCCAGTTCATCAGCGGCGCGACGAAGGTCGATGCTGCCGTCCGGTCCGGGAACGCGATTGCCGTGTTCCACGCGACCGATGCTGCGGCCGATGGCGTCAGGAAACTGGACCAGGCCCGCAAGGCCTGGGCGCTCGGCAGCGATGCCGGCAATGAAATTCCGTCCTTCCGGCTCTTTAGCGAAGCCGAAATGGACGAGTTGATGGGCCAGAATGCTTTTATCCATGCCTGCGCGCTTGCAGGGCAGGCGGGTGAGGGTGTAGTGAAGCGCGCAACGATGCTTGAGCAGTACCGCCTTGGCGGCCAACCTCAGGCGGAACGCGACGCTGCCCGGACAGAACAATGACGCGGTTAACCGACATCAACGGTCGCCGCGTTCCGATGCAGCAATTGAACGACGAGACCTGATGGACGTCATCCGGTTCTCGTCCGAAGGAACGGGAACGGAATGACCGACAACAACGACGACAAGACACTTAACGCACAGCCTAAGAAGACTCTTACCCTCAAGCCGGGCGGGATGAATCAGGGCACCGTGCGGCAGGATATGGGTCGAGGTCGCACCAACGCGGTTGTCGTGGAAACACGCAAGCGCCGCCCCCATCGACCAGAAGACGAGAAGCCGGTTCAGCCTGTCGCGGCAGCACCGAAGCCTGCAGCCCCTGCGCCGGTTGCGGCGCGTCCGCAGGCTCCCCAGCCCCGTATTCACCAGCCAGGTGGCCAGCAGCAGCGTCCGGGTTCCTCCCAGTCGCAGCAACGCCCAGGCTCGTCCGCGCCCCAGCAGCGCCAGCCCGACCGTCCGCGTGGCAATGTTCTGCATGATCTTTCCGCAGGCGAAATGGAAGCCCGTCGCCGCGCGCTGATGGAAGCGCAGGCGCGTGACGTGGTTGAAGCCAAGCAGCGCGCCGAAGACGAAGCGCGCCGCAAGGTCGAGGAAGAACAGCGCATCGCGGCCGAAAAAGTAGAAGCGGCAAACCGCGCGGCCGAAGAGGCAGCGGCCGCCAAGGCGGCGGCAAGCCAGCCCGCTGCTGAAGCAAGGGCCGAACCGGCCAGCGAAAGGCCGGCTGCCGCCGCGCCGGCGCCCCGCGCTGACGCCCGTCCGCAGTCTGCGGCCGCTGCTCCCCGTTCCGCTCCCGCAATGCCCGATACTGCCGGTCCGCGTGGACGCCGTGCTGGTGGTGACGATGAGGACGATCGCGGCGCTCGGCGTGGCAGCAGCCTTCCGGCGCGCGGCAAGGTCGCCGCACCCGCACCGGCAAAGCCCGCCGCCCGCCTGAAGACGGAAGAAGAACGCCGCCGCGGCAAGTTGACCGTTACCTCGTCCAACCTGGATGAAGACGGCACGCCGCGCGGCCGCTCCATGGCATCCATGCGCCGCCGGCAGGAGAAATTCCGCCGCAGCCAGATGCAGGAGACCCGTGAAAAGGTTATGCGCGAAGTGATTCTGCCTGAGACCATCACCATTCAGGAACTGTCGCAGCGCATGTCCGAACGCGCCGTCGACGTCATCAAGTTCCTGATGAAGGAAGGCCAGATGATGAAGCCGGGCGACGTGATCGACGCCGATCTGGCTGAACTGATCGCCGTCGAATTCGGCCATACCGTCAAGCGCGTTTCCGAATCCGACGTGGAAGAAGGCATCTTCAACCAGACGGACGATGAAGGCGAAATGGTTTCCCGTCCGCCCGTCGTCACCATCATGGGTCACGTCGACCACGGCAAGACCTCGCTGCTTGACGCCATCCGTCAGGCGAACGTCGTTGCGGGCGAAGCCGGTGGCATCACCCAGCATATCGGTGCCTACCAGGTCGAGAAGAACGGTCAGAAGATCACCTTCATCGACACCCCCGGCCACGCCGCCTTTACGGCGATGCGTGCCCGTGGTGCACAGGCGACGGATATCGCGGTTCTGGTGGTTGCCGCTGATGACAGCGTGATGCCGCAGACGATCGAGTCCATCAACCATGCCAAGGCAGCTGGTGTTCCGATCGTCGTTGCGATCAACAAGATCGACAAGCATGAGGCCAACCCTGAAAAGGTTCGCCAGCAGCTCTTGCAACACGAAGTCTTCGTGGAATCGATGGGCGGTGAAGTGCTTGACGTCGAAGTCTCCGCCAAGAAACAGCTTGGTCTCGACAAACTGCTTGAAGCGATCCTGCTGCAGGCTGAAATTCTCGACCTCAAGGCAGATCCGAACCGCACCGCAGAAGGTACCGTCATCGAAGCGGAACTCGACCGCGGCCGTGGTGCCGTCGCGACCGTTCTCGTACAGAAGGGTACGCTGAAGCCTGGTCAGATCATCGTGGCCGGCGACCAGTGGGGCCGCGTTCGCGCCCTTGTCAACGACAAGGGTGAACACGTCAAGGAAGCCGGTCCGGCTATGCCTGTCGAGATTCTCGGTCTTTCCGGCACACCATCTGCCGGCGACCGTTTCGCGGTTGTCGAAAACGAAAGCCGTGCTCGCGAGATTTCCGAATACCGCCAGCGTCTGGCACGCGACAAGGCTGTCGCCCGTCAGACGGGCCAGCGCGGTTCGCTGGAACAGATGATGAGCCAGCTGCAGACTTCGGGAATGAAGGAATTCCCGCTGGTCATCAAGGCAGACGTGCAGGGCTCGGTCGAAGCCATCATCGCTTCGCTCGACAAGCTCGGCACCGACGAAGTCCGCGCTCGTATCGTTCACTCGGGCGCTGGCGCCATCACGGAATCGGATATCTCGCTTGCCGAGGCCTCCAACGCCGCGATCATCGGCTTCAACGTTCGCGCCAACGCACAGGCACGTACGGCTTCCGAACGCGCTGGTATCGAGATCCGCTACTACAATATCATCTACGATCTGGTGGATGACGTGAAGGCGGCGATGTCGGGTCTGCTTTCGCCGGAACGTCGCGAGACATTCCTCGGTAATGCCGAAATCCTTGAGGTGTTCAACATCACCAAGGTCGGCAAGGTCGCGGGTTGCCGCGTCGTCGAAGGCAAGGTGGAGCGTGGTGCGGGCGTGCGTCTGGTACGCGACAACGTCGTCATCCACGAAGGCAAGCTCAAGACCCTCAAGCGCTTCAAGGACGAAGTCAACGAAGTGCCTGTCGGTCAGGAATGCGGTATGGCCTTCGAAAACTACGAAGACATCCGCGCCGGCGACACCATCGAGTGCTTCCGCGTCGAACACATCACGAGAACGCTCTAAGCATTCCCAGGAAAATTGGACCCCGGTTTTCCGTCCGGAAATGCGATTAGAACAAAGAGCGTTCTCGCCGCAAAACAGGACTTTACTGTCGGGCGCCGGCTTACCGGCGCTCGCTCCGTTTGAGGCATAACAAATGGCAAAAGCTACATCATCGGCCCCTTCGCAACGCATGCTGCGTGTTGGCGAACAGGTGCGCGCCGCCCTGACCCAAATTCTCCAGCGCGGTGAAGACCGCGACGATCTGATCGAAGGCACCGTCATTTCCATTTCGGAAGTGCGCATGTCTCCCGATCTGAAGATCGCGACCGCCTATGTGACACCGCTTGGCGTTGCCGATCACACCGACATCATCACGGCACTCAACCGCCACGCCAAGTTCATGCGCGGCCGCCTCGGCCCGCAGCTCCGGCAGATGAAATACATGCCGGAGCTGCGTTTTCGCGACGATACGAGTTTCGACAATTACCAGAAGATCGACGCGCTTCTGCGCTCGCCTGAAGTGCAGCGCGATCTTGGACCTTCAAACGAAAAAGACGACGAACAGAACTGAAGCATGTCCAAACCACGCAAACAGCAGAACCGCAAACCCAAGGGCCGTCCGATTTCGGGCTGGCTAATCCTCGACAAGCCGCTCGATTTCGGCTCCACCGAGGCCGTCTCCAAGATCAAGTGGCTGTTCAACGCCCAGAAGGCCGGCCATGCCGGCACGCTTGATCCGCTCGCGTCCGGCATGCTGCCGATCGCGCTCGGTGACGCCACCAAGACCGTTCCCTATGTCATGGATGGCCGGAAAATCTACGAGTTCACCGTCACTTGGGGTGAGCAGCGCGCTACTGACGATCTGGAAGGCGAGGTGGTCGAAACTTCCGATCAGCGCCCGGACGAACAGGCGATCCGCGATGTTCTGCCCAATTATACCGGCGTGATCATGCAGACCCCGCCGCAATTTTCCGCCATCAAGATCGCCGGTGAGCGTGCCTATGATCTGGCGCGAGATGGCGAGACCGTGGAAATTCCCGCACGCGAGGTGGAAATCCATCGCCTGACGCTGCTGGCCTGCCCCGATGCCGATACAGCGCATTTCGAAGTGGAATGCGGCAAAGGCACCTATGTACGCGCGCTGGCGCGCGACATGGGCCGCGATCTCGGCTGTTTCGGTCATATTTCGGAACTGCGCCGCACCATGGTCGCGCCCTTCGGCGAAGACATGATGGTGCCGCTCGAAACGCTGACGGCACTGGAAGCCGTTGAAGACCGCGACGAGCGGTTGGAAGCGCTGGATGCCTATCTGATCGATACGGCGGAGGCGCTTTCCGCCCTTCCCCGCCTCATCATCAACGACGACCAGGCGCACCGGCTGAAGATGGGCAACCCCATCCTGCTGCGCGGGCGCGACGCACCTGCCAACCATCCGGAAGCCTATGCCACTGCGCATGGCAAGCTCGTCGCCATTGGCGAGATCGGCGAAGGCGAGTTCCGGCCGAAGCGGGTTTTCGGCTGAGCCGGGCGGCGCGAGCGGGAATCAATCGCCTCTTTCCATTGCACCCGGAATAGTTTATAGGCAGCGCCAGCTTAGGCTTTGCCTGCGCTACTGAATGGCCAGAGCTGGACGACATCCCGGCTCTTTGGCGTCCCATTTTTCCTTAAAACAGAAAGGATCGTCCGATGTCGATTACTGCAGAGCGCAAAGCCGCCCTCATCAAGGAATATGCCACGAAGGAAGGCGACACCGGTTCCCCGGAAGTTCAGGTCGCAATCCTCACCGAGCGGATCAACAACCTGACCGGTCACTTCAAGGACCACAAGAAGGACAACCACTCCCGTCGTGGCCTTCTGACGCTGGTTTCGAGCCGTCGTTCGCTTCTCGACTATCTGAAGAAGAAGGACGAAGCCCGTTACTCCAAGCTGATCGGTGCTCTCGGCATTCGCCGCTAATAACTTCTCCGGCGGGTTTCGCAACGATGCCCGCCGGTTTTTATATCCGGTCTTTTGAGGCCGCATGAATTTCCGGGCGTTTGCCGCTGATGTGGCCCCTGGACGATAAGGGTGACCCGGATGGGCCGGCGCCGCCTTTTTCAACCGCAGACCTGTCATGGGGCAGGATTGCCGGATGCTTGCTTGTCGAAAGCCTCCCGCTGTCTTGCCCGTGATTGAGTCACCGCGCTGCCACCGCCGGCACGATGCCGGAGCGGCAGCCACAACCAAGGACAAGATATGTTCAATCAACACTCCGTGGAAATCGAATGGGCAGGCCGCCCGCTGAAGCTCGAGACCGGCAAGGTTGCCCGTCAGGCTGACGGCGCCGTCATCGCAACCTACGGCGAGACGATGGTTCTCGCGACCGTGGTTTCCGCAAAGTCTCCGAAGCCGGGCCAGGACTTCTTCCCGCTGACGGTCAACTACCAGGAAAAGACCTACGCAGCCGGCAAGATCCCCGGCGGTTACTTCAAGCGCGAAGGCCGCCCGAGCGAAAACGAGACGCTCGTTTCGCGCCTGATCGACCGCCCGATCCGCCCGCTCTTCCCTGAAGGCTACAAGAACGACACGCAGGTCGTCGTCACCGTCATCCAGCACGATCTGGAAAACAACCCGGACGTCCTGTCGATGGTTGCAGCTTCCGCAGCGCTGACGCTCTCCGGCGTTCCCTTCATGGGCCCGGTTGGAGGCGCACGCGTTGGCTACATCAACGGTGAGTATGTTCTTAACCCGCACCTGGACGAGATGGACGAGTCTGTTCTCGATCTCGTCGTTGCCGGTACGCAGGACGCCGTTTTGATGGTGGAGTCCGAGGCCAAGGAACTCAACGAAGAAATCATGCTCGGCGCGGTCATGTTCGGTCACCGCGGCTTCCAGCCGGTTATTGACGCGATCATCAAGCTCGCCGAAGTTGCCGCCAAGGAACCGCGCGAATTCGAACCGGAAGATTTTTCCGCTCTCGAAAACGAGATGCTCGCCCTTGCGGAAGCTGAACTGCGCGACGCTTACAAGATCACCGAAAAGGCTGCCCGTTACGCCGCCGTCGACGCCGTGAAGGCCAAGGTGAAGGCGCACTTCCTGCCGGAAGAAGGCGAAGCCAAGTATACGCCGGAAGAAATCGGCGCTGTCTTCAAGCACCTTCAGGCGAAGATCGTTCGCTGGAACGTTCTGGACACCAAGAGCCGCATCGACGGTCGCGACCTGTCGACCGTTCGCCCGATCGTTTCGGAAGTCGGCCTGCTGCCCCGCACCCACGGTTCGGCTCTCTTCACCCGCGGTGAGACCCAAGCGATCGTTGTTGCGACCCTCGGCACCGGCGAAGACGAACAGTATGTCGACAGCCTGACCGGCATGTACAAGGAACGCTTCCTGCTGCATTACAACTTCCCGCCCTACTCGGTCGGTGAAACAGGCCGCATGGGCTCCCCGGGCCGTCGCGAAATCGGTCACGGCAAGCTCGCATGGCGCGCTATCCGTCCGATGCTGCCGAGCGCGGAACAGTTCCCCTACACGCTGCGCGTCGTTTCAGAAATCACCGAATCCAACGGCTCCTCGTCGATGGCAACGGTTTGCGGCACCTCTCTCGCTCTGATGGACGCAGGCGTTCCGCTTGCGAAGCCGGTTGCCGGTATCGCCATGGGCCTTATCCTCGAAGGCGATCGTTTCGCGGTTCTCTCCGACATTCTCGGTGACGAAGACCACCTCGGCGACATGGACTTCAAGGTTGCGGGTACGGCTGACGGCATCACCTCGCTGCAGATGGACATCAAGATCGCCGGTATCACCGAAGAGATCATGAAGATCGCTCTGGAGCAGGCACAGGGTGGCCGCAAGCACATTCTCGGCGAAATGGCCAACGCCATCACCGAGAGCCGTGGCCAGCTCGGCGAATTTGCGCCGCGCATCGAAGTGATGAACATCCCGGTCGACAAGATCCGTGAAGTCATCGGTTCGGGCGGTAAGGTCATTCGCGAAATCGTCGAAAAGACCGGCGCGAAGATCAACATCGAAGACGATGGCACCGTCAAGATCGCTTCTTCTTCCGGCAAGGAAATCGAAGCGGCCCGCAAGTGGATCCACTCGATCGTTGCAGAACCGGAAGTCGGCGCCATCTATGAAGGCACTGTCGTCAAGACCGCTGACTTCGGCGCTTTCGTCAACTTCTTCGGCGCGCGAGACGGCCTCGTCCACATTTCGCAGCTCGCTTCCGAGCGCGTTGCCAAGACCTCGGACGTCGTCAAGGAAGGCGACAAGGTCTGGGTCAAGCTGATGGGCTTCGATGAGCGTGGCAAGGTTCGCCTGTCCATGAAGGTTGTCGACCAGGCAACCGGCAAGGAAGTCGTTGCCGACAAGAAAGACGGCGAAGCCGCTGCCGAATAAGGCCGCGCCGCCAGACCCTATCGAGGCGCGGGTTCTGCCCGCGCCTTTTTTTCGTTTTTGTTATCGTTTGTTTTTCGGGAAAACCTGTTTCCACTTTTCCCTGACAAACTCCATCCTACCTTGAGGACGCTCCAATGAGCCGTGACGCCGTGAAAACCCTTTTCCATCCCTTTGCCTCGGACATGCTTGCCATGCCGACAGAAGGCGAACGCGTTCTGTTTCTGGGAGCGGAAGCCGGTCCGCGGCTGGATGGCTTCGACGCGGAGATCGTCGCGGTTCAGCATCTTCGGCCGCTCTATCGCGCTCTCGAGGCTCAGGGCACAAGGGTCACTCCTGACATTTCCGGCGACGATTACGATGCGGCGTTGCTACTCTGCGGCAAACACCGTGGCGAAAACGAAAACCGTGTCGCAGAAGCACTTTCGCGCGTGAAGGCCGGTGGCTTGATCGTCGCGGCCGGATCGAAGGAAGATGGCATTGTGACGCTGCGCAAGACGCTGGCGAAGCTCGGCATCGAGTCGGAATCGACACCGAAATATCACGGCGTCGCAATCTGGTTCAAACGGCCGGACGATGTCTCAGCCGTCGTCTCCAAGCTCGCCCAGAAGCCTGCGACTGTCGAGGGCCGCTTCACCGCCCTGCCCGGTATGTTCTCCCATGATCGCGTGGATGACGGTTCGGAGCTTCTCGCGTCGCGCCTGCCGACCGATTTTGACGGCAATGCCGCCGATTTTGGTGCGGGCTGGGGTTATCTCTCTGTCATGCTGGCAGAAAAATCGCCACGCACTGCCCGTATCGATCTTTTCGAAGCGGACTGGAATGCGCTGGAGTTCGCCAAGACCAATCTTCTCGAAAACAATCCGCGGCTGACGGCGCGCTTCTTCTGGCAGGATCTGGCCAATGAGCCGCCGAAGGAAAAATACGATCTCATCATCATGAACCCGCCTTTCCATGCGGGCGGACAGGCGGCGGAACCCGCGCTTGGCCAGGCCTTCATCAAGGCTGCCGCCGGCGCGTTGCGCAGCGGCGGCAAGCTGCTGATGGTGGCCAATCGTGGCCTGCCCTATGAGCCGGTTCTGGCTGCCGAATTCCGCACGACTGCAGAAGTGTGCCGCAACGCCCGCTTCAAGATTCTGAGCGCCCAGAAGTAATCAGATCAGCTTAGCAGCCAGGCCCATAGCGACACGGACAGAACGCCGGTCGCTGTGGAGATGCTGATCGTGGAGGCCGCGACACTGTGGCCGATACCGAAGCGGTTGGCGATCAGCCAGGCATTGACCCCCGTCGGCACCGACGAAGTGAGCACGAGCGCCGCCGTCCACTCATGGCTGAGGCCGAGCGCGTGGCCGGCAACCCATACGCAGGCGGGCAGAAGCAGCAGCTTGAAAACGGTCATGGTGACGGCAATACCCATATTGCCGCGAATGGTATATTTCGTCAGCGCCATGCCGAGCGAGATGAGAGCCGCCGGTCCAGCCATTGACGCAATCTGATCGACCACGGTTTTCAAAATGGGCGTTAGCGCCACGCCGGAAACATTGGTCGAAAGCCCAATCGCAAGTCCGATTACCAGCGGATTGGTAACGAGATTGCGGCCCACCTGTTTGAAGACCGCAGCCATGCCGCGCTTTTCGCCACCGACCGCCTTATGTGTGGCATTTTCCATCAGGATGGTCCCGGCGATCATCATGACTGGCAGATGGATGGCGAGTAGGATGGAGAGAGCCACCAGCCCCTCGTCTCCCACCGACCGCCCGACCAGCGGCAGACCGATGAAGATATTATTCGCAAAGGCCGAGGAAATGCCGGCGATAACGGCGATGCGGACATCCTGCTTAAAGACATAACGGGTGACAATATGCCCGACCGTCCAGGTGACGGCCACGCCGGCGAAGTAGGTCATCCAGAGACGGAAAGGCGATGCACCGTGGAAATTCGCTTCCGCAAGCGTGCGGAAGATCAATGTCGGTACCGCGATCTTGAAGACGAAATCGCTCAGAATATCGCCGGCATCCGCCCGGAATAGGCCAGCCTTGACCGTCAGCCAGCCGATCAGGATGAGAATGAAAATCGGGGCAACATTCGCGGCAACGGCAGACATGGCGGGAAAGCTTTCACGGCTTTTTCAGGAGATACTCCGGCTTAGAGCCTTTTCCGCGGGAATGAAATCGCGAATGCGCTTTCGTTTCTTGTTTTCATCAAATGAAGCGTGCCGTAGGGGGAGGGCGATGGGCGGAAGCATCGCTCGCCATCCGCGCAATGCGAGCAGGCTGTAACGTCCCCCCAAAAAGAAAGAGCGGGGTCACCCCCGCCTTTTATGTCCGTTAAATGCCGCCAGTACATCCGTGGCGGAGATAACGGTAGAGCCAGAAAACCTCATGTCTTCAATTTCGGTACGCATTCACGCACCTTTTGCTCTGATCGTAGTAGTAGCCTAACCACATTACAGACAAATGACGCGCTTCCGCCTATCGTGGAGAGCCGCATATTTTCTCCTTGGGCTTTTCTTGCAGCCAGAAATGTTTATGAGCATTCGAAAAAGCACATCCCGTGCGAACCGGATAGGGCCCATGACGAAATTCGACGTACTGACTGTCGGCAATGCCATCGTCGACATTATCTCCCGCTGCGATGATCGCTTTCTCAACGACAATGCCATCACCAAAGGTGCAATGAACCTTATCGACGCGGAGCGCGCTGAACTGCTTTATTCACTGATGGGACCGGCACTCGAAGCCTCCGGTGGCAGCGCGGGCAATACGGCGGCAGGCGTGGCCAATTTCGGCGGCAAGGCCGCCTATTTCGGCAAGGTGGCCGAAGACCAGCTCGGCGAAATTTTCCAGCACGATATTCGCGCACAGGGCGTCTATTTCGAAACCAAGCCGGAAGGCGCCTTCCCGCCGACTGCGCGTTCGATGATCTTCGTGACCGAAGACGGCGAGCGTTCAATGAACACCTATCTCGGCGCTTGCGTCGATCTCGGTCCGGAAGATGTGGAAGATGATGTGGTGGCGCAAACCAAGGTCACCTATTTTGAAGGTTACCTGTGGGACCCGCCACGCGCCAAGGACGCCATTCGCGAATGCGCCCACATTGCCCATGAAAACGGCCGCGAAGTCTCCATGACGCTCTCCGACAGCTTCTGCGTCGGCCGCTACCGCGACGAATTCCTCGACCTGATGCGGTCAGGGACGGTGGATATCGTTTTCGCCAATAAGCAGGAAGCACTCTCGCTTTACGAAACCGACAATTTCGAGCTGGCGCTGACCAAAATCGCCGCTGATTGCAAGATCGCCGCGGTGACGATGAGCGACGAAGGCGCTGTTATCGTGCGCGGCACGGAGCGTGTGAAGGTGGAAGCCTATCCGGTGCATGACGTGGTCGACACGACGGGCGCGGGCGATCTTTTCGCCGCAGGTTTCCTGTTCGGTTACACGCAGGACCGTTCGCTTGAAGATTGCGGCAAGCTTGGCTGCCTTGCGGCAGCTGCCGTCATTCAGCAGGTCGGGCCACGCCCCATGTCATCGCTGAAGGCGCTGGGCAAAAAGCACGGCCTTATTTAAAGGCCTCGCCGGGGTAAGCACCCCAGATTTCCCCCTGGGATACCCAGCCCGAGGCTTGACCGGCCTCGGCACGGCACCAGTCGCCATTACATTCGCCGATCCGGAAGACGACGCCCGGCTCCAGCCGGGCGATGACGGAAGCACCAGACTGCGCTTCGCGGCGCATGTTCACGTAAACTTCCTTGCCCTTGCCGCGCATCCATGGAGCGGCCACGGCCGTGCGCTCACCGGACAGCAGCGCCTGATTGACCCAACCCTCCGTACCGTCGGCATCGCGGATGCGCCGCCAGTTTTCATATTCCTGGATGATTTCGACCGGCATACCCGATTTCATATACATCCATGACACGGCATAATCCGTGCTGGGGCCGATGCGCATGTTGACGCGCTTGGATTTCAGGCTGACGAAACGCGGCAGCGGCAGGCCGCTTGCGCCTTTGGCCGCACCCTGCGCCCTGGCTTCGCCCGCCGCACCCAAGAGGCCGAGAGACAATGCAATGCAAACGATAGAAACCACACTGCGCATGCCCATTTCCGTTTCCCGCCTTCTGCAAACCGGATGATGTTTTAAGGAGGCGCGTTTCCACATGCCTCAAGCCGCGGCGAGTTTTGTTTGTCTTCGCCGGTGGGTCTGGTAGAAACGCCCTGATTGAAAGAAATTATCGCTCTTTCTGGTTAATGACTTCTGAACAAGGCAGCGGCAAACGATGACCCACAAGAAGAGACCGACAGTCTATATCACCCGCAAATTGCC
>JAEXMK010000026.1 GCA_023444445.1 Pseudomonadota bacterium | reverse complement strand
AGCCGCTCGTAACGTTCGTCCAAATCCCAGAACCCAGGCTGCCCGCGCATCATCCGCTCCTGCCAAATCACACAAGCCGGATTGAATCACGAAAACTGGTAAAGGGGGAGGTATTTCGAGGTGTCCAGATCTCTCCGTGACGCCGTCTCCGCAAAGCTGTCTCAATCATCCCTATGATCAGGGCCATGAGATTGCTCATCAACATATCACTTTTCATTCTCGGCGCTGTCGGGAGCGGGATATGCGCGTTCTTATTATCCGCAGCCCTCGCCGATTCGGGATTTCTCGGCTCCTGTTTTGAGGGAAATTGTGCCTATGCGGCGCTTTTCATGGTTCTGCCCGTGACATGGTTCGTGCTTTTTGCACTTTATGTGATGGCGCTCCTGATCTGGAGGCGAAAACCATTCCGGAACGGAAGGCTCTGAAAACGAGCATGATAGTCTCCTCGCTACCGAACGTTCGTTGACAGCGATCGAGACTTGCCGCTAACGTCCGCGTGCTGGGGGATTCGCTGCCAGTGATATGCGCAGGCTCTCGAATCTGCGCGATATCACAGGCCTCTGAATGTGCATGTTCCGATTTGCGTTTTGCGTAGGATGGGCATGTCGGAAAACAGGGAGACCAAAGGATGCGGGCTGCAATCAATTCCCCATCGCTTTCGATCGACACCATGGACTATCAGGCCGAGTGCCAGTTCGCGCTGGAGCCTTCCATTCAAGGGCTAATCGAAAAAGCGGAACATGCCGGCTGGAACCGCCAGCAGGCCGCCCTTGCCATCGTCGCGCTCGCCAGCGAGCATCTCACCGATCTCCTCACCGCCGGCGGCATCCCCGCGCCGGACCAACGACCCCTCTCCTGATCTCCTCCTGACCACTGGCGGGTCAGTGCCTCCCGCCATATCGGAACGTCATCGCAAAAAATCGATCTAGCAGACCGGAGTGACGTGACCGACACTGCCGGAACGCTACGCCGCGTCGTGAAAGCCCCAACGTAGCCGGAGCCCCTCTCGCATGACATCGATATGGCGTGCCGTGCTCAGGCCCGGCTTATCTTCAACCCCACATCGTTGCCCGCCCACGACCGTGCCATAGTGTTGACACAAGCCACCAATAATGAGAACATAAAGTGAACATTATGGAGGTCAGCGATGAACACATCAGACGCAGCCATAGAAAATGCTCTTTCCGTCGTCGCCCGCTCCCGCGATATGCGCGAGCGTGCGCTGGAACGGCGCCGCGAATTGCAGCGGCGAACGGAAGTCATCATCACCCGCCCGCTCTACGTTCTCAAGAAGAACGAAGGGCCGAAGCAGCTGTCGCTGAAACTCGATAGCTAGTGGCCGTGGAAACGCTGGCGAAGGCGCGCGAAGCAAGCCTTGAGCACGGGATATGCCGTGCTGCTATCATTTTCAAAAAGCAAAATCCCGTGCGGATTACCTCACGCACGGGATTTTCTGAATGAAGAGTTTATTGTTCTTGTCTATTGCATGCGCTGCATTGCGGCTTCGGGCTCACCGGTCGTTGCAACTGCTGCCGGAAGTCGGTCGGTCTTTTTCAGGATGACGACGGGCTTCTCAACCGGGTCCGTCGGCGGAACGATGCTTGCAGTTTTGAATTCACGGTCTACGGCAGGAACGGAAGCGTTGATCTGTTGATGACCTGCGCATTCCGCAAGCGCTGCACTGGCGGAAAAACCAAAGACAGCGGCGATAATGAGAACTGATTTCATGTCATTCTCCCTTCGCTTTTGTGGCAATCTCCAGTCTAGGTGGAGACGAGCCTGATTGAAAATCACACTTTAGAGACATCTAACGCTCATCATCATGTCGGCAGTCGTCATTTTCGATGTACGAACAAAGCAAAAGGCAAATAGCCCCGCCCTTATTTCTTCCGCACATCCAGCGGATTTTGGCAAAGCGGTCGACGAAATATCATCGCCACATAACTTCCCTTCAGGGAAATGAGGCTTGGCGTGTAAGTCGAAACATTCGCCGTGTTGGCGGCCTGGATCGTTCTTCCCTCAGAGGGTTTATGCTGCATGGCACGCCTCCTTCCATGAGCGATAACGAAAATTCGCCGGTCTGGTTCCGATCACGGTTTCGTTGGCGCCCGAGAGAAACGGACGACTCCCAGCGCTCGAAAGCCCCAGGCTTGAAAAATCCACCCGAAAGCTCTATATGAGCCAGTGCGAGGACGACCTCGGCCATATCGGCGACAGCATGCGGGACGGCCCGGTCACATACCGGAGAATGAAATGCGCTCCCTGCAAGATCGTATTCGCCACGCACTCAGTTTTGAAATCATCGGCCTTCTGCTCATCATTCCCCTTGGCGCACTGCTCTTTGGCATGCCCATGGAAGATATCGGCGTTGTCGGCCTGGTCAGCGCCACGCTCGCCACGGTGTGGAACTATGTCTATAATCTCGGCTTCGACCATGCCATGCAGCGGCTGAAAGGCACGACGCTGAAGACGCCAGCCATTCGCGTAGCCCACGCTGTGCTGTTCGAACTCGGCCTGCTGATCGTGCTGATGCCCTTCATCGCCTGGTATTTGAATATCAGCCTCGTCCACGCGCTGGTGATGGATATTTCCTTTGCGCTGTTCTACGTGGTCTATGCTTTTGTCTTCAACTGGAGCTACGACCGGATTTTCCCACTGCCGGAATGGAAGTCGCAGCAGGACGCAGCCTGAGGGGCGACGCTTCCCATTTCTGCGAGAGCTCAACGCAGAGAGGCGTCAAAGAAACGCACAATCTCGGTGTTAAATTCGCGATGAAATTTCTGGCGGTCAAAACCGGCAGCGTCGGTGCAGATTTCGGGCGCGGCTTTCTTCATCTCCGCAGGGCATGGCGCGATAAAAGAGAAATGTGCTGCCCCCTTCACGATCCGAAAATCCGGTCGTGAAGGCAAGGTTTCACGCAATCGTGTCAAATCCTGCGGATTGATCCCGTCGCCGCCATGCTCCGAGCTCCAGAGCTGGATCGGCACACGAATCTGAGCCACATCTGACGGAGATGGGAAAGCGTTGAGTGGATCGGCGACAACGATTGTTTTCACTCGCGCGTCGCGTGCCGCCGGCGCAGAACCGGTCCCCTTCTCAAGCATCTGTGCGCAGATTGGCGCGCGCGGGTCAGGGCATGGCAGCCCGGCCTTCGCAAAGTCTGGAACGCCGCCAGCAAGTGTCAAGGCAGTGTAGCCGCCGCGCGAAAATCCGAAAATGCCGATCCGTCCGCGATCGATGAAACGGCCCTCGGCCATGCTGCCGAGCATATGATCGAGCAAACGGGAGATCTCCGCAGGCCTTTGTGTCAACGCCGTTAGGTCCCCGGCCCGTTTCATATTGAGGGCGCTATCGCCGGCATGATTTATCGCCGCTACGATGAAGCCCGCATCCGCCAAAGCTGTCGCGGTATCGCGATGACTGAAAGCGCTGCCACCGAAACCGTGCGATATGACCACGAGTGGATAGGTCCCCTCGGGGATCGCGCAATCGCGCGTCGCAGACAATAGAAAAGGTCCAACACGGACGTCGGCAGGCACATCTGCACATGGCGACCATAACGCGGCCTTGAGCGGCGGTGCGTCGCCATCGGACGGCTGATCAATAAGACGAAAGCCAGCCGCCACGGAGAATTGAACGGAAACGACTGAAAAAAGAAGAAGTGAAAATAAGAAACCTGAAAAGCGCATCAAAATCCCAGCCTATGAGAGTGACCGGACGACTATAAATCCAGCGCACTCAGCATAGGAGAAAATCAACGGGCGGCAATGCCCGCGTTAAAGCGATTTCAGCGTCCAGGCCACGATCTCCCGCGTAGCGGCAGCGAAGGCCTGATCCAGTGCCTTCACGAAGTTCGCATTGCCGGAACCGCTGACGCGGGCGCTGGCGCGGAACACTTCCTGCGCCTTCACCGTGCCGTTGCGGTCATTCAGCAGCTTCACCGATATTTCGATATTGGCGACGTTCTTCGCGGTATCGATCTCGAAGGCACGAATATCGCTGACGACCTGATAATCGATCGCCAGCCCCTGCCCCGGCCGGCCGACGCCGCCAAGCTTGCCGGTATCCTCAAAGGCTTCCACGAGCTTGGATTGCACCATCCGCGGCAGGCGGTCGCTCCACTGCGAATTGCCGAGATATTGCACTTCCGAGCCCGAAAGCCGCACCACGATGTTTTCGCTGTCCAGCGCCTTCAGCGCCGTCGGATCGGCAATCAGCAGCTGACGGCTTTTCAGCGACGGCCCCTGCGTCACCGCCGCCGAAGAGACGGAGAGATCGAACGTGTCGTTCTTTGGCGCACCCGCGCAGCCTGCCATCAAGGCGGCAAGCAGCGGCGCCAGAATGAGGGTGCGGCGTTGGCCGTTCATTGATAGTCTCATTGGCCCATACCCCTCTTAGCGCCTTGTTCTGCCGTCATATTGTTTCACGGTTTCGCCGCCGAAGATCAACCGCTGCGGATCGCGGTCGATATTGGTGATGGCGTTGTTGAGATTGTCGACCGTCTGTCGCGTGCTGCCGATCAGCGCCTGGAAATCTTTCAGGCCCGAGCTGGAGAAACGGGTCAGATTGTCGGCAATCGGCCCGATGCGGGCATTGAGATTGTCAGCCACCGCCTTGAAGGAGGTGAGCGTCTCGCGCGCCTTGGCAAACAGCGAGTTGGCATCGTCGGTGCCGAGCATGCCGTCCACCTTGGCCAGAATGCCATCGACACGGCTGGAGGCAAGGTTCAGCTTGCGGCCCATTTCGGTGAAATCAGAAACCGCCTGGTCGATATCAGCGCGGCGAGCGCCGACATCATCGGCAATCCGCTTGAAGTTCGCCACCGCGTCGCGCGCATCGGCGGTCGCAGCGGAAACATCGCCCACCACGGTGCTGACCTTAGCCGGATCGACCGACGCCAGAAGCTCATCCGCGCGTTTGACCACCGTCTGCACTTCCGTGCTCGCCGCCTCGAAGTTTTTCGCTGTGCTCTGTACGGTTTCCATGATGCCCTGAATATCGCTGGAAGCGGACGCCACATCCTTCGTGACCTTGTCGACATTCGACAGGATGGAATCGATCTTCCCAGCATCCACCGCCTTCACCAGATCCTCGATGGCCGTCAGCGTGCCATCAAGACGCACCGAGACCGACTGTACGGTGGTGGAAAGCGAACTGAGGCTCGCGATGAAATTCTTGATGCCATCGGAATTGGCCGCCAGCGCATCGGAGAACTTTTCGGCATTACGCACCGTCTGCGTCAGCGGGCCACGCGCATCCTGCACGAAGCCCTGCAATTCGCCGATCGCGCCATCGGCGCGCTTCAGGATCTTGTCGGCGGTGGCAAGCAGGTTGGTGACGCTCGAAAGATCGGCAGTCAGTTCGGCGGGAACGCCGCTTTCGACGGATTTCTGCAGAATACGCTCGCCATCCTTGTTGCCGCCGGAAAGCTCGATATAGGCGGCACCGGTCAGGCCCTGAATTTCAAGCACGGCGCGCGTGGATGGGAAAACCGGCGCATCCGCCTGCACTTCGGTAAAGGCGATGGAATAGGCCGGGTCGTCGCGGTCAATGGCAAGGCCGCGCACGGTGCCGACCGGAATGCCGTTGAACCGCACCGGCGAACCGACCGAGAGGCCGTTGGCGGAGCCGGGAATACGCACGACAAGCTGCGCCGTCGGGCCGCCACGGCCGAATTCCGCCATCCAGTAAACGAAGCCGAATGCGGCGGCGATCACGATCAGCGTGAAAATTCCGACTATGGTGTAGTTCGCCTTGGTTTCCATGCTTCTTGTTACTCCACCGGATTTTCGTGTTTGCCGTCCGGAAGAACGACAGAGCGGGCCCGTTTGCCGCGGAAATAGGACTGCACCCAAGGGTCGTCGCAGGCAAACATGTCCTGCAATGTCCCTTCAACCAACACCTTCTTCTGTCCCAGCACCGCAATGCGGTCACAGACAGAGAACAGGCTGTCGAGGTCGTGCGTCACCATATAAACGGTCAGGCCGAGCGAATCGCGCAAGCGCGCTATCAGCATATCAAATTCCGCCGCCCCGATGGGATCGAGGCCGGATGTCGGCTCATCGAGGAAGACGAGGTCCGGATCGAGCGACAGCGCCCGGGCCAGTGCCGCACGCTTGATCATGCCGCCGGACAGTTCCGAAGGATACTTGTCGCCCGCATCGGGCTTCAGCCCCACCATCTCGATCTTCAGGTAGGCAAGCTCGTCCATCAGCTTCTTCGGCAGGTCGAGATATTCCCGCATCGGCAGCTGAATGTTTTCCTTCACCGTCAGGCCGGAAAACAATGCGCCCTGCTGGAACAGCACACCGAGCCGCTGGTCGAGCATCATGCGGTCATCTTCGCTCGCCTTGTCGTAATCGGTGCCGAGAATGCGGATGGCGCCCGCCTGCCGTGGCAGCAGCCGAAGGATCGCGCGCATCAACACCGATTTGCCGGCGCCGGATGGGCCGATGAAGCCGAGGATTTCACCGCGATAAACGTCGAGGTCGAGATTTTCGAGCACGTTTCGCCCGTTGAAACCGACAGTCACACCCTCGACGGAAAGTACCGCCTCGCGGCCGTCCTTTTTGGGTTTTGTCTCTTGCGGTTTCTGGTCCAAAGTTTCCAACGCGCCCTCCTTAAAAATCGATGGCTGCGTAGAAGATGGCAAAAAGGCCATCCACCAGAATGACGACGAAGATGGACTTCACCACCGACGAGGTAACATGCTTGCCGAGCGATTCCGCCGAACCGCCCACCTTCATGCCCTCAACCGCCGCAACGATGCCGATGATCAGCGCCATGAACGGTGCCTTGATCATGCCCGCCGCAATGGTCGATTCTTCCACGGCTCCATGCAGGCGCGACAGAAACACTTCAAATGTGATGCCGGAATAAAGCAGCGTGACGATGGCCGCGCCAAAAAGCGCTGCGAAATTGGCAAGAATGGTCAATAGCGGCAGCGCAATCGTCAGCGCCACAAGCCGCGGGAAGACGAGCACGCCAACCGGATTAAGACCGATCACCTTCAGCGCGTCGATTTCCTCGCGCATTTTCATCGAGCCGATTTCCGCCGTGATGGCGCTGCCGGAGCGGCCTGCGATCATGATGGCGGTTAAGAGAACGCCGATTTCACGCAATTGCAGAATGCCGACGAGATCGACGACGAAGACTTCGGCACCGAAATACCGGAGCTGGAACGCACCCTGCTGGGCGATGATCGCGCCGATCAGGAACGACATCAGCATGATGATCGGCACGGCGCGCACGCCCATATGGTCGATCTGGTTGACGATCGCCGCCGGCGAAACGCCGCGTCCGCGACCCAGCTTCATCTGCGCCCCGCGCACGGCCGAGCCGAGAATATACATGCCCGCCAGAAAATCCGCGCCGTTCTGGACGACGGCCTGGCCAATCGGTGCAAAGATGCGCTCGGCGAGCCCCACCTTCTTGGGCGCCTCGCCCTCCATCTCCACCTTTTCAGGCAATTGGGAAATGACCTCTTCAATCTGGTCATTGCCCGTCACGGTGACGGTGGCCCCCTTCGCCTCAAGATCCCGGCGTAGACGCTGGATGATCCAGGCGCCGGTGGTGTCGATCGCCTCGATGGACGAGAGATCGATTTCCGCGGCGCTGGAAGATGCGTCTTTCTCGATCTTGTCGAGAATGGGAAAAATGCCGGAGAGATTGCTGTTGCGCCAGGAACCACTCAGCACAAAACGCAACGCGCCGCCGGAGACGGTATCGTCTGCGGAAATTGCGGCCGGGTTAGCCTGTTGCCGTGTGTCCTGTTCTTGCATAATGCTCCGAGCGAGTGCAGCCGTCACGAGATTCTTAATGGTTTCATAACGGTTTGGCCTTCGGCAAGCCACAGTGACGGCCGACAATTCGCGATAAATTTGGCGTCATGTGTCTTTTGACGCCTATTAGGAAGTGAAAAAACATGCCCCGTTACCTTCAAGCCACAACTGAACGTTTCCCCGTTGCCGGCAGTTTCACCATTTCACGCGGCACCCGCACGCATGCGGATGTCGTAACGTGCATCATCCGCGATGGTTCCTTTACCGGTAAAGGTGAATGTGTGCCCTATCCGCGTTATGGCGAGAGCATTGAGGGCGTCATCGCCGATATAAAGGCGGTTGCCGAGCAGATCGCCGGTGGCCTGACACGGCAGGAATTGCAGCAGGCGATGAAACCGGGTGCTGCCCGCAATGCGGTCGATTGCGCGCTGTGGGACCTCGAAGCGAAAATGAGCGGCAGGAGCGCCGCCGGGCAGGTTCTGGGACAGGCGGCAAAGCCACTCGTCACTGCCTATACGATCTCGCTTGCCGATCCAGAAACCATGGCCGCAAAGACGGCTGAAAATGCCGTACGGCCGCTGCTGAAGATCAAGACCGGCACCGCCGATGATGAAGCCCGGCTGCGCGCCGTTCGTGCCGCCGCGCCCGAGGCGCGCATCATCATCGATGCCAATGAAGGCTGGAATGACGACAATATCGAATATTATCTGAGGCTTGCAGCAGAACTGAAGATATCGCTGATCGAACAGCCGCTTCCCGCCGGCAAGGACGCGATTCTCGCCCGCATCGACCATCCGGTGCTGATCTGCGCCGACGAAAGCGTACATTCCACCAAGGACCTCGCCGCCCTGCGCGACCGTTACGATGCCATCAATATCAAGCTCGACAAGACCGGCGGCCTGACGGAAGCGCTTGTCATGAAGGCGGAGGCTGAACGGCTCGGCTTCACCATCATGGTCGGCTGCATGCTCGGCACCTCGCTAGGCATGGCGCCCGCCGTGCTCGTCGCGCAAGGGACCGCCTTTGCCGATCTCGACGGGCCGCTGCTTTTGGCTGAGGACCGGGAGCCCGGGCTGGTTTATGAGGGGTCCCTGGTCTATCCGGCACGGCCGGAGTTGTGGGGGTAGTGGCTGTCGCTAGGGTCCGGACTGGGTTGGTGCCTAGAGGCTGCATTCGAACCCTCTCTCCGGTGCGTCGCCGGAAGGTTACTGAGAAGGCTTCAAAGCCTCGCCTCCGTCATGCCGGACCTGATCCGGCATCCAGCCACGGCGCGTCTGCGCCGTGAAAAATAAGTCTTACGCGATCAAAGACTTGATCGCACTGGATCCCGGCTCAGGGCCGGGATGACGGTATGCGGATGCTACGATTTTACCCAACACTTCGTTTACAGGTGAGCCTATCATCAGCGCCCGTCACACGCTTCAATCAGGCCGCGTGCTTGCCAATCAGCCCCGGAATATTCACCGGCTCCATCTCGTCCGATGTCTGCTCGGCAACCACTTCGCTCGTCTGCATCCAGGTGATCAGCTCGAAGCTGCCATCGGCGTTTTCGGCAATCGCCGTGCAGCTTTCCACCCAGTCGCCGGTGTTGATATAGCGGATTCCATCCATGTCTTCCATCACGGCGTGGTGAATGTGACCACAGATCACCCCATCCACATTGTTGCGCCGGGCTTCATCCGCCACCACGCGCTGGAACTCGCCAATGAAGTTGACAGCGTGTTTGACCTGCAGTTTGGCCCAGGCCGAAAACGACCAGTAAGGCAGACCGATGCGGCGGCGCACGGCGGCAAGGGCGATGTTGATGGCGATCGCCGCATCATAGGCCCAGTCGCCGAGATAGGCGAGCAGGCGGGCATTGCGCACAACCACGTCGAACTCGTCGCCATGGATGACCAGATATTTCTTGCCGTCGGCTGCCTCGTGGATCATGCGCTCGGCTACTTCGATGCCGCCAAAATGCATGCCGGGAAATTCCCGCAGGAATTCGTCGTGGTTTCCGGGAATATAGACGATGCGTGTTCCCTTGCGGGCCTTGCGCAGCAGCTTCTGTACCACGTCGTTGCAGCCCTGCGGCCAGTACCAGCTGCGGCGCAGCCGCCAGCCGTCGACGATGTCGCCGACCATGATGATCGTTTCGGCCTCGTGATGTCTGAGGAAGTCGAGCAGATAATCCGTCTTGGCCGCCTTTGAACCAAGATGAACATCCGAAATGAAAAGCGTTCTGAACTGTCTGGTTTCGATTTGACCGGCCACGGATATCATCCCCCTGTTCGGTTGCGTCCCTGCGGCTTTCTTACCTCTCAGAACCAGACTCGTGTTTCAGCAACATGACAGACGCCGGTTTTTATAGGGAATATGACGAAAGCTTTCACGAAAACGCGAATAAGCCATGGCCGCATTTGCATAAGCTGCGGTCAAATAACGGCTGTACCACGGGTAAGTTTGTTGTATTCAGGGGGCCGAAATAAAACCAGATACGACGGTGGAAGACATGACCTCTCACGATAAGAACAACACGCCCGCCAACACGGCAAAGGCCGACATCGAGGAACAGGCGCTCTTTTTCCACCGCTACCCACGCCCCGGCAAGCTGGAAATCCAGGCCACCAAGCCGCTCGGCAACCAGCGCGATCTGGCGCTCGCCTATTCGCCGGGTGTGGCCGCCCCCTGCCTTGCCATCCATGAAAATCCGGAAATGGCGGCAGATTACACCGCCCGCGCCAATCTCGTCGCAGTCATCTCCAACGGCACGGCCGTTCTCGGCCTTGGCAATATCGGTCCGCTCGCCTCCAAGCCCGTGATGGAAGGCAAAGCCGTCCTCTTCAAGAAATTCGCCGGCATCGACGTTTTCGACATCGAGATCGACGCGCCCGGCATTAACGACATGGTCTCCACAATCGCTGCGCTGGAGCCCACCTTCGGCGGCATCAACCTCGAGGACATCAAGGCGCCGGAATGTTTCGAGGTGGAGCGCCAGCTGCGCGAGAAGATGAATATTCCCGTTTTCCACGACGACCAGCACGGCACCGCGATCATCGTCGCCGCCGCCGTCACCAACGCGCTGGAACTGGCCGGCAAGTCGCTGTCGAGCGTCAAGATCGTTGCGTCAGGCGCCGGTGCGGCAGCCCTTGCCTGCCTCAATCTGCTTGTCGCCATGGGCGCAAAGAAAGAAAACATCTGGGTCCACGACATTGAGGGCCTCGTCTATGACGGCCGCAACACATTGATGGACGAGTGGAAGGAAGTTTACGCCCAGAAGACCGACAAGCGCGTTCTGGCCGACTCGATCGACGGCGCGGATGTCTTCCTCGGCCTTTCCGCAGCCGGTGTGCTGAAGCCGGAACTTTTGGAGCGCATGGCGGAAAACCCGCTGATCCTCGCGCTTGCCAACCCGAAGCCGGAGATCATGCCGGAAGAAGCGCGTGCGGCCCGCCCGGATGCGATGATCTGCACCGGCCGTTCGGATTTCCCGAACCAGGTCAACAACGTGCTGTGCTTCCCCTATATCTTCCGCGGCGCGCTGGATTGCGGTGCAACCACGATCAACGAAGAAATGAAGATGGCCGCCGTGCAGGCCATCGCCGAGCTTGCCCGCGAGGAAGTCTCCGAAGTGGCCGCCAAGGCCTATACCGGCGAAACGCCGGTCTTCGGCCCGAACTACCTCATTCCTTCGCCGTTCGATCCGCGCCTTATCCTGCGGATTGCGCCTGCCGTTGCCCGTGCCGCTGCCGCAAGCGGTGTCGCCGCCCGGCCGATCACCGACTTCGAAGCCTATCTCGACCAGCTGAACCGCTTTGTCTGGCGCTCGGGCTTCATCATGAAGCCTGTCTTCAACGCCGCCAAGGCCGCCGAAAAGAAGCGCATCATCTTTGCCGAAGGCGAAGACGAACGCGTGCTGCGCGCCGCCCAGGTGCTTCTGGAAGAAGGCACCGGCATCCCGATCCTCATCGGCCGCCCGCAGATCATCGAAACGCGCCTGAAGCGCTTCGGCCTGCGCATCCGCCCGCATGCGGATTTCGCCGTGGTCAACCCGGAAGACGATCCGCGCTACCGTGAATATGTGGATGATTATTTCGCCCTCGTCGGCCGCGCCGGCATCAACCCGGAAGCGGCGCGCACCATCGTGCGCACCAACTCCACCGTCATCGGTGCGCTGTCGGTGAAGCGTGGCGAAGCGGATGCGCTGATCTGCGGTCTGGAAGGCCGCTACGACCGCCATCTGCGCGACGTGAACCAGATCATCGGCAAGCAGGAAAGCGTGCGCTCGTTTGCGGGCCTCAGCCTGCTCATCACCCAGCAGGGCGCGCTGTTCCTGACCGATACCTTCGTCAACAACGACCCGACGTCAGAGGAAGTGGCGGAAATGGCCATTCTCGCGGCCCGGGAAATCCGCCGCTTCGGCATCACGCCGAAGATCGCGCTCGCCAGCCATTCCAATTTCGGTTCGCGTGACTCGGAAAGCGCCCGCAAGATGCGCCGCGCACTGAAGATCATCCAGCAGGCCGCACCCGAACTGGAAGTGGACGGCGAAATGCAGGGCGGCTCGGCCCTGTCGGAAACGCTGCGCAAGCGCGCGATGCCCAACAGCGTGCTGACCGGCGAGGCGAACCTTCTGGTCTTCCCGAACCTCGACGCCGCCAACATCACGCTCGGTGTCACCCGCACGCTGACGGAAGGCCTGCATGTCGGCCCGATCCTGCTCGGCACCGCGCTGCCCGCCCACATACTGTCGCCCAGCGTCACCTCGCGCGGCGTCGTCAACATGGCGGCCTTTGCCGTGGTGCAGGCCTCGCACCCTTCGGTCTAACACCCCGCTAAATCGATCCAGAAAGCCGCGCGCATTGACGTGCGGCTTTTTAGTTGCAAGTATAGAAAATAATACAGATTTTTATATTTAATATTTTATTTTATTATTTATGGGCGAAAGATATGCTTGACCACATTGAGATATATGTTTCAGATATCGAAAAATCGTTTCAGTTCTGGTCAAGCATTCTGCAAAAGATTGGCTACGATGTAGCCTCCCGTTGGGAAAGCGGCTTTACCATTGCCAATGACAAGGATGCCTACCTGACCTTCGTACAGGTGGGGGAAAAGCATCGGGAACGCGAGTATCATCGTTGCGGCGTTGGGCTCAATCATCTCGCGTTTCAGGTCGCGTCTCGCGGCGTGGTAGACGAGCTCAAGATGCATTGCGTCCAAAACGATGTGTCGCTTCTCTATGACGACCGATACCCCTTCGCGAATGGCGATGAAAATTATTACGCGCTGTTTGTTGAAGATCCTGACAGGATAAAGGTCGAATTCGTTTCAGCGGAATAGCTGCGACAGCAACCCGCCCTCGATGTTAACGCAGTTTTGAACATGCTGTTGCCGCATTGCGGCAACAGCTTATGTTATCTTCCTGAAACACGGATTTCCCGAAGCATAACACCCCTGCCACCGGCCGGGGACATCAAACGGATCGCACAATTGACCCGGCGCAGCCGCATCATCGGCCTCCTGCTTCCCCTTGTTTTCATGGCTCCTGCCGCTGCTTTTGCGGATCAGGTCTGCGATACGCTTTATCAACAGCTGCGCGAGCCGCCGCGCGTTATCGGCAATACGGCCGAGGTGCGTCGTTACGCCAATGCGCTCGCCCGCCAGAACATTGTCATCCGCAAGATCAGGAACGACATGCGCAGCTATGGCTGCTCATCAGGCAGCGTCATCGTTTATGGCAATCCCAATGCCGGGCTCTGCGCCGAGATCGGCGATGCGCTGGTGGATGCCGAGGCCGAACGTGACGCGATCATCCGCGATCGCGACGACGCCATGGCGGCGGCGAGGAGCGACGACGGCGACATCAGGCGCCAGCGCATTCTCGCCGCCCTCGATGCCAATGGCTGCACGACGATGCCGGAAACGGACACGCAACCGCCCCAGGCTCCCAACGTGACCCGTTATCCCGATGCCTTCAGGCAGGGCGGCGTTGAGCCGGGACAGGCAGGACTTTCGCCCTACCCCAACGCCTCCGCCGAGGGCGGGCTTCGTACACTCTGCGTGCGCACCTGCGACGGCTCTTTCTTCCCGATCGCCTCCAACGCCTCGCCGCTCGATTTCCGCGCCCAGGCCGAACAGTGCCAGAAAATGTGCCCGGGAACCGAAACGGAGCTCTATTTCCACTCCATGACGGATCAGGAAACAGCAGAGATGGTGTCCGCTGAGACCGGCAAACCCTACAAGGACCTGCCGACCGCCTTCGCGTATCGCAATTCGTCAACGAAAGCGCCCGGCTGCGCCTGCAACATGGCAGCCTATCACGAGGAGATGCAAAAGCAGGAACAGGCGTCCCGGCCGGAAGCCGAGAAGCCCTATTCCAGCATCACCACCATTCCATCGCCGCACGGTGACAAGGCCCCAAAGCCCGCCGAGCAGCAGGCCGCAAAGCCGCCGGAGCAACCCGTTCCCGAACGCGACTATGACCCGAACGACACCAAGGTACGTGTCATCGGGCCCAAATTCCTGCCGGACCAGACCGGCAAGATCGACCTGAAGAATCCGGCGCTGAAAGGTATACAGCCGCAGCAGTGACTACGTCGTGAGCGAGCGCGCGAGGCGTATTTCCTCTCCCCGGCGGGGAGAAGTCCGCGGCAGCGGGATGAGGGGGCAAGCTCTCCGTAAATCTCTACCGTTACCCCTCATCCAACCCTTCGGGCCACCTTCTCCCCGGCGGGGAGAAGAAACAAGCGGCAACGCTCCGGCTTCCTCGCAAAACTTTTATCTGCCTACACCCCACCCCAGCGGTTACGAAACACAAGTTCCTCCAGCGGCACGCGCTGCCGCCAGCCCTTCACCGCCAGCTCCGGTTCGGTATAAAGCGTATCGACGCGACCGAGGCACAGCCAGGCGACGATCTCGATATGATCGGGAATATCCAGAATGGCCCTGATATCGCTGTCATGGAAAATGCTGACCCAGCCAACGCCGACGCCTTCGGCGCGGGCCGCAAGCCAGAGGTTCTGGATGGCGCAGACGGTGGAATAGACATCCGTGCGTGGATTATGGGTGCGGCCCAGCACCACCTTGCCACCCCGTGTAGGATCGCAGGTGACGCAGATGCTGAGCGGCGCCTTGCGGATGCCTTCGAGCTTCAGGCTGCGATAAAGCGCCTGCTGCTCGCCCGCAAACATCGCCGCCGCCTCTTCATTGGCGCGGCTGAAGGCTTCCCATGCAGCCCCACGCACGGCGCTATCGGTCACGAGGGTGAAGTTCCACGGCTGCATGAAACCGACCGAAGGCGCGGCATGCGCCGCCTTCAGGAGGCGCTCGACGAGATCATCCGGCAGCGGCTCTGGCAGGAACTGGTCGCGCACATCACGCCGCGTCTCGATGGCGCGGTAGATCGCTTCGCGCTCGTCCGCGGAAAACGGGCGGGCGGGTGAAAGCGCGTGATCTAGCGGGTTAGCGTCCGGTGGCGTGGTGACGGGCGGTTCGGCCGGCATCGTTTATCCCTAACAATGCGGGCGAGCCGGTGCCGAAACCATGGGAGGTTTGCAGCGACGACTCGCTTTTCCAGCGACCTGCCGCCGTCCGCGCGGTTCGGTCCATCCTGCCAGGCCGGTCTTCTGACTAAGCTTCATCCGCCCCGTTTCGCCTTCCCGAATTGCTTCAGTGGCATGAGAAACAGAGCATCCGCCTCACAGCGTTGGGCACGTTCCGGTTTTTCACCGGATTCCCGATTCTCCCGCCAAAGGGCGGGCACCTGACGGGTGAAGCTATGGGCAAAAAAGCTTGAGAACACAAGTGGCGTGCAGATGGTGCGGCAATGTGGCCTGCCACACCCTGCCTTCATCATTCCACCGGGAAATATCTGACATAAGCGAACTCGTCGCCATCAGGTGACCAGTTGGGAGAGTTCATCGTGCCCTGCCCGCCAAACAACTCGAAAAGCGTTTCGACATTGCCGCTATCCATATCCATCAGCCGCACCCGCACATCAAGGTCGCGCGGATGGTCGAAGACGTCGGCGTCATAAGAAACGAATACCACCTTATCACCCTTCGGAGACGGGTGCGGAAACCAGTCGCCATAGGGGCTGTCGGTTATACGCTCGACGGCGGAACCATCCACCCGCACCCGCCAGATCTGCATCAACCCGGTACGGCTGGAATTGAAATAGATCCACGCACCGTCAGGCGAATAATCCGGCCCGTCATTGCGGCCTTCACCATGGGTAAGGCGTGTCTCAACGCCGCTGTCTATGTCCATGGAGTAAATATCGAAAACCTGAGCACGAATGCCGCAATAGGCAAAGCTCTTCCCATCCGGCGACCAGCCGTGCCAGTAGGAAGGAAGGTTCTTCGTCATCAGCTGCGGCGCGCCGCCTGCCGCGGACAGGAGATAGATGGCGCTCTTGCCGAATTCCACCTTGTCGGAAATGGCATAAAGCGAACCGTCAGGCGAAATGCCGTGGTCATTGTTGCAGAGCGTGGCAAAGCCGGTATCGACCTTCTCCGGCGACGCGTCACCGGTAAGAGGCAGGCGATAAAGCAGACCCTCGCTATTCAGCAGCAGATATTTGCCATCCGGCGACCAGTTCGGTGCCTCAAACAGGTCAGGCGTCTGCCACACAATCCGCATCTGGCGGGTGCGGATGTTGAAGATTTCGATGGAGCTGCGCATTCTGCCTCCCGGGCTTTAAAAGTCTGGCTCGGACCGTTGGCACGCGCGCACATTCCGTTTGCTTTAACCACCGCCGTGATTATGATCCTATGGCCGCAGGCACCGTCCTGCAAATTCAAATCGGAAAAAACGCCAGCGTTACGGCACCGCCCGTGACCCCCCCCGTTTCTCCCAGATCCGAGGTTCCGCGATGAATACCATCGCCGATCACGGCATCCGGTTCGGCCGGATCGCCGCAATGCTTCCTGTCAAAAACATCGAAAAGGCCCATGATTTTTATGTGGGCGTGCTCGGTTTCGAAAAGACCTTCGAAAACGGCAACCCCGTCGGCTTCATGATCCTGAAACAGGGCAATGCCGAGCTGCATCTGACATTGCAGCCGGCCCATAAGGCAGCGCCCTTCAACGTGGCGCATATGATGGTGAGCGATGTCGATGCGCTGCACGCGATTTGCGAAAGCCATGGGCTGCGCATTATCAAGAGGCTGCAGGACAAGGATTATGGTCTGAGGGCCTTTGTGTTTGAAGACCCCGATGGCAATCGTATCGATGTAGGGCAGGTTATTTAAAACGAGCGAATGGCGCGGAGTTTTCCGCGCCATTCATCTAGCCCCATTGTGGATCGAGCGCTTGCGCCTTGTTTCTTCTCCCCGCCGGGGAGAAGTCCGCGGCGGCGGGATGAGGGGGCGACGGTCGATATATTCGGAAAGCTTGCCCCCTCATCCGACCCTTCGGGCCACCTTCTCCCCGGCGGGGAGAAGAAATATGCCGCACCGTCTCACAGGCAATCAACCTCGATGACGCAGGACCTGCCTCAAACGCGCCTTCCGGAAACCGCCTTATTCACCGATCCCGGAACCGGTTGGTGATCGGATAACGCCGGTCACGCCCAAAATTCTTCTTGGTGATCTTAACACCCGGAGCAGATTGCCGGCGCTTGTATTCGGCGAGGTAGAGCAGATGCTCCACCCGATGCACGGTCGCCAAATCATGGCCGCGCGCCAGAATTTCCTCGACCGACATTTCCTTCTCGACAAGGCATTCGAGAATATCGTCCAGCACCGGATAGGGTGGCAGCGAATCCTGGTCGGTCTGGTTGGGGCGCAATTCGGCCGATGGCGCCTTGGCGATGATGTTAGCGGGGATCACTTCGCCGGAAGGGCCCAGCGCGCCCGGCGGCACATGGGTGTTGCGCCAGGCGGAAATGGCATAGACCTGCATCTTGTAGAGGTCCTTGATGGGGTTGAAACCACCATTCATGTCGCCATAAAGCGTCGCGTAACCCACCGACATTTCCGACTTGTTACCCGTCGTCACCACCATTGAGCCGAACTTGTTCGAAACGGCCATCAAAATGGTGCCGCGCGTGCGGCTCTGCAGGTTTTCCTCGGTGATGCCCTCTTCGGTGCCCTCGAAAAGTTCGGACAGCGCGGAGAGGAAACCTTCCACCGGCTCGACGATCGGCACGATATCGTAACGGCAACCGAGCGCCTTGGCGCAATCGGCGGCGTCCTTCAGCGATTCTTCCGAGGTATAGCGGTAAGGCAGCATGATGCAGCGCACCCGCTCCTCGCCCAGCGCATCGACGGCAAGGGCAGCGCAGATCGCCGAATCGATACCGCCGGAAAGGCCAAGAACCACGCTCTTGAAACCGTTCTTGTTAACATAGTCGCGAAAGCCCAGCATGCAGGCGCGGTAATCCGCCTCCTCGCCTTCGGGAATCTTGGAGAAGGGACCGCTCTCGCAGCGCCAGCCGTCCGCGGTACGTTTCCAGTCGGTAACGGCAAGCGTGGCCTCGAACTGGCTCATCTGGAAGGCGAGCGTCTTGTCCGCATTGAAGGCAAAACTCGCACCGTCGAATACCAGCTCGTCCTGCCCACCCAGCTGATTGGCGAAAACCAGCGGAAGACCGCTTTCGATGACTTGCCGGAGTGCCACCTGATGGCGCACATCCAGTTTGCCGCGATAATAGGGCGACCCATTCGGCACCAGCAGGATTTCCGCCCCGCTTTCGGCCAGAGTCTCGCAAACGCCCATGTCGTTCCAGATTTCCTCGCAGATCGGAATGCCGATCCGCACACCACGGAAATTATAGGGACCGGAAATCGATCCTTCGGCGAAAACACGTTTTTCGTCGAACTCGCCGTAATTTGGCAGGTCGATCTTGTCGCGCAGCGCAATGATCTTGCCGCCATCCAGCAGCGCCACCGAATTGTGCAGGCCCGTCTCGCCCTGGCGCGGAAAGCCAATGACGACACCTGGCCCACCATCGGCCGTTTCTGCCGCCAGTTCTTCCACCGCTTTCAGGCATGCTTTCAGAAAAGCCGGCTTCAGCACCAGATCCTCAGGCGGATACCCTGAAATGAACAGTTCGGTCAGAAGCAGCAGGTCGGCGCCCTGCGTCGCCGCATCGGCCCGCGCCTCACGCGCCCTGGCGAGGTTGCCCGCCACGTCGCCAACAGTCGGATTGAACTGCCCGACGGCAATCCGGAGATGGTTCTTGATATCGTGTCTGTCGCTCATGCCCATTCAATACCGCGCCCGTGGCCGCTCCGCAACGCAGCAATTGCAACCGCAGCGGCTCAAAGACCGGTATACCCGTTCACACGAAGGTTATCACCACGCCCGCCAGAGTCAGCGAAGTTCATGTCGCATTCATCGCGCTTATGTGACAGTTACATGACACTTTTGCGACACCCGATTCACCTCCCCGGATCGGCGCTGCCGCCTGAAATACCGGAGTATGGGTTTGAAACATTCGGCGCCAAAAACAACGGCTTCCGAAAAGGCTGGTTTTGTCTTTTCGCCTGTAGCAAAAAGGGGCCTTTCGAAGCTTTCGGGCACGGCCCATACGCTTGCCAATCTCACGCTCGCGTCCATCGTGCTCGTCGTTTCGCTGGAATGGATCGCCCGTGGTTCGCTCCATGATGTGGGCGCCTTCCTCACCTCCCCCGCTCGCCCGGGCGTGACCACCATCGCGGCCATGCTCGCCCTTCTCGTGGCGCTGGATGCCATGCTTGGCCGACGGTACCTGTCGCTGATCGCAATTGCGCCGCTGTGTGCGCTGGCGGGGCTTATTTCTGCGCAAAAACAGACCTATCTCTCCGATCCGCTTTACCCTTCCGATCTGCTGTTCGGCCGCCAGATTCTCGAGCTTCTCCCACCATGCTGAAGGCGCAACCATTGACGGCTGCGCTTGTGGGTCTCGGCCTCTGCGGCGCCATCGCCGCCCTTGTGGCGCTCTGGCTGCTGGCGCGCCGCCATTCGCCGGGCTTGAGCTGGCGCGAGCGCGCCGCGGGTCTCATGCTCACGCTGCCGCTTCTTGCCGGTCTCGCCTCGCTGATGGACTATTCGCATTATTCCTGGGTGCGTGATCGCCTCAACATCATTCCCATGATGTGGGACCAGCAGGAAAATTACCGCCATAACGGTTTCCTGATGGCCTTCGCCTTCAACATTCCCATGGCCAATGTCTCGGCGCCCGAGGGTTACGGCGATAGCAGCATCGCCGATCTCACCTCGAAACCCGCCTCCTTTGCCGCCAATAAGGGCGATTACCCCGATATCATCATGCTGATGAGCGAATCGCTGTGGGATCCGACCCGGCTTGAAAACGTCGAGCTGTCGGCCGACCCCATGCCGACGATCCGCGCCAAGCAGTCCGGCAATGTGTTTTCCCCCGAGTTCGGCGGCATGACGGCCAATGTGGAATTTGAGGCGCTGACCGGTTTTTCCAACGCCTTCCTGCCCTATGGCAGCATTCCCTATCAGCAATATATCCGCCGTCCGGTGCCTTCACTTGCCAGCTTCTTCCGTGGCGAAGGTTATTCCGCCATTGCCATGCATCCGTTCCAGGAATGGTTCTGGAACCGCAAGCAGGTCTACAAAAACTTCGGCTTTGAGGAATTCCGCTCCGAAGAGACGCTGCCGGCCATGGAAAAACGCGGCAACTTCGCCTCCGACGACGCGCTGATGGACGAAATCATGGCGACCACGGATACGGCAAAGAACCCGCTCTTCCTTTTTGCCGTCACCCTGCAGGGACATGGCCCTTACGAAACGAACCGTTATGCTGAAAACACCATCGGTGTAACAGGTGGTCTTTCCACCTCGGCTTCGGAGGCGCTCGCCACCTATTCGCAGGGTGTCGTGGAAGCCGATGAAGCGCTGCTGAAGCTGATGCGCTGGGCAAAGAAGCGCGACCGCGAAACCATCATCGTCCTTTTCGGTGACCACCTGCCGCCGCTTGGCCAGGCCTTTGTGGAAAGCGGTTACATGCCGGGCATGGTCGCCAGCCGCCGCGCGCCTCTGGAAGTAATGAAGAAGGAACACGAGACGCCGCTCGTCGTCTGGTCGTCGAAGAAGGGCGTGCGCAAGAATATCGGCACCATCAGCCCGGCGCTTCTGCCCTATCACGTGCTGAAGACCGCAGGTTTCTCCGATCCCTTCTACACCGGCACGCTTGGGGAGGTTCAGCAGGCCTTCTCCGTCATCGACCGGCACATGCTGGTGGCAACCGATGGCAAGGCCCTGCCCGACTGGTCGATCGCACCGAACGCCGTTCCAGACGTGGTGCGCGATTACCGGCTGCTGCAATTCGACATGATGTTCGGCGCACAATATGGCCGCGAGCGTTTCTTCCCCGGCTTCAACTGGCTGCATGAGGGTACGCCGGCCGTGTGACGGCCTGATGGAGACGCCTGAACCGCACGGTGACGGAAAATGTTTGAATTCCGCCGCCATGCGGGTTTATCTCGGGAAACGCACAGGCACCTCATCAGAACCGGAGACACACCGTGTCAGATACCTCCGACTACATCACGTCGCATTTCAAACGTTCCTCCCGCGAAATCGGCGAGGTGGAGCGGCGTATCCTGGAACTGTCGCACCAGAAAAAGCTGGTTTCGAGCGACACCAATGCGGAATTTTCCGCCGGCGCCAGTGTCGGTGACAGGCTGGCGGATAATATCGCCAAGATCGGCGGTTCCTGGGGGTTCATCCTCAGCTTCTGCTTTTTCCTGATCTTCTGGGCCATCATCAACACAATCGTTCTGACCACCCGCGCCTTCGACCCCTATCCGTTCATTTTCCTCAACCTGCTGCTCTCCATGCTGGCCGCCATCCAGGCGCCGATCATCATGATGTCGCAGAACCGCCAGGCGGCCCGCGACCGTTTCGAAGCCACCAAGGATTATGAGGTGAACCTCAAGGCCGAGCTCGAGGTTCTTTCGCTGCACGAAAAGATCGATGTCAAAGTGCTCGCCGAACTGGCGGCACTGCGCCAGGACATCGCCGCAATCCACCGCCACGTCACCCGGAAAGACGACTGACGCAAAAATTTCTTCCCCGCTTTTCCCCGGGGTCACCGGCCTTGTTATCCTTTCACCAGTCCTGCCGGGTGGAAGCCAGACGTGGCGGAAACCGAAGGACGGTCCTGGTGGTGGAACGCTGGCAACGTTCGTGGAAGGGACCATTTCGCAACGCGCCGTGCACGGCCCTTGCGATATACGGCACGGTGAAAGACCCGGCTGCGCAACGCATCCGACCCACACCAAACCCAACCAGGGCGCAGCCGGGCAATCGCCCGACGCACGATAACCATCCCCCCGTTCGGCAGTGCCGGCGGGATGAAGCTGTTGGGGTTTTGGAGCATAATAGACAGATCGGGCGTGGGGCTTTACCCCCCTCTGCCCTGCCGGGCATCTCCCCCACAAGGGGGGAGATCAGCTGGGAGCTAACGCTCGCTCATTCGCAACGTTAGAG
>JAEXMK010000097.1 GCA_023444445.1 Pseudomonadota bacterium | reverse complement strand
ACGTCCCTCGTCGAGCGCAAGAGCCGCTATACCGTTCTCATCAAAAACCCGAGCCGGCATTCGCGACCGATCATGGACAAGATCGTGCGGGCATTCTCCCGCCTGCCCGCCTTCGCACGACAGAGCTTCACGTTTGATCGCGGCACAGAGTTCGCGGCATTCCGGGCTTTGGAAGACGGTATCGGCGCGCGGAGCTGGTTCTGCGATCCAAGCGCGCCCTGGCAGAAAGGCGCCGTCGAAAACGCTAACAAGCGCATCCGCCGCTTTTTACCGCCGAACACCGACCTCAGCCAGATGTCGCAAGCAACGTTGAACCAGGTCGCACGCATCCTCAACGACCAACCCAGAAAGTGCCTTGGATACCGGACACCAGCCGAAGCATTCATGGCGCATTTGCAGGAGGAAGCCTGATCCCCTACCCTGAAAACCGGCACGTTGCACTTGGGGTAGCTTCTCCACGCCCATTTAGTAATGCGACAGTTGGGCCGGATAGAAATGCGACACTCTCCTCGCACGACGACGCTGGTCAATGTCAACGTTGGGAGCAAGGATGCGACGATGCTCAGCCTGACTGCGGTCAGGAGCGTTCGGAGTTGCCATGTCCTTTTTGATCACCATGTCGCAGAAAGAATTGCATCGCCTCGAGGTCATCCAGAAGATTCACGATCGGCGCCTGAATGTCGTCCAGGGCGCCGGCGTCCTCGGCATCAGCCGAAGCCAGATGCACCGGCTGTTAAAAGCGTATGAGACCGATGGCACACCTGGGCTGGTATCGAAGAAACGCCAACAACCAAGCAACCGGCGTCACAGCGAGGATCTTCGCAACGCCGTTCTCGATCTGGTCAGAGAACGGTATGCCGATTTCGGTCCAACCTTGGCTCGTGAGAAGCTTATTGAGCGGCACCAACTGGCGATCGGCAAGGAAACGCTGCGCCAGTGGATGACCGAGGCAGGCATCTGGATTTCTCGAAGAGAACGCAAGAAACGTGTCTTTCCACATCATGCACGGCTGTTCGCCAGAGAAAATTGCAATCCGCATGCGCCTGGAATGTCATGTGATCTCCGTCAGTCACGAGACGATCTACAAATTAGCATATTTCTCCGGCGGTCACGCCATCAAGCTATGGCGGCATTAGACGCCAATCGTTCGGTTTGCAAAATGCGAAGAAAGATTCCTTTCGCGAGCATTATTTGTTATCGTCGCCCACAAAGAGCAGTGGCGCATCGAGGTAGACTTTGCCTAAGTAAATACCGGTCTCAATCCAGTTTCACCCGTATTGCAGATAGCCACAGGCTGTCGGCGTATGATCATGTTCATCGGGTGGTGGCAAGAGACCGGTCTGGCATTGTTAAAATGTGCCTTGCACAGCCCTGCTGTCTCAGCTCTTCGCCCCCCAGGACATCGCCACGCCGTACCCGTAAGGGTTTTCTCCTGCACCATCTTGGTGGACTTCCAAACGGAAGACCAAGACACCATGTGCAATCTCCTTCGGGTCCAATGGACCATTACGCCACGAACGGCGCCCCAGCCCTGGCTTGCCTGCAACGGATGCGGTGAACTGAGGGCATTTCAGGCCAGCGGCAAGATCCGTCTCAACGCCAATGGCCGCAAACTCGATGCCTGGCTCATCTACAGATGCCTGATCTGCGACAAAAGCTGGAACCGGCCAATCTTCGAGCGGCAGAATGTTCGCGATATAAGCCCTGCCGCTCTGGAGTCGCTGCAGTCCAACGATCCAGAATGGATAAGAGCCGAAACCTTTAACCTCGAGGCGTTGAGGCGCAAGTCGCAGCGTATCGACGAGTTTGCGGAGTTTGATATCGAGAAAAAGATACGGGACGAACCTCCCGACTGGACTGCGGTCGAGATCGTTCTCGCCGTTCCGTTTCCGGCCTGCATACGCCTCGACCGGCTGCTGGCCTCCGAACTGAGGCTCTCACGCTCGATGCTGCAGAAGCTTCACGATGACGGCCAGATACGGGCGCAATCCGACCTTTTGCGGCGGCGTCTCAGGAACGGCGCGCGGATCGTGATCGAGAGCTGCGACGGCCTAGATCCGGAGCGGTTCTGGAAACCGGCGATGACTGGCCTCTAAGACCAGGCGGGGGTCTGCGCGTGCAGGCCCTCGCCTCCTTCGTCATCGACAGGTCGCGAAAAGCTCTGGCCATTCCGGGGAAAACCCCTAAGCTCCTGCGCTGGACAGAAATTGCCGACAACCATCAGATTTTAAGTTCAAATCATCAGGGAGAAAGCACGATATGAGCCTGCGTATCAACGATATTGCCCCCGACTTCACCGCTGAGACCACCCATGGCCCGGTACATTTTCACGACTGGATCGGCGATGGCTGGGCGGTCCTGTTTTCCATCCGAAAAACTTCACGCCCGTGTGCACGACGGAACTGGGCGCCATGGGCGGCCTGCAGCCGGAATTTGAAAAACGTGGCGTCAAGATCATCGGCATTTCTGTCGATCCGGTCGAGAGCCACGAAAAATGGAAGAACGATATCCGCACCGCGACCGGTTTTAATGTCGATTATCCGCTGATCGGCGACAAGGACCTGAAGGTGGCGAAGCTCTATGACATGCTACCGGCTGGCGCTGGTGACAGTTCGGAGGGCCGCACGCCTGCGGACAACGCCACCGTGCGCTCCGTCTTCGTCATCGGGCCCGACAAGAAGATCAAGCTGGTCCTCACCTACCCGATGACCACCGGCCGCAATTTCGAGGAAATTCTCCGCGCCATTGATTCCATTCAGCTCACCTCCAAACACCAGGTGGCAACACCGGCTAACTGGAAGCAGGGCGAGGATGTCATCATCACCGCCGCCGTCTCCAACGAAGACGCGATTGCCCGTTTCGGCTCCTACGACACGGTTCTTCCCTATCTTCGCAAGACGAAGCAACCCGGCTGATCTGAGACCTGTGATGGGGCGGTGAAACCGTCATCGCCCCAGCCATGGCGCGTCTCATGGCTTTATGATGCCGCCATGATAGTCAAGCCGGTACGTCTCGACATGTCCCCGGTAAATGCGCTCGACGCCGGTGAAGGACCCGAACTCACCCGCATTCGTATCGACATAGACCAGATTTTCCACCAGATGGGTGAAGCCACCGAGAAAGCGGCCTTCCCGATAGAGCGTGGAAAGCGAGTGCTGAATGACCCTGACAGCCGTTACGCCGTCGATCATATCGGGCCTGAGAATACGGCCGTAATAACTCATCGCCCATACCGCCGTTCCCTGATGCCAGACGACCTCCTGGCCGATAAAATCGGTTCCTCCGAAATAGCTGTCGATATAGTGCCAGTCTCCGTTCCGATAACCGAGATCGTGCGATCCCTGACGCGTGGGGGTCGCAGATTTATCGCCGCCGCCGACATATGTCGTGGACTTGGCTTGCACGATAAACTCTTCCAACATTGAACCCTCCACCATCAAGAACATAAAGGGAACATACGTGGTTTTTGTGATCGTCGCAAGCGTTCTCCCACACGACATCGAGCCGCTATTTCAGCCCTTGATGGGCTTGGTAATTGCAGCATTTGCGCTTAGAAGCGTGGCAGGAATTATCCCAAAAGAGTGCCCATGACGCAAAACCCGCAAATCTATGTCGATGCCGATGCCTGCCCCGTGAAGCCGGAAATCCTCAAGGTGGCGGAGCGGCATGGGCTTGAAGTGACCTTTGTCGCCAATTCCGGTCTGCGCCCTTCGCGCGATCCGATGGTGAAGAACGTCATCGTATCTGCGGGTTTCGACGCGGCGGACGACTGGATTGCCGAACATGCCGGCGAAAACGATATCGTCATCACCGCCGATGTGCCGCTGGCCGGACGCTGCGTCGCCAAGGGTGCTCTGGTAACGGGACCGACAGGGCGCGTTTTCGATCCTTCGAATATCGGCATGGCGACGGCAATGCGTGATCTTGGTGCGCATCTGCGTGAAACCGGGGAAAGCAAGGGGTATAACGCGGCCTTTTCGCCGCGCGACCGCTCGGCCTTTCTGGAGACGCTTGACCGTTTCTGCCGCCGTGTCAAAAAATGACGCTGCAAACAGAAAGGTGTCGTCCATGACCCCCGCCAGTCCTAAGAACCCAGCCAAAAACCCTGTTAATCCCAAGAGCAATCTCTATCGCCGTCATCGGCCTTTCGTCATCGCGTTTATCGTCTGGGCGTTCAGCCTTGGCCTTGCGCTGGCATTTGCGCCTTCCCTTGCCATAGAGATCGCCGCAGTCCTGTTTTTCCTCACCTATCTGACGCTGGTTGCCTTTCGCCTGCCGTATCTGACGGCGCAGCAGCTGAAGGCCCATGCCGACAGCGATGATCTGCCAGCGATCGCCATCATCGCCGTAACGCTGCTTGCGGTGGGTGTTGCCGTGGTGTCGCTGTTTCAGGCGCTCAATCACTCGGGTGAAACGGTCTGGACGCTGCTCATCGCCTTTGGCTCGGTGATCTTTGGCTGGCTGACAATCCACACCATGACCGCCCTGCACTACGCCCATCTTTACTGGCGGCCGACCTCGGTGGATGGCAAGCGCCAGCATCGTGGCGGCATGGATTTTCCGGCGACGAAGGACCCCTGCGGCTACGACTTCCTCTATTTCGCCGTGGTGATCGGCATGACCGCGCAGACCTCGGATGTGGGGGTAACCACCACCGCCATGCGCAAAGTGACGCTGCTGCACTCCATCGTTTCTTTTTTCTTCAACACGGTTCTGGTCGCAGCGGCGGTCAATGCTGCGGTCTCGCTTGCGGGCTGAACCCGAATTTTTCCTAAAGGAATGGCCTCATGAATATCATTTCGCAAAATACGGCCTTTGGCGGGATGCAGGGCGTATTTTCGCACCAATCCGAGACGCTCAAAAGCGAGATGACCTTTGCGGTCTATGTGCCGCCGAAGGCGATTCATGAGCCCTGCCCGGTTGTCTGGTATCTCTCAGGCCTCACCTGCACACACGCCAATGTCATGGAAAAGGGCGAATATCGCCGCATGGCGTCCGAACTCGGGCTTATCATCGTCTGCCCGGATACAAGCCCGCGCGGCAATGACGTGCCGGATGAGCTGACCAACTGGCAGATGGGCAAAGGCGCCGGTTTTTATCTCGACGCCACGCAGGAGCCGTGGTCCGAGCACTACCAGATGTATAGTTACATAGCGGAAGAACTGCCCTCCCTCATCGGCCAGCATTTCCGCGCGGATATGAGCCGCCAGGCCATTTTCGGCCATTCGATGGGTGGCCATGGTGCGATGACCATCGCGCTGAAAAACCCCGAGCGCTTCAAGAGCTGCTCCGCCTTTGCGCCGATCGTGGCCCCCTCCTCCGCAGACTGGTCGGAACCGGCGCTGGAAAAATATCTTGGCTCGGACCGAGCCGCATGGCGTCAATATGACGCCTGCTCGCTGGTCGAGGACGGTGCACGGTTTCCCGAGTTCCTGATCGATCAGGGCAAGGCCGACAGCTTCCTGGAAAAAGGCCTGCGTCCCTGGCTGTTCGAAGAAGCGATCAAGGGCACGGATATCGGCCTGACGCTGCGCATGCACGATCGTTATGACCACTCCTATTATTTCATCTCCACCTTCATGGATGACCATTTGAAGTGGCATGCGGAGCGGCTTGGCTAAGGTTCGAGAGGCGGCCTGGCGGCGCCCGATAAGCGCCGCCGTTTCCGTCTTGATCCCCTATTACGGGATGCGGGCGATGACCTTGATCTCGAAATCGAAGCCGGCGAGCCAGTTGACACCTATGGCTGTCCAGTTCGGATAAGGCGATTTGCTGAAAATCTCCTGTTTGACAGTCATGATCGTCCCGAACTGGTTTTCCGGGTCTGTGTGGAATGTCGTTACATCGACGATATCGTCAAAGGTGCACCCCGCCGCTGCGAGTGTCGCCTTGAGATTTTCGAAAGCCAGCCGGACCTGTTTTTCAAAATCGGGTTCAGGCGTTCCGTCGGCTCGGCTGCCGACCTGGCCGGAAACGAAAAGGAGATCACCGGATCGAATGGCGGCAGAATAGCCGTGTTCTTCGTAAAGCGCGTGCCTGTTGGCAGGGAAAATTGCTTCGCGTGCAGTCATTTGACATCTCTCTTTTTGGCTGAGTGAAAGTGGACGAGCGAAGCGTTGCTGTCGGGGCTTCTAACGTCACCTCACATACGTTACGTATGCGAGATAGTGACGTACGCAGCGTATGTCAATTAGGATACGCAATGTATGTAAAATCGACGGCATCGAGATGCTATTGTCAGAGCGTGAGATTTCAGAACAGATGGGGACGAGCGGTGTCGCCCTCTCGCATTTCCTGCTGTTTATGGAAACAGAGCCGTCGCCAGCGTCGTCGGGCCGGGCCGGTTCAGCCGGAATTCGCGGATCACCCGCTCAGCGACGCCATAGGCAAGTTCCTGCTCAATGGCCTGATTGTCGAAGCTGACAACAGTGGCAGTGAATTTGGCCTCGGCGATGACCTCGCCCGTGGAAACGGCCGCGGCGCGGACGATCACCTTGGCTGAAGCCCGCTCCCCGAACATGAATGGTGCGCGAGTAACGGATGCAAGACGGATGGTCAGCACCACGCGCGGCCGAATTTCTCCACGAGCCGTGGTCTTGATCGCATTCTGAACCTGCGCATGGATGGATTGCATCAGCGCCGGCGCGACATCCGGGCGTGCGGCGACAAATGCGCCGCGCACATCGTAAAGCAGCCGGTCGCTATTTGTCGCTTCGGGTTCCAGCCTGAAAGACATGAGCACGAAACACCCCAGCACAAGAATGCCAAGGCGTTTTATTTTGGTGGTCATGATCAGCGGCTCCCCTTACGTGAGGTAACCGCATGTTCGACGATCAGGGTTAGAAAAGCGTTAAGAGGCGCTCTTCAGCGAATCCAGCACGTTGAGGGCGGCACGCATGTCGATGAGCCTGACGGCGCGGCGCTCCAGCGCCTCCTCGTCCTCGCCCCATTGCTCGGCGGTCCAGTCCTCGTCCAGATGGGCGAGCGCCCAGGCTTCTTCCAGCGTCAGTTCGCCTTCCGCCAATGCCAGCGCCAGAATGGCGGAGCCGGTGAGAGACGTCATGGTGTGCAGCGCGGCAAGCGCAATCGCCGTATCGTATTTCTTCAGTGTCACCGCGAAAGCCGCGATGGCTTCGCGCGGCTGCTCCTGATGCATCACGCCTTCGACGAGAATGAAGCGCGCGCCGAGTACATTGGCCGCCCAGTCAAGAACAGGATCCCAATGGTCCGTCTGCCGCGCCACCAGCGCTTCCGGATCGCCAGCGCGATAGCAGAGGAGATCGGAGGAAGAGAAACGCAGTATGTCCTCGAAAACCGCCTGCGTGTCACTGGCAATACCATCGATGGCGGTATTCACATGCCGAGATACGGGCATGACGACCGGGTTCACCACTTCCTTCTGCGCATCCCATTCGTCACGAAGCAGGTCGGCAAGCGCCTTCGTCGGAACGATCAGCGGCTTTTTGGCGGGGGTGCGCAGCGGCTTGCCATCGAGGAGGATGGTGAAGCCGCCCTCTTCCACGTCAGCAACGGTCACATCCTTATAGAACCGCTTCGGCAAAGGTTTCTGCATCTGGATCTGCGCGCGCAGGATCGGGTCGGGGTGGCTGAGGCCCTCCGAAAGGTCGTTCAGGAGATCACGCATGGCACATCCTCGTCAGTCAGGTAGAAAAGGTCATTCAGTAATGTCGGCCGGAAGATGGGCCGGAATTTCGTTCGGATGGTTGACGACTGCGTCGGCGCCCGCATCCCAGAGGTTCTCGACCGAGGCATAGCCCCAGGAAACGCCGATGGCCTTTGCGCCAGCCGCTTTCGCCATCTGCATGTCATAGATCGCGTCACCGATGACGATAGTATCGGCTGGAACCATGCCGGTTTCGTGGCAGCATTCCGTCACCATGGCGGGGTGCGGCTTGGAGGGGCAATCATCCGCCGTGCGCGAAACGGTGAAATGGTCGATTAACCCATGGGTTTTGAGAATTTGAGTGAGCCCACGACGGCCCTTGCCGGTGACAGCGCCGATCAGCACGTCATCCCGTTTCGACAGCGTATCGATCAGCGGTGCGATGCCGTCAAAGAGCGGCGTCGTCATCTCGGGACGTTCTCGTAGAGGATGATAGACCTCCCTGTAACGCTGCGTCATCGCCAGCGCCTCGTCATCCACATGTGTCTTGCCAAGCATTCGGGCGATGGCGATATCCAGCGTCAGTCCGATGATCGCCTTGGTCTGTGAAATATCAGGCCTCGGCTTTCCAAAATCGGCAAAGGTTTCGGACATGACCGCATGGATCAGGCCGGCGCTGTCCACCAGAGTACCGTCGCAATCGAAAAGGACGAGTTTCATCTGCTATCAGTCTTCCCTATCGCCATCGGCTACGTCGAGGCCGAGAAGGTTCCAGGTTTGCACCATATGCGGCGGCAAAGGTGCGCTGACACGAAGCCGGCCGCCGGATGGGTGCGGTATGTCGATGTGGCGGGCATGCAGATGCAGGCGCTTCTGAATACCGCCCGGGAAATCCCAGTTCAGATCGTCGATATAATATTTGGGATCGCCGATGATCGGGTGGCCCATATGCAGCGCATGGACGCGCAGCTGGTGGGTACGCCCGGTATAGGGCTCCATCTCCAGCCAGGCGAGGTTCTGCGCGGCGGTATCGATGACGCGGTAATAGGAAATGGCGTGATCGGCCCCCTCCTCGCCGTGCTTGGCGATGCGCATGCGATCGCCATCCATGGTCTGTTCCTTGACGAGCCAGGTGGAAATCTTTTCCTGATGTTTGCGCGGCACGCCTTTGACCAGCGCCCAGTAGGTCTTTTTTGTATCGCGCTCGCGGAAGGCAGCCGTCAGTTTCTGCGCAGCACCTCTCGTGCGGGCAACCACAAGCACGCCCGATGTGTCACGGTCCAGACGGTGCACCAGACGCGGTTTTTCGCCCTTCGGGCTTGTCCATGCCTCCAGAAGACCGTCAATATGACGGTTGACGCCTGAACCACCCTGCACGGCAATGCCGGCCGGCTTGTTGAAAACGAAGACCTTGTCGTCTTCATGCAGCAACATGCGCGCCAGAAGTTCGGCATCCTCCGAATGTTTGAGGTCTTTCGAACCGATAGGACCGGTCTTGGTCTTCATATCGGAATCGACCGGTGGCACGCGCACCACCTGCCCCGGCTGTACCCGCGCATCCGTCTTCACCCGGCCGCCGTCCACACGTACCTGGCCTGAGCGCAGCAGCTTCTGCAACTGCCCGAAACCGAGACCCGGATAGTGAATCTTGAACCAGCGATCGAGGCGCATACCGGCCTCGTCGGCCTCGACCTTGATATGCTCGATACCTGCCATGAAATTTCCAGTCTTTCTGTCTTGATCGCGCGCTCTGTTCGTCGGCGCGCCGTTTGGTTCAAGCCTTTAGAACAAGTTGCGGCCCAAGGCCAGCCCGGCAAAAACCGCGGCAATGGAAACCACGAGGCTTGCAAGGATGTAAAAGGCCGAAAGGCCGATCGCACCACGCTCGAAAAGCGAAACCGCATCCAGCGAGAAGGACGAGAATGTCGTGAAGCCGCCAAGCACGCCGGTGACGAGAAACAGGCGCATTTCCATCGACGCGTCGAGCCGCCGCGCCACCAGTTCGACCAGCAGACCGATCAGGAAAGACCCGACGATATTAACCGCGAGCGTTCCCCAGGGGAAATTCGGCCCGGCCAGCCGCATGCTCCAGACGCCGACCAGATAACGGAACACGGAACCGAGGGCGCCGCCTGTCGCGACAAGAGCGATATTGATCATGGGAATGATATCTCCGGAAATTGCCGGACCTCGTGAAGTCCAAGGCATTTCTAGACCAAGGGCCCAGCGGGTGAAAGCCCATTGGCAGACGTTGTCGTCCATTAAAATACGATTAAATTGCAGCGTCGCGATTTAGCCTTCCAACAAGAAGCGGCTGTTACTGTCGGGTTTTTAAGGATCGGCACGATCGCCGGGGGTTGGATGACACAGGTTCTTTCTGTTTCCGCAAATACGGCAGCCTATGCGCTGGAGGCCGTGAAGCCATCGCAGCGCGTTCCGCGCAAAAGCGAAGTGGAAGAGGCCATTCACGAATTGGCGCGCAAGGCCGAAGGTGGGGATGACTTCCAGCTGCGCGGCTTGATGACCGTCATCAAGCCGCCTGCCCTGACACTTTATTTCCTGACCGTTGCCAGCCAGCGTCAGGAGCAACAGGCGACACTGGAACAGGCCCAAAAGGCATATGAAGATAATGAAGTAAATAAAGTTCTCTAAATATCATATGTTTATAAAAATTTTCGCATCCATTTTATTATATATGTCAGTTTGATTTCACGTCTTCAGGTTGCTGTCAGTTAAATTTCCTAGTCCTCCGACATCAAATGGAGGAACGTCATGACATCATTGATCCGCTACGCGACCATCTTTGCAGCAATGCTGACAGTCTCTGGGCCGGCTTTTGCTGCTACAACCATCAAAGTTACCGAAGGCGGTGAAGGTGGAGGGCCCATGACGCTCACCTTGGACCAGACGACGGTCAAGGCTGGGGACGCGGTATTTCAGGTGCATAACGACGCGATGAGCGAACAGCACGAGATGATCCTCGTAAAGCTGAAGTCAGCCGATCAAAAAATCCCACTCAACACGGCCAAACATCGCGTCGATGAAAAGCAGTTGAAGAGCCTAGGCGAAGTGGCCGACCTGAAACCCGGCGGCGACGGGCAGCTGAAGGCGAAGCTGACGCCCGGCGCCTACCTTCTCTTCTGCAACATCAAGGGTCACTACGAAGCAGGCATGCAGGCCAGGCTAACCGTTACAAAATAAGAATGGCCGAAAAACTGGGGCTGCCGGATGGTTATTGCGTTCCGGCAGCCTCTCTTCATGATCAGTTGTGCTGGTGCTCGCTTTTGGCGTCGCCACCCTTGGCTGCGCCCGCCGACAGCACGATCTCGACCTTGCCGGCCTTCTCGAAGATCAGCGTCACCGGTACCTTGTCACCTTCGGCAAAAGGCTTCCTCACATAGAAGAACATCATGTGCAGACCGCCTGGCTTCAGTTCCACCGTCTGGCCGGCGGGAATGACGATACCCTCATCCAGCTTGCGCATTTTCATGACGTCGTTGACCATGGCCATCTCGTGGATTTCAGAACGGCCAGCGGCGGCGGATTCGATGCCGACGAGCTTGTCGTCGCGATCGCCGGTGTTCTTGATCGTCACGTAACCGCCGCCGACGGGCTGACCCGGCAGCATGGCCTTGGTTGCACCATCGGATACTTCGAGGCTGCCGGCCTTCACGACATCCATATCCATGTTCATGCTGGAATGATCGTGTCCGCCCGCATGCGTCTTGGCAGTGACCTTGATGGTCGGCGCCGGGCTTTTCAGCGAATGCGGATCGACGCCAGCGGCTGCGACCTCATCCCAGGATACCTTGCCTTTGTCGCCGCAAAGCTGCGTTACCTTGAAGGGCAGATCCTGCCCGGCTTCGATGCCGGAGATTTTACCCTGCACGGCAAAGGTATCGTAGAACTCATCCGGCAGGTTGCCACCCTTCCAGCGAATCTCCACGGCCCCGCCTTTGATGTCCTTGCCGTGGTTCTTGTAGGTCTTCTGATAGTCGCCCTTGATGATTTCCAATTCCCAGCCGGCTTTGGGCTGCGGCTTGGCGGAAATGAAGCCTTCCGGCAGCTTAATCTGTACTTCCGTCGTGGCAAGTCCGCCATCGCAGCCGTGCGGCACCTGAAGCGCGGCGACGATGGTGCTGTCCTGCTCGGCCGAACCGTCTACAAACGTGGCGTGGGCAAAGGCCGGCGCGGTCGAAACCGACGCGGCGAAGAGAGTGCAGGTGATGATCTTGGTGGTTTTCATTTGCTTGTCCCTGCGACTGCGCCCCTTGGGGTGTCGCAGCCGCGCAGTGCCGCTGGCAGGCGGCGATGATCCCATATGTGAAAATCAGGCGGACAGCGACGGCGGGCCGCGGGCGGCCGGTTTCCGGATTGTCAGGACGGAACGGAAGCTCCATTCGGCAGGCAGGCGGTTATCGAGCCAGGCGAATTCGGTCCTCAGCCACCCTTTCGTGTCGGGCATCGGCAGAAGAATGGACGATGCGAGCAGGCAGGCCTCACAGAAGAGGATGGCGTCGCCCGAATGGGCTGGGCCGCCCTTGGCGTGGGAGGCATTCGCTTCACCCGAATGACCAAGGCAAATCCCGGCAAACGTGCCGTCCGGCAGCCTGTAGCTCTCGTCGAGGACAACCTCGGGGTTGGCGGCAAGCGCGGACTTGTGGGCAAAACCGAGCGACAACATCAGGGTCGCGCAGAAAATGCGAAGCATCTTCTCCATCCCCGTCAGTCGTCGTTTTCGATTTGCGTCCATGACACCATGCGATATCCCGCTTTCCTGCCGATTTCAAAGGGGAATTTTGCCGCAGGCTTGATCCTTGCAGCGGAACAATGGACGCAAGGCGGCATTTTCCTGCTGTAACCATCGTTTTGAAGGAGGCAGACATGCCAGCCAAATCGAAAGCCCAGCAGAAAGCGGCGGGCGCAGCCCTTGCCGCAAAACGCGGCGAGGTCAAAAAATCCAGTTTACAAGGTGCTTCAAAAAGCATGGAGAAGTCTATGACAGAAAAGGAACTTGAGGATTTCGCATCAACGAAACGCAAGGGCTTGCCGGAGAAGAAAACTGACTGAGTGCATCTTGCATCCTCATTCCCGTGCGCCCCACAAAAATCCAGCCGGTCCACGTGATATGGGTACCCGGTGAACGATGATGGCGCAGATGGAGCAAGAATCTGTTCAGATGCGTCATTTGGTCCTTGCCAATAGCGGGGCTTCGAAGATAATGAGCGCGCATCACCGTTGGGAGAAACCGCTTCAATGCGGTGCCGAAGGAGCAACCGCCCCGGAAACTCTCAGGCAAAAGGACCAGCGGTGACGACGGAACTCTGGAGAGAAGCCACCTTTAAACAGGACGGCTCGCCGAAGGGATAACAATCTCAGGCGACAAGGACAGAGGGGGCTCTTGAACCCGGCGCATTGCGCCATGACCTGAGCCCGCGCGATATCTCGCGCAACCCTGGAGGCGTCCTTGGACGATACCGCCGCGCTGAAAACCACGCCGCTCCACTCCCTGCACCTATCGCTTGGCGCCCGCATGGTGCCCTTTGCCGGTTACGACATGCCCGTGCAATATCCGGCCGGCGTTCTGAAGGAACATCTCCAGACCCGCACCTCCGCCGGTCTTTTCGATGTTTCCCACATGGGCCAGGTCATCCTGAAAGCGAAGTCCGGCAACAATGAAGATGCCGCACTCGCGCTCGAAAAGCTGGTGCCGGTTGACATTCTCGGCCTCAAGCAAGGTCGCCAGCGCTACGGTTTCTTCACCGACGAAAATGGTGGCATTCTCGACGATCTGATGATCACCAATCGCGGCGATCACCTTTTTGTCGTCGTCAACGCCGCCTGTAAGGACGCCGATGTCGCCCATATGAAGGCGCATCTTTCCGATGCCTGCGAAATTACCCTTCTCGATGACCGGGCGCTCATCGCGCTTCAGGGACCGCGCGCTGAGGCCGTTCTGGCTGAACTCTGGGCCGGCGTCTCGGAAATGAAATTCATGGATGTGCAGGAAGTGCCGCTGCATGACGTGCCCTGCATCGTCTCGCGCTCCGGTTATTCCGGTGAGGACGGCTTTGAAATCTCCGTACCGGCCGACAAGGCCGAAGAGATCGCCAGGGCCCTGCTCGAACACCCCGATTGCGAAGCCATCGGCCTCGGTGCGCGCGACAGCCTTCGCCTCGAAGCCGGCCTTTGTCTTTACGGCAACGATATCGATACCACGACCTCCCCCATCGAAGCCTCGCTCGAATGGGCGATCCAGAAGGCGCGCCGCGCCGGTGGCGACCGGAAGGGCGGTTTTCCTGGCGCAGAGCGCATTCTCGGCGAACTGAAAGATGGCACATCGCGCCGCCGCGTCGGCCTGAAGCCGGAAGGCAAGGCGCCGGTGCGGGGCCATTCGAAGCTGTTTGCGGATGCCGAAGGCAAGACGGAAATCGGTGAAGTGACCTCGGGCGGTTTCGGCCCTTCGGTCGAAGGTCCCGTTGCCATGGGTTACGTCCCCGTTTCCCACGCTGCTCCCGGCACGGCTGTCTTTGCGGAAGTGCGTGGCAAATATCTGCCCGTCACCGTCGCCACCCTGCCCTTCATCAAGCCCACCTATAAACGATAATCTTCATCCCATCTCCGGAGAGAATACGATGCTGAAATTTACCGCAGAACACGAATGGCTGAAGTTCGAAGGCGATATCGCCACCGTTGGCA
>JAEXMK010000093.1 GCA_023444445.1 Pseudomonadota bacterium | reverse complement strand
AGGCCGGCAACGGCGTTGGCGGCGATCGCTTTGATCTCGTCTGTCGAGAAGAGAGCCAGTTCGTCGCTGCTGAGCGTTGCGACCTGAGCGGAGCTGAGGCCAGAGACCTGCTCGGATGTCAGCGCCTTGATCTGATCAGTCGACATGGCCGCAAACTGCGCCGTGGAGAGCGCCGAAACCTGCGCCTTGCTGAGTGCGGCGATATTGCCGGTGCTGAGCTTGGTCACATCGAGACCAGCAAGGATCTTGGTGCTGATCGCCTTGACTTCGTCTGCCGAGAAGGTGGCAAGGCTGCCGGAGCTGAGCGCATTGAACTGCGTGGAAGACAAGGCGGCGATCTGCGTCTTCGTCAGCGCGGCTGCATTGTCGGTGCTGAGAGCGGCGATGGCTGCTGTGGAAAGGCCAGCGATGGCAGTGGCGCTGATCGCCTTGATCTCGTCGGTGGAGAAGAGGGCGAGTTCGTCGCTGCTCAGTGTTGCAACCTGAGCGGAGCTGAGGCCTGCGACCTGAGACGAGTTGAGTGCCTTGATCTGGTCGGTCGAAAGGGCGTCAATCTGGCTGGCATATAGGGCGGTAACCTGAGAAGACGACAGGCTGCTGACCTGAGCGGAACTCAGTTTCGCCATCTGGGTGAGGGTCAGACCCTTGACTGCGGTCACGGAAATGGCGCGCAGGTCCTCAGAGCTGAAAAGAGCAAGGTTATCCGTGCTCAAAGACGCGATCTGAGATGACGAAAGAGCCTTGATTTTGGTGCTATCAAGAGCATTCACGTCTTCCGACGTCAGGCTGGCAATGGTGGACGTCGAAAGCTTGGAAATCTGCACAGCAGACAATGAGGAGAGGATCGAAGTCATGAACGTGTCCTTTACCGAATGGCGGATGGTCACGCCTATCTGCTGCCAGACACTGCCTATGATGACAGCGATCAGACATCCGCAAATAAAGCGAAATTGTGGAGAACATGGCTCATGTGAACCTGCGCTGGAAACGCTTCATGCAATTCGAGCCGGAGATAGGGGCTCGGATTTTCCACGCTAGCTTGTGCGAATGCCGCTAATAATTTTTTGCCGCTTAAGAGATCGCGACGTGCGTGTCATATCAGTCTAACATTTAAAGACGAGTTAATGTTTGCTCTGACCCAATTTATTCTTGGTGGATGCGTATTTTAGATTCCGTTCAAGTATAAAGAAAAACGAATAGGTGCCGGAGTTGCCATCTTTCACTCTGGACATCAAATAACTTCGCTACCGTATAAGTAGCAGAACTTGAAGAAGGCGTGGCGATCAGGTTCCGATCGCAAGGGTCGTTTCAAGATAAATAGCAATGCTTGATAATGGCTGATCGACTTATGTAATGCATGCCATCACGGGTTGAGATTTTTGCTTTTCCTTCTTTATTCGTACTATTTTTTTCATTTTTTTAAATCGGAAGCTGTCTTTAGGTCATGGCAATGCTTTAACCCGGCGGATGTCGCCAATAGGCTGTTTGCGTCAAGCGCTGACAAGTTCATTCTGCAGAATGGATGCCTTCCGGAATTTCGGCCAGAGCGCTTTCGCAACCGCCGCGCTCCTGCGCGTCGTCACGGGTGGAATGTGCCGGCCTTAGTCCAGCGTCACCATATGGGCCGACAGCTGCTCTTCGAAGAATTTCGAGAAGGTCGCTATGCGGGGCGGCAGGGTCTGATAGGGCGGATAATAAAGCGTCAGCCAGAGTTCGGGTGGAACCCAGCCCGGCAGAACATGCACGAGCCGGCCGCTGCGGATATGTTCGGCGATATTGAAGCCCGGCAGCATGGCCACGCCTGCGCCATCGGCTGCCATATCGGCCAGCACCTCGCCACTATTGGCGCTGAAGGCGCGACCGGCGGTGATAGTGATGCTCGATCCGCCATCCGAGAGCATCCAGTTTTCCCGCCGGCTTTCACCACTATAGGCGAGGCAATCGTCGGGGGTAAGCTCGCCCGGATGTTTCATTTGCGTGAACCGACTGCCGGGGGCTGCCACCAGGATTCTCGGGACAGCCCTTATCTTGCGCCAGATGGTGAATTTGTCTGATGGGGCCGACGAAATGCGGATCGCCAGATCGTAGTCGTCATCGACAATATTGATCAGGCCGTCCGACAGGGAAACCTCGAAACACATTTTTGGATATAATTCCCGGAAGCCCGACAGGATCGGTGGCAGCACCGTCTTGCCGAGCCAGGTCGGCGCGCTGATCCTCAGCCGCCCCTCATCGGCCTTGTGGGCGTTGCGCACATCGCGCCGGGCGTTCTCCAGCGCCTCGACTGCGGGCTGGATCTGTGCCGCGAAGATTGCGCCATCCGTCGTCAGCGATACCTGCCGGGTGGTGCGGACAAACAATTGCACGCCGAGATCACATTCAAGCGCAGCAATGGCACGGGTGACGCCCGCGGCCGTCATGCTGAGCTCACGGGCGACCTGCGCGAAATTGCGCTTCTCGGCCGCCATCAGGAAGATTTTGAGTGCTTTGTGATCGTTCATCTTGATTATTTCATAAATCGCAATTCATTCGAGAGAAATATTGCAATTCCGCTACATGATCAAGCCGGTTACATATTTGTCCATCGAAACAAACACAGCCAGAACGAAAGGCGCCGACGATGATCAAGGATATCAAGGGCCTGCACCACGTTACCTCGATGGCGTCGGATGCGCGGCAGAACAATAGCTTTTTCACCGATACGCTCGGCCTGCGCCGGGTGAAGAAGACCGTCAACTTCGACGAACCCGGTGTTTATCACCTTTATTACGGTGACGAAACGGGAACGCCCGGTACGGTCATGACCTATTTTCCCTTCGACCACATGATGGCGGGTCGTCCGGGCGTCGGCGAGGTGGGCGAGACCCAATTCTCCATCCCGAAGGGTGCCATGGGTTTCTGGAAGGACCGGCTGATCGCAAAGGGCGCCGCCGGTATTCAGGCCGACACGGTCTTCGGCGCCAATCGCCTGCGCTTCACTGGACCCGATGGCGATGGCCTTGCGTTGATCGAAACGGAAAATGATACACGCGCCGCCTGGCAGGCTGAGGGCATTTCCGAAGAAAACGCCATACGCGGTTTCTCCGGTGCGCGCTTTAATCTCAATGATACGACTGCCACCGAAGAACTTCTTCGCTTCATGGGATATGAGCGGGCCGATGCCGAGGGCAATGTGACGCGTTATGTCATTCCCGGCGGCAACGGGGCCGATACGATCGATCTCGCCACCCTGCCGAATACGCCCTTTGCCCGTCAGGGAGCAGGTTCGGTGCACCATATCGCCTTTGCGGTCGAAAACCGTGAAAAGCAGCTGGAAGTGCGCAAGGCCCTGATGGATACCGGCTATCAGGTGACCCCCGTCATTGATCGCGATTACTTCTGGGCGATCTATTTCCGGACCCCGGGTGGGATCCTGTTCGAGATCGCAACCAACGAACCCGGTTTCGACCGTGACGAGGATACGGCTCATCTGGGCGAAGCGCTGAAGTTGCCCAGCCGCTACGAGCCTTTCCGCAATCAGATCGAAGCGAACCTGATGCCGCTCACCGCATAGGCGGATCGCTGAGCCGTATCGACCCACTACCCCATTCCGCTTTTTCAAGACGGCTGCCCCTGACGGGCAGCTGACCGGCGAAGCCTTGTCAATTTCACCGCCGTAGACCGGCAATCACCACAGTAACGGAGAACCACCATGTCGAAGCTTGAAGTCCTTACTCCCGCTAACAGCCAGCTCATCTTCATCGACCAGCAGCCGCAGATGGCTTTCGGTGTGCAGTCGATCGACCGCCAGACCCTGAAGAACAATGTCGTCGGCCTTGCCAAGGCGGCAAAGATCTTCAACGTCCCAACGACCATCACCACGGTCGAAACGGAAAGCTTCTCCGGCAACACCTTCCCGGAACTGCTCGCGGTTTTCCCGGAAAACGACATTCTTGAGCGCACCTCGATGAATTCCTGGGATGACCAGAATGTCCGCGATGCCCTGGCGAAAAATGCCGCCGGTGGCCGCAAGAAGATCGTCGTTTCCGGTCTCTGGACCGAGGTCTGCAACACCACTTTCGCGCTCTCGGCACTGCATGATGTCGCGGATTACGAGATCTACATGGTTGCCGATGCGTCTGGAGGCACCTCTGTCGATGCGCATAAATATGCGATGGACCGCATGGTGCAGGCGGGCATCATTCCTGTCACCTGGCAGCAGGTACTGCTGGAATGGCAGCGCGACTGGGCGCGCAAGGAAACCTATGACGCCGTTACCTCGCTGGTGAAGGAACATTCCGGCGCCTACGGCATGGGCATCGATTATGCCGTCACCCATGTCCATGGCGGTGCAGAGCGCGTCAAGCACGGCAAGCGCATCGGCCCGAACCCCGCGAAATAAGCTTTCAACCATGACGTGCCGGCAGGATTGATATCCGGGCCGGCGCGGCTTTATCCACCAGAAGGAGGTTTCCATGAAAGTCTATCTTTTGTCGCTTGGCGCCGGCCTGCTGGTCGGCATCGTCTACAGCCTGCTCAACGTACGCTCACCCGCGCCGCCCGTCATCGCGCTTGTCGGCCTGCTGGGCATTTTGGTCGGAGAACAGATCATCCCTTTTGCGAGGACGATCATCGACAGGGAACCGGCCGCCGTTTCGTGGTTCAACCAGATCAAGCCGCACATGTTCGGTCATATGCCCAAGGGTGGTGTTGAAACGACTGATCTTGCGCAGACACAGCAGCCAACCAGCCGGGAGAAAAGCTGATGCCGACACGTCGCACTTTCCTCGGCGCGGCATCCAGTCTCGCCTTTCCGAATCTGTTTTCACCGGCTAAGGCCGCTGATCCCATCAAGACCGGAGCTTCGTCCATGCACCCAGATACCATCCTTCACAATGGCCGCGTCACGACACTTGATCGTGGCAATCCGAATGCAACGGCAGTCGCCATCAAGGACGGTCTGTTTGTTGAGGTGGGAAGCGATACCGCGGTCATGGCCCTTGCCGGGCCGGAAACGAAGATCATCGACCTCAAGGGCAAGCGGGTGCTGCCGGGCCTGATAGACAACCACACCCACGTCATTCGCGGTGGCCTGAACTTCAACATGGAACTGCGCTGGGATGGCGTTCGCTCGCTCGCCGATGCCATGGACATGCTGAAGCGCCAGGTCGCGATAACGCCCGCCCCCCAATGGGTGCGCGTCGTCGGGGGGTTCACCGAGCATCAATTCGTCGAAAAGCGCCTGCCGACTATTGAGGAGATCAATGCGGTGGCGCCGGATACGCCCGTCTTCCTTCTGCATCTCTATGACAGGGCGCTGCTGAACGGTGCCGCACTTCGCGCCGTTGGCTACACCAGGGATACGCCGAACCCGCCCGGCGGCGAGATCACCCGCGATGCCAACGGCAATCCAACAGGCCTGCTGCTCGCCAAGCCGAATGCCGGCATTCTCTATTCGACGCTCGCCAAGGGTCCGAAACTGCCGCTCGATTACCAGGTCAATTCCACCCGCCACTTCATGCGCGAGCTGAACCGGCTGGGTGTGACGGGCGTGATCGATGCCGGCGGCGGCTTCCAGAATTATCCTGATGATTACGAGGTGATTCAGAAGCTGTCGGATGAGAACCAGATGACGGTTCGTCTGGCCTACAACCTCTTCACGCAGAAGCCGAAACAGGAGAAGGAAGACTTTCTCAGCTGGACGCAATCGGTCAAATACAAGCAGGGCAACGATTATTTCCGGCACAATGGTGCGGGCGAAATGCTGGTCTTTTCCGCTGCCGATTTCGAAGATTTCCGTCAGCCGCGGCCCGATATGCCACCGGAGATGGAGGGCGAGCTTGGAGACGTTGTCCGTATTCTGGCGGAAAACCGCTGGCCCTGGCGTCTGCATGCCACCTATGACGAGACTATTTCGCGGGCGCTGGATGTCTTCGAAAAGGTCAATCGTGATATCCCGCTCGAAGGACTGAACTGGTTCTTCGACCACGCCGAAACCATCTCAGATCGCTCCATCGACCGTATTGCTGCGCTTGGTGGCGGCATCGCAACCCAGCACCGCATGGCCTATCAGGGCGAATATTTCGTCGAACGTTATGGCCAGGGCGTGGCGGAAGCCACACCGCCGATTGCTCGGATGCTGGAAAAGGGCGTGAACGTTTCGGCCGGCACGGATGCCACGCGCGTCGCCTCCTATAATCCGTGGGTGTCGCTGTTCTGGATGGTGACCGGCAAGACAGTCGGCGGCATGCAGCTTTACCCCCGCGCCAATTGTCTCGACCGCGAAACGGCGCTACGCATGTGGACGGAAAAAGTCACCTGGTTCTCGAATGAAGAAGGCAAGAAGGGCCGCATCGAGAAAGGCCAGTTCGCCGACCTCGTGGTGCCGGACAAGGACTTCTTCTCCTGTGCGGAGGATGAAATCTCCTTCCTTACCTCGGAATTGACCATGGTCGGCGGTAAGATCGTCTATGGTGCTGGCGACTTCAAGGCACTGGACGAGAGCAATATTCCGCCGGCCATGCCTGACTGGTCGCCGGTGCGCAAGTTCGGCGGCTACGCCGCTTGGGGTGAACCCGAGGGCGCGGGTGCCCGCTCGCTGCGCCGCACGGCCATCTCCACCTGCGGCTGTGCCAGCGATTGCGGTGTCCATGGTCACGACCATGCGGGCGCCTGGACATCGAAACTGCCGATTGCCGATCTGAAGGGCTTTTTCGGTGCCTTGGGCTGCTCCTGCTGGGCGGTCTGAGTCTGATCGACAAGAGAAATCCAACGGGCGGCGCACGCCGTCGCCCGTTGTCCGCATAAGAATATTTCAGATTATGCAATTATATCGAAACTATTGATGCAATTGTTGGCGACAATCCGTTGCGTCAATATCGCTCCATCAGATGAACGCAGCGCCGCACACATCGACGGCCAGATCGCAGGAGCATTCAATGACTGACCCATCTTCGACCCTTCGCCTTCGTGGTTTTCTTGCGGATATCGTCGCCGCGCCTGCCACACGAATCGTGGCACTTCTGGCGCTTTGCGCGGCCTATATTCAGGGGCCGCTTACCAAGATCTTCGATTTCCCCGGCGCGATTGCGGAAATGAACCATTTTAGCCTGCAGCCAGCGGCGGCATTTGCGGTCTCTGTCATCGTTTTTGAACTCACCGCGTCCGCCATGGTGGTATCGGGCTTCCTGCGCTGGGCGGGTGCTCTGGCGCTCTCGGGCTTCACGCTTCTTGCCACCTTCATCGCTCTTCGGTTCTGGGAAATGGCGCCCGGCATGGACCGCATGATGGCCACTAATGCCTTCTTCGAACATCTCGGTCTGGCCGGTGCCTTCATCATCGTCGCTGCAATCGATCTCACGAAAGGAACAGGCAAATGAGTGCCGCAAAATCCTCCGCGAGCAGCTTTGCTCCTCTTGCGCAACCGGTTTTCGCCGTCCTCTGGGCTGCGACAGTGCTCGGCAATACTGGCAGCTTCATGCGTGATGTCGCCAGCTCATGGTTGGTGACCGATCTTTCGGCCTCGCCGGCGGCGGTCGCCTTGGTTCAAGCGGCCGGAACCCTGCCGATTTTTCTTCTGGCGATCCCGGCCGGCGTACTGACGGATATTCTCGACCGACGCAAATTCCTGATCGCCGTCCAACTGCTGCTGGCCTCTGTCAGCGTCACCCTCATGGTCCTTGCGCATACCGGCCTGTTGTCCGTCAGCGCCCTGATCGGCCTCACCTTCCTCGGTGGCATCGGTGCCGCGCTGATGGGGCCGACCTGGCAGGCGATCGTGCCGGAACTGGTGAAGCGCGAGGACATCAAGAGCGCCGTGGCGTTGAACTCGCTTGGCATCAACATCGCCCGTTCCATCGGCCCCGCTGTTGGCGGCATTCTGCTTGCGGCCTTTGGCGCAGCCTTCACCTACGGTGCCGATGTCGCCAGTTACTTCGTCGTCATCGCCGCCCTTTTGTGGTGGCCTCGGGTGAAGAACGCCGATGACGCGCTGGCGGAAGGTTTCCTCGGCGCGTTCCGGGCAGGCCTTCGTTATACCCGTGCCAGCAAGCCGTTGCATGTCGTTCTGCTGCGGGCAGCGATTTTCTTCGCTTTCGCCAGTGCCGTCTGGGCGCTGCTGCCGCTGGTCGCCCGGCAATTGCTGGGTGGAGATGCGAGTTTCTACGGTATCCTGCTCGGCGCCGTCGGGGCCGGTGCAATCGGCGGGGCGCTGGTCATGCCGAAGCTGCGCGCACGTTTCGATGCGGATGCCTTGCTTCTCGGCGCCGCCATCATCACGGCGCTCGTCATGGCCGGGTTGTCATTCGCTCCGCCGAAATGGCTTGCCATCATCATTCTGCTGTTCCTTGGCGGCGCCTGGATCACGGCACTGACGACGCTCAATGGCGCAGCTCAGGCGATCCTGCCGAACTGGGTGCGGGGTCGTGGTCTCGCCGTCTATCTCACTGTCTTCAATGGTGCGATGACAGCCGGCAGCATCGGCTGGGGCACTGTGGGTGAGGCGGCAGGTGTCCCGGGCACCCTTCTCATCGGTGCCGCTGGTCTTCTCATAGCAGGCCTCGTCATGCATCGCCTGAAACTGCCTGCGGGTGACGCGGATATGGTGCCCTCCAACCATTGGCCCGAACCGCTGGTGGCGGAGCCGGTGGCCCATGATCGCGGTCCGGTTCTGATCCTGATCGAATATAATGTCGAAAAGCACCACCGTTCGGCTTTCCTGCATGCCCTCGACGAACTCTCACAGGAGCGCCGCCGCGATGGGGCCTATGGCTGGGGTGTCACCGAAGATTCCGGCGATCCGCAGAAAATCGTGGAATGGTTCATGGTGGAATCCTGGGCCGAGCATCTGCGCCAGCACAAGCGGGTTTCCAATGCCGACGCGGATTTGCAGGGTAAGGTGCTTGCTTACCATTCGGGGCTGGATAGGCCTGTCGTACGCCACTTCCTCACGATCAATCGTCCCGGAAAAGCATAAACAGAAGGGGGCCGAAGGGCCCCTTTTTCGTTCTCGTCTTGAAAGGCCGGCCGGTTATTGCGTGATCCGCTCCATCACCCGGCTCAATGCCTCTTTCAGCGCATGGGAACCGCCGTTTTTGTCGAAATCCCGCATGACCTGCTCGTTGAGGCCGCCTTTGGTGGCAAATTCGCGGCTCATCTCGTTGAAGCCTGTGTTTTCGCCTGACAGCAGGGCTACCTCGGAGAGACCGGCAAAGAGGGGCGTGATATAGGCTCGCGCCTTGTCTTCCGGCAGGCCGTTCTCCGCCAGCCACTCCGTCGTCGTTTGCATTATGCCGAAATAGGTGGCCATCAGCGCGCTGGCGGTGGCCAGAAGGTCGTATTCCGCCTTTGTCGCGCATTCGACGGCATTACCGAGCACGTTGAATATCGCGGCGGTGTCCGTATCGGCGGGATAAATGGCGGTGACGCCCTTGCGCCGGGCAACGAAGGGCAGGGGGATCGCCTGGGCGAGACGCACATCCGCTCCGATCCAGTCCAGAAGCGCTTCCCGGCTGGTTGCAGCCACGACACTGATGACCTTCTGCCCGTCCCGGAACCGCAAAGGTCGAATGACCTCTTCGGCGATCTGCGGACGGATTGCTAGCATGACGGTATCGCAGCCATCAACAATCATCTGATTGTCGCCCGAGACGATCACCTGCGGAAAATCGGTGGCAAGTCTGGCCGAAATATCCGCGCTGCGCTGAGATACCATGACATGTGGTACGGCGGCGGGCTTGGTGAGCAGGCCGCGCACCATCGCATCGGTTATGGCACCCGTTCCGATAAAACCGATTTTCTGGGGAAGGGACATGAATACTCCACTGCGGCGAATGGACCGACAGAGGTATCGGCCGTGTCATTGTCGTCCGATGCTAAATTTTCAGCCGGCTATTGTCGACAAGCAGAGAGCGTTAATTTGCCGGCCGGTGCTCGCGAAAGGCAGCGGCAAGCGTGCGCAACGCTTCGCGGGACCTGCTATCGGTCAGGGTAGAGAACATGATGATTTCGCTGGAGGGCAGAGATGGCAGGCCAAAACGCTGGCTGACCTCGACTGTGCCGGGCGGTGCAAGACGGCAGGAAAAGACGGAAATCGCAAGCCCGGCTGAGACGGCCGCTGTCACCATTGACGATGTACCGCCGAGAAACACCTCTGTCCAGGTAATCGCCGCCGCGTCCAGCGCGTGGGTGGCGATGTTGCGCACACCACAGGCGGGTGAAAGTGCCGCCAGTCTGAGCGGTTCGCCCTGACGGTGTTCGAATTGCGGGGTTGCGTACCAACCGAAATGCTCCGGCCCGAGTACCTCGCCGTCGCGCCGGTCGTCCTCGCGTCTGATGATGGCCGCATCGATTTCACCACGGTCAAAGGCGTCGAGCAGGGAGCGGGAATGATCCATCCGCACTTCAATCGTCAGGCCGGGATCATGGTCGTTAAGCCGTGCCAGAAGGGTCGGCACCTCTGGCCCGGCCACATGCGCGGCAATGCCGAGGCCGAAACGGCGGCGCGGCGAGGAAAGGCCCGCCAGTGCCCGATCATGCGCCGCGAGAAATTCGCGGGCGGGTGCGATAAACGACGCCCCCTGGGCAGACAGGCGCACCGCGCGCGGTGTTCGTTCGAGCAGCCGCTGGCCAAGCCTGTCTTCCAGCCGTTTGAGCTTGACGCTGATGGCGCCCTGGGTGGTGCCCAGCGTTTCGGCGGCGCGGGTGAAGCTCTGGAGATCAGCGATAGTGACAAAGGCCTCGACGGCCTCCACATCGAGCGTGCGCATCTCTGTCATTCCAATTTGTTGTCTCTAAAATAATCAATCATCCAATTCCGTTATGGTCAAGCCTTAACTAATTTGCCCTCGGTTTATTGAGCGGATGTCGCCGTGCGCGCACCACCCACGAAAGGCTGAAGAATGACCCTTGCTGTTACCGAACAAACGGGCAGCAGAAGCGCTATGGCGCTCGCTGCCGTTTGTCTCTCCGCCCTGATGTTCGGACTGGAAATTTCCAGTGTTCCGGCAATCCTGCCTACGCTCGAAAAGGTGCTGCAGGCGGATTTCCGCCAGCTTCAGTGGATCATGAACGCCTATACGATCGGCGTGACCATGGTGTTGATGGCAACCGGCGCGCTGGCCGACCGCTTCGGCCGCAAACGCGTCTTTATTGCCAGTATTGCCGCCTTTGCACTTTCCTCCCTTGCCTGCGGAATGACGCAGAATGTCTCCGTGCTGATCGGCGCCCGCTTCTTTCAGGGCTTGAGCGGCGGGGCGATGCTGGTGTGCCAGATCGCCATCCTGTCGCATCAGTTCCGCACGGCCCGGGAGCGCGGCATGGCGTTCGGCTGGTGGGGCATCGTCTCCGGCGTGGGGCTGGGTTTCGGCCCGATCATCGGCGGCGCCATCGTCGCGCTTTGGAGCTGGGAATGGGTGTTCCTCGTTCATGTGGTGCTTGGCATCGTCACATGGCTGCTCGCGGCGGGCGGCGTGGGAGAATCGCGCGATCCGGAGGCGGCGCGGCTTGATCTTGCCGGCATGGTCACGCTTTCGCTCGCCGTTTTTTGCCTTGCCTTTTTCATCACGCAGGGGCCTGAGCTCGGTTTCGCAAGCCCCATGGCGCTTCTTATTCTTGGGGTCTCGGTTGCGAGTTTCATGGCCTTTGTGGTTGCTGAAAAGCGCACGCAAAGGCCGATGTTCGATTTCTCCGTATTCCGCATCCGGCCTTTTTCCGGGGCGATCGTTGGTTCGGCGGCGATGAATATCAGTTTCTGGCCGTTCATGATCTATCTGCCGATCTGGTTTCAGGCCGGTCTTGGTTATGACAGCGTCACCGCGGGCCTCGGCCTGCTTGCCTATACGCTGCCGGCGCTGGTGGTGCCGCCGCTCGCGGAGCGCCTGTCGTTGCGTTATCAGCCGCGGCTCGTCATTCCGGCCGGGTTGTTCGCCATCGGCCTGGGTTTCATGCTGATGAAATTCGGAAGCAGTATCGAAAATGCAAGCTGGCTTACCATGCTGCCCGGCTGCATCCTTGCCGGCATCGGGCTCGGCCTGACCAATACGCCGGTCACCAACACCACTACGGGCGCGGTTTCTCCCGCCCGCTCCGGCATGGCATCCGGCATCGACATGAGCGCGCGCATGATCTCGCTTGCCATCAACATCCCCATCATGGGCTTCCTTCTGGTGGAGGGCGTTAGGGCTTCGCTGCGGGCACACCTGCCTGCCGACACGGATGTGAATGTCTTGCAATCGCTTGCGGAAAAGATTGCGGCCGGAACCGCCGGAACATCGGCGCAGGGTGTTTCGGAAACGCTCGTCCATCAGGCGCTTGCAGATGGTTTTGGCTTAGTCATGCTTTATGCGGGCATCGGTGTCTGGTTGCTTGCCGCGCTCAGCTTCATGGTCTTTGGCCGCCAAGGACTAGAGGGCAACGGATAGTCGTTACCCTCTAGTTTCTTTCGGATTGGCGTCAACAGTCTTACTTTACCTGCGCAACCACCAGCTTGCCGTCTTCCCGTTCGGCGACGAACTCGATGTTGGCGCCTTCCTTGAGCTTAGCCAGCAAAGCTTCATCCTTGACGCGGAACACCATCGTCATCGCCGGCATGTCGAGGTTTTTCAGCTCCTCATGGATGATGGTGACTTTCTTTGCGCCAGCATCCACCTTCTTCACCGTGCCCTTGGTGAATTCCTGCGCGAAAGCGGCGAAAGGAACGGTCAGTGAAAAAACTACTGCGATGGTGATTTTGACGATCGTCTTCATGGTCAGATTCCTGTGTTGAATGGGTTACTTTGCCGAAACTTTGAGATCGCCGCGCATGCCGGCTTCGTAATGCCCGGGTTTCAGGCAGGCGAATTCGAACATGCCGTCATTGGTGAATTTCCAGATGATTTCGCCGCTTTCGCCCGGTGCAAGGCTGATGGCGTTCGGATTGTCGTGCTCCATTTCCGGAGCCTTTTCCATGGCGGCCTTGTGCTTCAGATTGGCCTCATGTTCATCGAGGATGAATTCATGGTCGAGCTCGCCGACATTCTTCACCGCAAAACGTACGGTCTTGCCCTTCTTGAATTCGAATTTGCCGGGGGTGAAAACTATCTTGCCATCGGGCGTTTCCTTCATCGTCACCTGAATGGTCTGGGTCACCTTGGCCTTGTCGCCCGGCTCTCCGATCGCCATCGCTTCATGGCCACCGCCGTGGGTGCCCGAGGCCAGGGCCGGTGTGGCGAGAGCGGTAAGAAGCAGTGCAAGTTTCAATTTGGTCATTCTGTATGTTCCTTGATTTTGATGAGGTCGTTGGTGTGTGCAATCAGCCGTGTTTCATCGGTTGCGGCGTGATTTGCGTTTTGGTGTCGGTGTTTTTTTGGCTGTCCGGCAATGCGCCGGTCCATTCCCAGGCCTGGGTGCCGGGTGGATTTTCGTACCAGCCGGGATCGGCGTAATCGCCCGCGGAGATGCCTTCGCGAACCTTCACCACGGAGAACATACCGCCCATTTCGATCGGGCCGTGCGGGCCCCATCCCGTCATCATCGGCACGGTATTCTCAGGGATTTCCATTTCCATCGCGCCCATGTCGGCCATGCCTGCGGTACCCATCGGCATATATTCCGGCCGGACCTTGCGGATCTTTTCGGTAACGCTTTTTTTGTCGACGCCGATGAAGGTGGGGACGTCATGTCCCATGGCATTCATCGTGTGGTGCGACTTGTGGCAGTGGATCGCCCAGTCGCCGGCATATTTGGCGTCGAATTCATAGGCCCGCATGGCGCCGACGGGGATATCGATGCTGACCTCTGGCCAGCGCGCCTCCGGCCGCACCCAGCCGCCATCCGTGCAGGTCACCTCGAAATCGTAACCGTGCATATGGATCGGATGGTTGGTCATGGTCAGGTTGCCGACGCGCACGCGCACCCGGTCGTCCTTGGAAACCACCAGCGGATCGATGCCTGGAAATACCCGGCTGTTCCATGCCCATAGATTGAAATCCGTCATCGTCATGATTTTGGGAACGGACGCGCCGGGATTGATATCGAAGGCGTTGAGCAGAAACACAAAATCGCGATCGACAGGCATGAAGGTGGGGTCCTTCGGATGGACAACGAAGAAACCCATCATGCCCATCGCCATCTGCACCATCTCGTCCGAATGCGGGTGGTACATGAAGGTGCCCGATTTCACGAGGTCGAACTCGTAGACGAAGGTCTTGCCGACAGGAATATGTGGCTGCGACAGGCCGCCCACCCCATCCATCCCAGATGGCAGGATCATGCCGTGCCAGTGGATCGTCGTATGTTCCGGCAGCTTGTTGGTGACGAAAATACGCACCCGGTCGCCTTCTACGGCCTCAATGGTCGGGCCGGGCGACTGGCCGTTGTAACCCCACAGGCGGGCGGTCATGCCCTCGGCCATTTCGCGTTCCACCGGCTCGGCGACAAGGTGGAATTCCTTGACGCCATTGTTCATGCGGAAGGGCAGGGTCCAGCCGTTGAGGGTGACGACGGGGTTGTAATCGGGGCCAGTGGTGGGCTTCACCGGCGCCTGTGTTGCCGCTGTTTCCATCACTGCCGCTTGCGGCAGGCTGCTGTTGGAGGTTTTCGCCCAGGCCGCCGTGGAGACCATCGCCGCGCTGACGCCCAGAAGTTGTCTTCTATTGAACATGGTCTTTTCCTTTCTCAATGTCCGCCACCGCCGCTGCCGGAAGCGGCTGCAACCTCGGTCTCTGCGCCAGCCGCACCGGCGCCGCCGCCATAAATGGCGGGGGCGAGACCGGCTTCGGCGAGCCAGAAGTCGCGTTTGGCTTCGATGGCCAGCAGGTTCGAATTGACCTTTTCACGGCTGTCGGCCAGCAGCTCGAACGTGTTGGTGAGCATGCCGTTATAGGTTAGCAGCGACTCCTCCTCGATTTTGGTGCGCAGCGGCACCACGCTGTTGCGGTAATGCCGGGCGATATCGTAATTCGAGCGATAGGCCTGATAGGCGGAGCGGGCTTCCGAGCGGATGTTGACCGCCTTTTCCGCCAGCAGATTGGCTGCACGCATGTAAGCGAGTTCGGATTCCCGCATGCGTGCCTGACCGGAATCGAAGATCGGAATGACGAATTCAAGCTCGGCTCGGCCGGTCGTCTGTTTCTCGATGCCTTCATCATCCCGTTCGCGCTCGGTCTCGAAACCGGAGCGCAGTTCGAGATCGGTGACATAGCGGGTGGTTTCGGTGAGCTTGAAGGAACGTGCGGTCGCCTCCAGATCAAGTTTTGCCATCTGCAGATCGACGCGGCGCTGCAGCGCCTCGGCCTCGATCATGTCACGCTTGGCCAGCGCTTTCGGAAGCTGTGGCAGGCGGTTGGGGATGGCGTAGTCGATATCCGTTCCCCACAGTCCCATCAGCCGCGTCAGTTCCTCCCTGGCAAGGCGGGATGCAAGCCGCGCCTTGGCGATCTGGCCCGTCAGCTCGGCATAAAACACCTGTTCGCGGGCCTGGCCTTCCTTGTTGAGCGAACCGGCCTCGCCAAGTTTGCTGGCAAGTTCCGAGGCGGCATCCGCCGCGGTTTGCGCCTGCGCCAGCTGGCCGACATTTTCGAGGGCGGCAACGGCGTTGATCCATGCGCGGCGGGTATCTGCCGCCAGTTGCAACGTTTTTAGCGCCGCACCGAGCTGCGCCTTGCGGAAGCTGGTATCGGCAATTTCAACGTTCTGCTTGAGGGTGGCGAGCGCCAGGATATTGGTGACCACGGCACCCTCGATCGCCTTATAGGCTCTGAGGCCGGGGGTGCCGATCCCCGTCAACCCTATGCCGACCCGCGGATTGACCAGCATGGTCGATTGCCACGCGGTTGCTGCGGATTCGCCCAGATCAGCATAGGCCGCCTGCAGGCCCTTGTTGTTCAGCAGCGCGACCTGCACCGCCGTTTCGACATCAAGGGTCTTGCTGGCCGTCATCAGCGATTTGACACGGGCCTGCGTTGCCTGTGCTTGCGCCCGGTTTTGCACCCAGACCGCCTGTTTTCCGGTCGCCTCCGATGTCTTTGCCGAGACATTGGTGAAGCCTGCGTCTCGCGCCGCATATTGGGCGGCCGAGACGCAACCGCCAAGGAAAAGCGGCACGGATAAAACGGCCGCAAGTTTTGCTCCGCGTTTCAATGCCTGTGGCGTCATGATGCGTCTCCTTTCGGAGCCTGCGCATCGTTCTGGTTACGCCAGGGCTTCGGATCGACCGGCATGCGGGCGGTGTAGCCCGAGACCGGGGTCTGGTAGCGGGGAGGGGCGACGCCAAGCGTCGGGTTTACCACGTCGTCATAGGAGGCGGCGTCATTCATCATGGATGTGGCTGTGCAGCCGCCCAGAAGCAGGGGCGCCGCGACCACAATATGGATCGGGTTCATGGATATTTTCCGAACAGGAGATGCAACGGCGCGACGGCGTTAAGGCCGCTCACGCACGGTCATTGCCCAAAGGCGGGCTTTGCCTGTTCAGATATTAGGCGGACGGTGAAGCAGCGGGATCTGGCCCAGCGCCTTGCTGTCGTCGAGGAAGGAACGGATGCTGCTGACGACGGGCGTGCCAACGGTGTCGTGGCCTATCAGAACCGCCATGCCGAGACAGAAATCACCGCAGCATTGCGGTTTCGCGGGTTTTTTAACACCGCTATCATTGTCGGCCATGTCGTGGTTATCATGGTTGTCTGCCGTCATGGCAGAACCGCCGTGATTCATCATCTTGCCGTGATCCATCATGGCGGATCGATCGTGCTGCATTCCCCCGGTGTCGGGACCATGCATCGCGGCATTGACGGTGGAAACGCTGTAGCCCGCCAGTGATAGGATCATCACCAGTCTAAACACAAGCGCCAGCAATTTCGATGCTCGCAACGTTTCACGCATGTGCTTTAGAAAAGCCGCTGTCCCGTGATTTGTCAATGGATATACTTCATAACCATCGATGAAACCTTGTTTTGAGGCTGATCGCCTCTCCAGCTTCAAACAAAACCTATGAGGATTTCATCGAGAATAAGAAGCTTGCGTGCCTGCGTGCGGGCATATTCCTCGTAAAAACCCTGCGAAATCCACAGCGCGGAACGGCCGCGCCGGCCGCTCCAGCCGATACCGCCGATCAGTTCGGCTGCGGATACGCGTTTCGCCGGGTGTCATGCCATAGGTACTGGCGAACACCCGGTAGAAGGTGGCGAGGCTGTCGAAGCCGCAGCCATAGGCGATCTGCGTGACCGGCAAGGCGGGAAATGCCAGCAGCAATCGTTTTGCTTCCTCTATCCGCATGGTGGAAAGCGTGCGGGAAAACGACAGTTCCGCACCTTCGAAGACGACATGCAACTGCCGGAGTGAAATGCCCAATTCTCTTGCCACCACAACAGGCGCAAGATTCTGCCGGGCTTTTTTCCGCATCATGATCTCCTGGGCCGCATACCAGAGCCCGGTCCTGAGTGCTGCACGCACCTCCCGCCATTGGTCGAAGCGATGCTCGGGCAGAAAATCATCGGTTGCGAAACGGATGATGGTGTTCGTGGCCTTGTCCTCCCCGACTGCGCCGGTGGTCTATTTTTCCGTTACGCTAAATCGAAGATGGACGAGCGGATAAGGCCGACCCTGTCCATCGAGGTCGGAGCGTCCCGTCGGCTCGAAACCCAGCCGGCGATAAAAGCCCAAAGCTTCGCCATTCTGTTCGTTGACATCGGTGGTCAGCGCAGGGTGGAGCGCGAGCGCGCTTTCCACCAGCGCCCTGCCGACACCTATGCCGTGATGCGCCGGATCGATGAAAAGCGCCTCCATATGCCCTTCATGCACAAACATGAAACCGAGGGGATGGTCCGCCGCATCGACGGCGAGCGTCAGGGGCGCCTGCGGCAGGAAAGCTTTGACTTCCTCGCCGATCGCGTCGCGATCCGCCGGAAGGAGGAAGCCATGGGTGGCGTCGACAGCCCTGCTCCAGATGTCAAGGATACGGGCCGCGTCGCGGCTGGTGGAAGCACGAAGTGTCATCATGCTCCACCCTTAGCAATTGCGACCTTTTCGCACCATGGGCCGGCCTGATCTTTTCGTGAGCATGTGCGTAGTCAATGAATTTCTACGTTAACACGCGGGATGTTCGACCGCGTTTGAGCCCGCCTGTTTTCGGTGCCGGAAAAAACTCTCTTGAAAAAAAGTGCTTGCAAAATGCCATCCAGAAAAAATAGATAAAAATAACTTCTATCTATTTATTTCGAGGATGAGGTCGAGATATGGACCAGCTTGCAACGCAGATTGACGAGAAAACCGCCTTTGTTGGGATAGCCAAAACAAATTCCTCCGTTGAGGAGGCAATAATTATCTATAATTTGCCGTTCAACGATCTGCTGTTTCGTGCGCAGCAGGTCCATCGCTGTCATTTCGACGCGAATGCGATCCAGATGAGTCGGCTCTTATCGATCAAGACGGGCGGCTGCCCTGAAGATTGCAGCTATTGCAGTCAGTCCGCCCGCAATCCGACCGGTCTGAAGGCCTCCAAGCTTATGGAAGTGGAGCGGGTGCTGGCCGAGGCGCGCAAGGCGAAGGAGGGCGGGGCGACGCGTTATTGCATGGGCGCGGCCTGGCGTAATCCCAAGGAGCGCGACATGGAGGCTGTGGTCGCCATGGTCGAAGGCGTGAAGGCACTTGGCATGGAAACCTGCATGACGCTTGGCATGCTGACGCCGGAACAATCCGAGCGGCTGGCCGATGCCGGGCTGGATTATTACAATCACAATGTTGATACGTCAGAGCGGTTTTATTCCGAGATCATCACCACCCGCACCTTCGAGGACCGGCTGGACACGCTCGCCAATGTCCGCGATGCCGGCATCAAGGTCTGCGCCGGCGGCATTCTCGGCATGGGGGAAACGGTCGAGGACCGGATTTCGATGCTGGTGACGCTCGCCAACCTGCCGGTTCCGCCGGAAAGCGTGCCGATCAACATGTTGATCCCGATCCCGGGCTCGAAACTGGCCGATGCCGATCCTGTCGATCCGATCGATTTCGTCCGCACCATTGCACTCGCACGCATCCTGATGCCGCGTTCGCATGTGCGGCTTTCGGCCGGGCGCACGGAGATGAGCGATGAGACGCAGGCGCTCTGTTTCCTGGCCGGCGCCAATTCCATCTTCATCGGCGAGACGCTACTGACGGCGGATAATCCGGGCGAGGACCACGATACGGCGCTCTTCCGGCGGCTCGGCCTGAAGCCGATGGAGTTGCAGCCTGTGGAAGCGGGAGGTTGCCGGTGAACCTTGCGGCGCTCTCTCCCTATGAGGCGAAGCTTGCCGGCCTCAGCCGCAAATCGCGCCTGCGTGCGCTTGCACCCCGGGAGGGGATCGACTTCACCTCCAATGATTATCTCGGGCTTGCCGAAGCGCCGCGCCTGAAAGCGGCAATCACTGAGGCCATTGGCAACGGCGTGCCGGTGGGCGCCGGAGGCTCGCGGCTGCTGCGCGGTAACCATCCCGAACACGAAGCGCTAGAGGCGGAAACGGCGGCGTTCTTCGGGGCTGAAAAAGCAATCTATTTCGGCAGCGGTTTTGCCGCCAATGTCGCGCTTTTCGCCACCCTTCCGCTGCGGGACGATCTTGTCCTCTATGATGCCCTGATCCATGCCAGCGTGCATGATGGCATTGCGGCGGGCAAGGCCAAGGCGGTGGTCGTGCCGCATAATGAGGTTGAGGCATTCGAGCGGGAAATAATCCGCTGGCGGCAGGCGGGCGGTCGCGGTCGCCCATGGATCGCAGTCGAAAGCCTTTATTCCATGGATGGCGATTGCGCGCCGCTATCGGCGCTTGCCGATCTTGCAGAATGGCATGGCGGCTTTCTAGTCGTCGATGAAGCCCATGCTACTGGCGTCTTCGGCCCCGGTGGACGCGGACTTGCTGCGGCACTGGAAGGCCGGGGCAATGTGGTGGCGCTTCACACCTGCGGCAAGGCGCTCGGGGCCTCCGGCGCGCTTTTGAGCCTGCCTGCGGTTCTTGCCGATTATCTCGTCAACCGTGCTCGCGGTTTCATCTATTCCACCGCGCCTTCACCGCTGATGGCGGCGGCGGTTCGGGAAGCCCTGCGCATCGTCGCGGACGAACCCTGGCGGCGATCGCGACTGGCTGAGCTGGTAAGTTTTGCCGGCGAAGAGTTGCATCGCCAACTCGGCGTGGCGGCAAGCGGTTCACAGATCCTGCCGGTGATGATCGGTGACAATGCCCGCTCGCTGAAAATTGCCGCACGTCTGCGACAAGGGGGTTTCGATGTGCGGGCGATCCGCCCGCCGACGGTGCCGGAAGG
>JAEXMK010000086.1 GCA_023444445.1 Pseudomonadota bacterium | reverse complement strand
CAATAGCAGCGCCGTCACGGATGTTGCCTGCGATGTCGGCCTTGTAGATGTCGGCCTGGAGTTCGTCCGGGGTCGCCATCATGATGAGGTCGCCCCACTTGGCAGCTTCAGCAACGGTCATGACCTTGAAGCCATCGGCTTCAGCCTTCTTGACGGTCGGCGAACCGGCCTTCAGAGCAATAACGACGTTCTTCGCGCCGGAATCCTTCAGGTTCAGCGCGTGAGCGCGACCCTGGGAGCCGTAGCCGACGATAACGACGTTCTTTGCCTTGATGAGGTTGAGATCTGCATCACGATCATAATAAACGCGCATTTGATGGTCCTTCCCTAATGCTTGTCTCTGTTTGTCTGAACCGGAACCCTCAGGCGACCTTGCCGCCCAGTTCCGAATGAACTTTTTCCGTTCCGTAAAGGGTCAGAAAGGCAACGACGGCCTTCTTCGCCCTTGCGGAGAAATCCTTGCCTGGCGTTTCGCCCAACAGCATGCGGACATGCAGGTCGGAAACGATCAGGCCGTAAAAACTGCGATACGCCTCTTCGACGTCATCGAACCGCAGGTAACCGGAACGGCGACCCGCTTCAATCAGCCCGCGGGCGCGCCGATCGATCTGGCGACGACCACGCTCGAGAAGGAGATCGCCAAGCTTGGAGCCGTCGCGGCTCGCCTGCCCGATTGCGAGACGGTTGAGTGCAAGCGAAACATCACCTGCCAGAACGTCCAGCAGATCATGCGCAAACACTTCCAGATGATCGGAAAGCTGTGGAGCGGAAACGCGGTCGCCCGCCTTTTCGAAGGTGCGAACCTTGCTCTGCTGAAAGGTAATCATCGCAGCCAGTAGACCGTCGCGGTCGCCGAACCACTTGTAGAGACTTTCCTTCGAACAGTTCGCGGCCCGTGCCAGGCCCGATGTCGTCAACGCTTTCTCGCCACCCTCGACCAGAAGACGCAATGCCTGGTCCAGAACAACGTTCTGGCGCGGCGAAAATTCCTGCGCTGTGATCGATTCCGAGGCCACGCTTTTCCACTCCAGAGGCTCGATTAATGTACCGTACGGTACGGTTCGAGAGACGTTTATGCGGAGAGAGCTTTCCGGTCAAGCGCTTTCTTGAAGAAAGGAAAGAATTGGTGCGACGCAGCAATACAATGCGAGAGGCACACCAAACGAAAGATTATTACTCAGGTGGCGGACTGCTGCCTATTCGGCCGCCATCGTTTCCCGCGCAGCACCGATATCCCGCGACGGCGACACACCGTAGACGCGGCTATATTCGCGACTGAATTGCGACGGACTTTGATACCCGACGCGATGACCGGCCGTGCCGGCATCCAGCCGTTCCAATAGCATCAGCCGCCGTGCCTCATGCAGCCGCAACTGCTTCTGATACTGGACCGGCGTCATGGCCGTGATGGACTTGAAATGGTGATGGAAAGACGAAACGCTCATCCCGACATGCTCGGCAAGTTCTTCGATGCGCAATTGGCGCGCAAAATTCTCGCGCAGCCAGGCGATGGCCCGGGCGATACGGTTGCCCTGACTGTCCGAAGCTACGATGTTCATCAACTGCCCACCGGCGGGCCCGGTCAGAATTCGATAGAGAATTTCCTGTTCGATCAGCGGTGCCATCGCCGGAATGTCATCTGGACGATCAAGCAAACGCATCAGCCGGATTGCAGCATCGAGCAACTCCGGCGTCGCCGTGTTGACCATGATCCCTCGCTGTCCATTCACCTGTTCGGCAGGCCGCTCGATATGAGCTCGGCTCATCAGGTCCAGCAGCTTTTCACTGCTGAGCGTGAAGGAGATACAGAAATGCGGCACCTCCTTGCTGGCCTCGACCACACGCCAGGCAACCGGCAGATCAAGTGACGTCAACAGGTAGTCACCGGCACCGTAATTGATGGTATCCGTTCCTAATTGCAGGCTTTTTGCCCCTTGGATCACCATCGCGAGACAGGGACGGTAGCTGCCGTGACAGGGTGCGCTCGGTGCAGATCGCCGGCTGATGCCAAGCGCCTCGATTGCCGTCTGGTTTTCGCCGTCCTCGCTTGCATGGCGCCCGGCGAGGGAAACGATCTCGGAGTAGAGATTGAAAGGCAAGGTCATGGGAAATCCCCGTAAAAAGGCGGCGATATGTCTGATGACATCTATCTAGAGAGTGCTCCGGTTTCCGCAAATAGTACCGCATCGTTTTTTGCAGGATCGTGCAAAAAGCTTGGAGGATCGCTCTAACGCGTCGCAATCCATCCATAGCATGATCCGCCATCACTTTCCCAACCCCGAAAGGATACTTCAGATGGCTATTGCCAGAGGCTATGCAGCCACCGACGCGTCGAAGCCGCTTACCCCGTTCACCTTCGAACGCCGTGAGCCGAACGACGACGATGTTGTCATCGACATCAAATTTGCCGGCATCTGCCACTCCGACATTCACACCGTTCGCAACGAATGGAAGAACGCGGTTTATCCGATCGTACCCGGCCATGAGATTGCCGGTATCGTCACCGCCGTTGGCTCCAAGGTCACTAGGTTCAAGGTCGGCGACCACGTCGGCGTTGGTTGCTTCGTCGATTCCTGTGTTGGCTGCGCCACGCGCGACCTCGACAACGAGCATTATATGCCGGGTCTGGTTCAGACCTATAACGATGTCGACCCCGCGACCAACACCGCAACCCACGGCGGTTACTCCGACTCGATCGTCGTCAAGGAAGGTTATGTCCTGTCGATCCCGGACAATCTGCCGCTTGACGCCTCCGCGCCGCTACTGTGCGCTGGCATCACACTCTATTCGCCGCTGCGCCGCTGGAACGCCGGTCCCGGCAAGAATGTCGCGATCGTCGGCATGGGTGGTCTCGGCCATATGGGCGTGAAGCTTGGTGCCGCCATGGGCGCCGATATCACCGTTCTTTCCCAGACTTTGTCGAAGAAAGAAGACGGCCTGAAGCTCGGCGCCAAGGAATATTACGCCACGAGCGATGCATCCACGTTTGAAAAGCTGGCAGGCACCTTCGATCTCATCATCTGCACCGCAGGTGTCGCGATCGACTGGAACGCCTATCTCGGCCTTCTGAAACCCAAGGGTAGCATGGTTGTGGTGGGCGCGCCCGAACATCCGATTCCGGTCCACGCCTTCTCGCTCATCATGGGCGCACGAAACCTCTCCGGTTCGATGATCGGCTCCATCAAGGAAACCCAGGAAATGCTGGATTTCTGCGGTAAGCACAACATCGTTTCGGAAATTGAGAAGATCAACATTCAGGACGTCAACGAAGCTTACGAGCGCGTCCTGAAAAGCGACGTCCGTTACCGCTTCGTCATCGATATGGCATCGCTCGACGCCTGATCCTTTAAAATTCAGGGCGGGACGCGAAAGCGCCCCGCCCTTTTTCTATTCTTTGCCGCGTTATCAGGACTCGTCCTTCAACGTTTCCTTCTGCGTGATGAGCCGGGCGCTGTGCTGCCCGCTCATGTAAATCCACAGCCAGCTCCACGCGACGGCAAGACGCGAGCGTGTGCCGATCAGGAAGTAGATATGGGCCAATCCCCATATCCACCAGGCTATGCCGCCCTTCAGCTTGATCTTGCCGAAATCAATAACGGCAGCGCGTTTGCCGATCGTTGCGAGATTGCCCTGATGTTTATAGCGGAACGGCGCAGGCTCGGCTTTGCCGGCAAGACGTGCCTTGATCAGCTTCGCTACATAACCTCCCTGCTGCTTGGCGGCAGGAGCAATCCCCGGGACCGGCTTGCCATCCTCCTGCGAGACGGCCGCGGTATCGCCGATGACAAAGATATTGGGATCGTCGTTCAGGTAGAGATGCGGGCCGACCACGGCGCGTCCTGCTCTATCTGCCGGCGCATCGAGCCACTTTGCCGCTGGAGACGCCTGCACACCCGCTGCCCAGACAACCGTCCGGCAAGGATAATAGGTCTCGCCGACGGTCACCCCTTCATCCGTGCATGCCGTCACCGGCGTTCCAAGCAGCACCTCGACGCCCAGTTTTTCGAGGGCTTCCTTGGCATAGGTAGAAAGTTCTTCGGTGAAGACCGGCAAGACGCGCGGACCGGCCTCGACCAGCAACACCCGTGCCTTGGTGGTGTCGATATTGCGGAACTCCGGTGGCAACACCTTGTGGGCAAGTTCGGCAATCATGCCTGCCATTTCCACACCAGTCGGACCTGCACCGATAATCACAAAGGTCAGAAGAGCCTGCCGTTCCTGCTCGCTGGTCGCGAGTTCGGCTTTTTCAAACGCCAGCAACAGGCGACGGCGGATTGTCGTCGCATCCTCGAGCGTCTTGAGGCCGGGCGCAGATCGCTCCCATTCATCACGGCCGAAATAGGCATGCCGCGCACCCGTGGCCAGAACAAGCGTATCAAAACCGATGGTCTCGCCGGAACTCAAATGCACGGTGCGGGTATTCCGGTCGATACCGGTGACTTCGGCCAGGAGTGTCGTCACTTCCTTGCGGTTGCCGTAAAGCCGCCGGATCGGCCAGGCAATCTCCGATGTTGCCAGAACGGTCGTGGCAACTTGGTAAAGCAATGGCTGGAAAAGATGGTGATTGCGACGGTCGATCAAGGTGATACGCACAGGAGCCCCCTCCAGCCCATGTACGAGTTGTAAGCCGCCGAAGCCTCCACCCACGACGACAACATGATTTTCTTGCATAGTCTTCTGCCTTTTTAAAAGCGCGCGCACGGAGCATACGCGCGACCGACTATAGGCAAAAAAATTGACCTTAGTTATGAAATAGACTGCCCGCAGGCGCGACAAAAACGCCGTACCGTTTCGGCCATGCCGTATTCCAGTGCGTCCGCCGTCAATCCGTGACCGATCGAAACTTCGGCAAGAAACGGGATGCGTTCCATCAATTTCGGCAGATTGGCAACGGTCAGATCATGCCCTGCATTGACGTCGAGCCCGAGTGCCCTGGCGTGATCAGCGGTTTTCCCGAGCGTTTCGAGAAGCGCTTCAGCCTTTTGCGGATCGTCAAAGCAGCCACCATAAGGTCCGGTATAAAGCTCAATACGGGCAGCACCGGTCTCAGCGGCAAGTTCCACCGGCTCACGCTCGCCGTCCCCATCGGCAAAAAGCGAAACGCGCATACCGCCGGCCTTGAGGCGCGAGACCACATCTTTCAGGAACGTTGCGTGTTTGCGAAAGTCCCAGCCGTGATCGGAGGTGGCCTGGGCGGGATCGTCAGGCACCAACGTCACCTGCTCCGGTTGCGTCTGTTCACACAGGACGAGAAAATCCTCGCTCGGATATCCCTCGATGTTGAATTCCGTCTTCGGAAAGGAATCATCGATCAGCGCACGCAGCACGGGAAGGTCCGAAAAGCGAATATGGCGTTGGTCCGGGCGCGGGTGTACAGTCAGGCCGCTGGCGCCTGCCGCCAATGCGATTCTCCCGAAATGCGCGACATCCGGCCACGGAAGATCGCGACGGTTGCGCAACATGGCAATTGCGTTCAAATTGACGGATAGTTTTGCAGGCATGGCAATCGGCTCACATTCGGAAATCTCCTCCCTGTTTCACGCAGCTTGGGGGCATTCGCAAGGAGGGTCGCTAAAATTTTTAACATCGCGGAACGAAAAGACAAAAGATACGTTCGTTATGTTTGATGCGTTAGGCATGATGCTGACACGTTAAAAAATGGGGTGGCCGGGGATCAGGCCGGCATAACCTCAAAGTCGGCGGAATGTCAGTCCACGCAGAAGGGGGAGACAATGCGGGATGGTCGGATGCCGTTCAACAACCACGGCGACGAAGAAAGACTACACCAACGTCCGGGCAACTTTCTTCCGGATATCAGTTTACCGTCGTCTTTACCGCCCGAACCCGTCCCTATTGCCGACATGGCCAATATCTTCGGCGTCACACACCGCACCCTGCACTTCTACGAGGAAAAAGCGCTTCTGACCTCAAAACGGGTCGGCCAGATGCGCGTCTACTCCTACCGTAACGTGCACCGCATGGCGGTGATCAATTTCTGCCGCGAAATTGGCATCTCCGTTGCGACAATTACCGAGATCATGGAACGGCTGTTGCGCTCCTCCTCACAGGAGGAGGCTGATAATGTCTTTCATCACGCGCTGCGACAGCGAAAGAGAGAGTTGACCGCAGATCTCTCCACAATTCAGCGCCAGGTGCAGCAAATCGAAGATGTCCTGGTGATCGGCCCTGAGAGCGATGACGGCGATTACCGCCAGCATGGACACACGAACGACGTCCTTCTGACGGATAACGAGCGGAAATGCCTCGAATTGATGGCCGAAGGTTATGCACCTGTCAGGCTTGCGCGTGCACTGGGTCTGTCAGGCGACGAACTCAATGACCTTGAAACGAGGATTATCGGCAAGTTCAACGCCAGCAATCGTTTCCAGGCCGTCGCAAAAGCCGTGCTGCTCGGCGTCATCCGCGCCTGAGCAGCATTCTCAACGCACGATCGTCAGCCGTTCAGCCGCTCGGGTGACGGCCGTATAAAGCCATCTCTCGCGCGAGTCGCGGAATGCGTAGCTCTCGTCAAAGAGAACGACATTGTTCCATTGCGAACCCTGCGCCTTGTGCACGGTCAGGGCATATCCGAAATCAAATTCGTCGTAACGCTTGCGCGTCGACCAGGGGATCTCGGTTTCCGTTTCCTCGAAGGCTGCCTTGAGCAGCTTTATCTTCGCCGCTCCGCGATCCATATCGTCGTCTTCGGGACGGATCATCAGGTTGATACCGGGTTTGACCGTTTCGCGAGAGGAACTCATTACCTGCCAGAGCGAACCGTTCAGCAGACCTTTTGCCGGATCGTTGCGCAGGCAAACCAGCTTGTCGCCGGACTGCGGGTAGTCTGCGGAAAAACCCTTCAGTTCGCGAAGTCGCTGGTTGTAGCGGCGACGCGTACGGTTTGTGCCAACCAGCACCTGATCGGCATCAAGAACAAGCGACTGCGTCACCTCGGACTTGGATATCACCTGTGCCGAACCATAATCGCCGCGCATGATCTCGCGGCCCTCGCGAACATCCATGGCAAGCTGAATGATCGGGTTGTCCTTCGCCTGGCGGTGAATTTCGCTCAGGAGGAAATCCGGCTCCTGCTCGGTGAAGAAACCGCCGCCAGTCACCGGCGGAAGCTGTCCGGGATCGCCGAGAACGAGGATCGGCGTACCGAAGCTCATCAGATCCCTGCCGAGCTGCTCATCCACCATCGAGCACTCGTCGATGATGATCAGGGCTGCCTTTGCAAGCGGACTTTGACGGTTGATGGAAAACATCGGCGCGACGGACGTCTTGCCGGTTTCTTCATCTTCAACCGTTTCCTCGCCACGCGGACGGTAAATCAGCGAATGGATTGTACGAGCGTTTGAAGCGCCGCGCGAGCGCAACACCTGCGCCGCCTTGCCGGTGAAGGCCGCAAACAGCACGTCACCGTCGACATTTTCCGCGAAATGTTTGGCGAGCGTGGTCTTGCCCGTTCCGGCGTAGCCGAACAGACGGAAAACCGGTGAACGGCCTTCCTTCAACCAGCGTGAAACAGCCTTGAGGGCTTCGTCCTGTTGCGGTGAAAATTGCATGCGCTCTCATCGCAGGATTCGAGCGCCAAGCGCAACAGAAAAAGAACGAAAGAAGAATCAAGCATAGCCGGAACAAGCGCATTCTTTGTTTCATCAGCCAGGAATGGCGATAGCGGCGGCGCACATCCATGAATAGAGTTGGCACATGAAAATTCTGATTCTTGGCGCGACCGGTTTCATCGGCTCTGAAATTGCCCGCAGGCTTACTGCCGATGGCCATGCCGTCACCGGTCTTGGCCGTACGACGGCATCCGCAAGACGGAAATTTACCTTTGCTGAATGGGTTACCGCCGATCTCTCTCACATGACGCAGCCAGCCGACTGGCATTTGCTGCTCGGACGACACGACGCTGTCGTCAATTGCGCCGGTGCTCTGCAGGACGGTCTTTCGGACGATCTTGCCGCCACACAGGAAAAGGCGATGCTCGCCCTCTATCAGGCCAACGCCGATGACGGCAACAGGTTGATCGTGCAGATATCGGCCCGCACCACAGGGTCGGCCGCGGAGACACCATTCCTGTCAACCAAACAGCGTGCCGACGATGCCTTGGCCGCAAGCGGTGTACCGCACATCATCCTACGCCCGGCTCTGGTGATTGGACGCAACGCCCATGGCGGGACAGCGCTGCTGCGAGCACTGGCAAGTATTCCCTGTTTAATCCCGCTCGTCCATTCGCAAAGCCCGGTGCAAACGGTCGCCCTGGACGACGTGACCGAGGCCGTTTCGCAAGCCATTCGTGGAGAGATTGCTCCCGGAAGCGACCTGCATCTGGCCGCCGACCAGTTACTGACACTAGGCGACCTGGTTGGGATGCATAGACAATGGCTGGGACTGGCAGAGGCGAAAACCATTCCCTTGCCTGTATGGCTGGCAAAGCCGGTCAGCTGGGCAGCAGATCTGGCGGGTTTGCTTGGCTGGCGCTCCCCGCTCCGCTCCACCGCGATGACGGTAATGTCACAAGGCGTGACCGCAGACGGCGCCCGTATGCAGGGCTTTGCGTTCAAAACTGTCAGTCAGACACTGGCCGGCAATCCTTCCGGCGTTCAGGATCTATGGTTCGCACGGCTCTTCCTGCTGAAACCCGTCTTCATCGTATGTCTTTCCGTGTTCTGGCTGCTATCCGGAGTGATCCCGCTTTTCGACGTTACGAGAGCATCCAGCCATTTCTTGCCCTTCATGCCAGAAACGTCGGCGCTGGTGCTGACAGTGGCGACGTGCCTGATCGACATCGCACTTGGCATCGCTGTTCTGCTGAGGCCCTATGCTCTTAAAGCCATGCTCGGCATGTTGCTGGTGACCGCCTACTATCTAGCCGGAGGCACCATACTCGAACCGATACTCTGGCTCGATCCTCTGGGGCCGCTTGTCAAAGTCCTGCCCTCCATCACCCTGACGCTTGCCACTATGGCAATCCTCGATGAACGATAAACTGCACCATGTTTGAAGAGATCATTCGCCTTGCCCACGTCATTGGCGCGACCGTCCTGTTCGGCACCGGCGCCGGTATTGCCTTCTTCATGGTGATGGCACGCGGAACCGAAAACCCGGCGCTGATCGCTCACGTGGCGGGAACCGTTGTCATTGCCGACACGATCTTTACGGCGACAGCCGCTATCTTTCAGCCTATTACCGGCTATCTGCTGGCCGACATCATCGGTTGGCCGCTGACCGAAGGCTGGGTTTTTCTGTCCCTGCTGCTTTATGTTTTCACCGGCATCTTCTGGCTGCCCGTGGTGTGGATACAGATACGGTTACGCGATATCGCCCGGGCTTCCGCCACGGCTGGCACACCTTTGCCTGCGCAATGGTTTCGTCTCTATCGCATCTGGTTCGCCTGCGGTTTTCCGGCATTTTTTGCGGTGGTCGGCATCATCTGGCTGATGTTGATGAAACCCGACATTCCGATCTGGAGCTAGAGAAACTTTTTTCAGGCAGCCGGGAATAAAACGTAGACCTGCGGTGTCTCATTGATCGTTGGCGAAAACATCGCCTGCAACCAAGGAGGATTGGTCCATGAATATCCGCTTTATCGCCCCCGCCCTCGTTCTGGCGCTTGCCGGGTCAGCTTATGCCGCCCCAATGGTCGAAACCGTCAAGACCGAAAAGGGCAACGTGCTTGCGGGCGCAAAAGGCATGACGCTCTACACTTTCAAGAACGACAAGAAGGGCGTATCCAATTGTTATGACAAATGCGCGGTGAACTGGCCGCCGTTTTTCGCAGCCATGGGCGACAAGGCCGAGGGGGCCTATACGACCGTGACGCGCAAGGACGGCAAGATGCAATGGGCAAAGGACGGCATGCCGCTCTATTACTGGGCCAAGGACATGAAAAAAGGCGACGCCACCGGCGACGGTATGAACGGTGTATGGGATGCCGCAAAACCCTGATGGCATGAATGGCAAAACGCGGGGGAGCATCTCCCCCGCAGCCGGCACCTTCGAAGCGGAGGTTCTGGCGCTGATACCCATGCTGCGCCGTTATTCCCGCAGCCTTTCCCGCTCGGATGCAGATGGCGAAGACCTTTTGCAGGACTGCGTGGAAAAAGCGCTTATCAATAAAAGGCAATGGCGCGGAACGGGTTTGAAATCATGGGCTTACATGATAATGACGAATCTTTATCGCAACCGCCACCGCGCTGAGAAACGCCACCCGTCAGAGAGCCTCGACGGCCATGAGACCATCGCCGTCACCGATCAGCTGTCCGATACGCTGGAGAACGATAGGCTGCACGGCGCGCTCGCCCTTCTTTCACCCGACATGCGGGCGGTTTTGATGCTGGTGACGGTGGAAGGCTACAGCTATCAGGAGGCGGCCGAAACGCTATCAATCCCGCTCGGCACCGTCATGTCCAGACTGTCCCGCGCCCGCGAAACCCTTCGCCAGCAGCTGGCGGCGGACAATATCATTCCCCTGCGGAGACCACGATGAAACGGCCCGATGCCATAACCGAAGACGACCTGCACGCCTATGTCGACGGGCTTCTTTCCGACGACGACCGCGCGGCTGTCGAGGCGTGGCTCGCAGAAAGACCTGAAGAGCAGGCCCGCGTGCAGGATTGGAAACAGCAGGCCGAGATTCTTCGCAATGCCTTCGCTTCCTATGCCGCCGCCCATCCGCACGACGCATCGATGCTCAGCCCACCAAAGCCGGACCGCGCTTGGCGACTGAGACCGGCGCTCCTCAAAACGGCAGCAGCCCTCATGATCTTCGCGGCGGGCGCCGCAGCTGGCAGGCTTCTGCCGCCATCCGTCTCCACACCGCAGGATGTGACGCTGGCGTCGCTGACGACGGATATTCCGGCACAGGCAAAATCCGCCTATCTCATCTATGCGAGCGAAGTGCGCCACCCCGTCGAGGTTGGCGCGGGAGAGCAGCAGCATCTCGCGACATGGCTCGGTAAGCGGCTCGGCTATCCCTTTGCGATCCCTGATCTTTCCAAGATCGGATACGATCTCGTCGGCGGGCGCCTCATTCCCGTCAGCGGCAAGCCGGGCGCGATGCTGATGTATCAGGACAAGACGGGCCGCCGGGTGACGGTATTGATCGGCCACAACGAGGAAAACCGCACAACCAGTTTCCGCATGGCCAGCGCCGACGGCATCGAGACTTTCTACTGGATCGACAACGAACTGGGTTACGCCGTGTCGGCCGAACTCACACGCGACGAGGTGCAGGCGATCGCCGAGGAATGTTATCGGCAATTCCCGACGTAAAGACTGTTATTTCAGCATCGGCCAGAGGCTGATGACGAGCAGCACGGCCATGGTGATGTTGAACCATTTGAGCCGGATCGGCACGGACAGCCAGTCGCGCAGCGCGGAGCCGAAACCCGCCCAGGTGGACACGCTGGGAAGATTGACGGCGGCGAAGGCCACGCCAACGACCAGAACGGTGACGAAGTATTGCGCCTCGTTGGTATAGGTCGCCATCGCCGTCACCGCCATCACCCAGGCCTTCGGATTGACCCACTGAAAGGCTGCGGCGGCAAGGAAGCCCATTGGCTGCGATGCGGCGGCCCCTTCATTCAGGCTGCGGGAAGTGCCGATCTTCCACGCGATCCAGACGAGATAAAGCCCGCCGGCGAATTTCAGCCCGGTGTAGAGCAACGGCACCGAATGCAGCACAGCACCAAGGCCGAAACCGACCCCGATCAAAAGCGACAGGAACCCCGCGCCGATACCCAGCATATGCGGGATGGTGCGGCGGAACCCGAAATTCACGCCTGACGTAAACAACATCATATTGTTCGGGCCGGGCGTGATGGAGGTGGTGAAGGCAAACAGCACCAGTGCAGCGAAGGTTTCAACAGTCATGATCTCTCCTGTGAAAGAGACCCTAGCCACCCGACCACTATCAAACCAGCCCGGCAGACCGATGGCCGGGGTCAATTTTTTTGATGGATCGATCCCTCCCGTGCCGGGTTTGAGAAGTCGGCACAAGGGGTTATTCTCCCCCGACAACCGCTGGAGCGAAACAATGTATGACGACATTCCTTCCGTTACCCTGCCATCCGGAAAAGAGGTTCCAGCCCTTGGCCTTGGCACCTGGAACATGGGAGAAAACAGATCGTCCGCGCCTCAGGAGGTCGAGAGCATCCGCAAGGCGATCGATCTCGGCATGACGCTGGTCGATACTGCCGAAATGTATGCCGATGGCCGATCCGAAGAGGTGGTCGGCACGGCAATTGCCGGCCGCCGTGACGACGTGTTTCTGGTCAGCAAGGTATACCCGTGGAACGCCAGCGCTAAAGGCACGGTGGAGGCCTGCGAGCGCAGCCTTGCAAGGCTCGACACCGATCATATCAATCTCTATCTGCTGCACTGGCGCGGCGAGCACCCGCTGAACGAAACCGTGGCGGCTTTCGAAAGACTGAAGAGCGACGGCAAGATTGGTGACTGGGGCGTCTCCAATTTCGATACCGACGACATGGAAGAGCTTTTCGCCGTGCCCGATGGCAAAAACTGCGCTGCCAATCAGGTCCTTTACAACCTGTCGCGGCGCGGCCCCGAGTTTTCGCTGTTGCCATGGTGCCAGGAGCGCGGTGTACCGCTGATGGCCTATTCCCCCATAGAGCAGGGCCGCATCCTGAAAAACCACGAACTCATCCGCATCGCCAAGGCCTATCAGGCGACGCCGGCGCAACTGGCGCTGGCCTTCCTGCTGGAAAGAGACGGCGTCATCGCCATCCCGAAATCCGCCAGCGCCTCCCGTGTGGAAGAAAATCGCGGCGCGACCGATCTTGAAATAAGTGACGAAGACTGGACCGCCCTCGACGCCGCCTTCCCGCCGCCAACGCGCAAGACGGCACTGGAAATGCTCTGACGCAGCAATGGGTTAAGAGACTTTTCGGAATCGGGCGCTGAGGCGGTTGAATCAGAACGTGAGAACCGGGGCCACCGCGCTACAGCTCCCCCTTTAACGGCGCGGACCAGCCGCGCCGTTCAGGCCTGATGTAGTTTATGAGCCTATGCGCTGCTCATACTCTTTTCTCAGTTTCAGCCATGCATCCCAGAAGGGTCCAGGTTCCTTTTCCTGAAGGCGGTCAGCGAGAATATCGAGATGTGCGTGCCAGCCGGAGCTGACATCGAGCTTGCTCTTCCGATCCGAAAGCCGGCTATGAATGAGCGTCAGTAGCACCTCCCTGCCGAGGGACTGGAGTTCGATCGACACTTCTGCACCCTCACCCCAACTGAAGACGAGGCGATGCGGCACGACAACAGTGATGATGCGGGACGCCATCTTTTCCTCTTCGGAAAAGCCTTCCGGACGGCGGCCGGGTGGATTGGAAAGCTCGTCATTGCGCCAGACCAGTTCGAAGGGTGCATCGGGCGCCAGCCGCATTTCGCCTGATGCCAGCCAGCGGCGGCGAAGATCGCTTTGTGTCAGATAGGCCCACACCCGCTCAATCGGTCCCGGCAACAGCCGTTCGATCTTCAGGGTCGCAGGCTCCACGAGCCGGCCATAGGTGTCAGGTATTGCGATATCAGCCATTGTCATTTCCTCCATTTGCAGGGGTTTTCCCCTGATCATCCTCCCGGAGCATCTGCTCAAGAATATCGAGACGGCTGTTCCAGAACTGCCGGTAGAAGCCCAGCCATTCATGCGCCTGCGCCAGAGGCTCCGGCGCAAGACGGCACACATGGGTACGCCCTTTCACCTCACGGCGGATAAGCCCGGCATTCTCCAGTGCCTTGATGTGCTTGGAGGCTGCGGCAAGCGAAATATCGAATGGCTCGGCCAACTGGCTTACCGTTCGTTCGCCAAAAGAAAGGTCCCGCAGCATCGTGCGCCGCGTCGCGTCGCCAAGAGCATGAAAGACAGTGTCGAGTTGTGGAACAGATAATTCAACCATGTTGTTGAATATAGCGCGTCAATCCGAAAAGTCAACCATGTGGTTGAATATAGATTCCCTGCGCGAAAACCCATAAAAAAACCCGCGGCGAACCGCGGGCTTCGATGGTCAGAATACATATTATGAATGCAGAGATTACATCCCCTGCGAGCCACGGTTCATCGCGGCAATACCCGTGCGGCAGATCTCGATCAGGCCGAGCGGCTTGATGATGGCGACGAACTGGTCGATCTTCGACGACTTGCCGGTGATTTCGAAGATGAAATGCTCGACAGTCGCATCCACCACCTTGGCTTGAAACGCATCGGCAAGGCGCAGTGCTTCTGCGCGCACTTCACCCGTGCCGGCGACCTTGATAAGCGCCACTTCGCGCTCGATCGGCCTCTCCTGCCCCAGTTCGCGGGCGCGGACGGTGAGGTCGAGAACCCGATGAACCGGCACGATGCGTTCCAGCTGCGCCTTGATCTGCTCCAGCACGATGGGGGTGCCGCGCGTCACGATGGTGATGCGCGACAGATGCGCTTCATGCTCCGTTTCCGAAACCGTCAGGCTTTCGATGTTGTAGCCCCGGCCAGAAAACAGGCCAATGACCCGGGCAAGGACGCCCGGCTCGTTGCTGACGAGAACAGACAGCGTGTGATTTTCGACGGCAGCCGTTTCCTTCTGGATGAAATAGGCGGAGCCGGTGGGTTGTAGGTGTGCGTTCATGTCCTTTTCCTCTCCCGGCTCAGACTAGCTGACGGCCCTTGGCATCAATGGCGTTGGCAACCGCTTCATCCGTCGCCTCATCCGGCAACAGCATCTCGTTATGGGCTTTACCAGACGGGATCATCGGGAAGCAATTGGCAAGATTGGCGACGCGGCAATCGAAGATGACAGGCTTGTTGACCGCGATCATCTCGGCGATCTTGTCGTCCAGCTCCTTCGGGTCGTCGCAATACATACCGACCGCGCCATAGGCTTCCGCCAACTTGACGAAATCAGGCATGGCTTCGGTATAGGAGTTCGACAGACGATTGCCGTGCAGCAATTGCTGCCACTGCCGCACCATGCCCATATACTGGTTGTTGAGGATGAAAATCTTCACCGGCAGACCGTACTGGATGGCGCAGGACATTTCCTGGATACACATCTGGATCGAGGCGTCACCGGCGATATCGATGACCAGCGCTTCCGGATGCGCGACCTGCACGCCGATGGCCGCCGGCAGGCCGTAACCCATGGTGCCGAGACCGCCCGAGGTCATCCAGTGATTGGGCTCCTCGAAGCCGAAGAACTGCGCCGCCCACATCTGGTGCTGGCCGACTTCGGTGGTGATATAGGTGTCGCGTCCCTTCGATGCCTCATAAAGCCGCTGCAAGGCATATTGCGGCATGATGACATCTTTGGAGTTCTTATAGGCGAAGGAATTGCGCGCACGCCAGCGCTCGATCTGCGACCACCAGTCCGCCGTCTGGGCTTTCTCCGGCTTCTTCGGCAAAGCGCGCCACAGGCGAACCATATCTTCCAGCACATGGCCGACATCACCGATAACAGGCACATCGACGCGAACGGTCTTGTTGATCGAGGACGGATCGATGTCGATATGGATCTTTTTCGAATTCGGCGAAAACGCGTTGATGCGTCCGGTAATCCGGTCGTCAAAACGCGCGCCGACGCAGACCATGACGTCGCAATCATGCATCGTCATGTTGGCTTCGTAAGAACCGTGCATGCCCAGCATGCCGAGCCAGTTCTTGCCGGAAGCCGGATAAGCGCCGAGACCCATCAGGGTCGAGGTGATCGGGAAACCGGTCAGCTCGACCAGTTCGCGCAGCAGCCGGGTCGCTTCCGGGCCGGAGTTGATGACGCCGCCGCCGGTGTAGAAAACCGGCTTTTTCGCCTTGGACATCAGTTCGATGGCAGCATTAATGGCATTGAGGTCACCCTGGACCTTCGGCTTGTAGCTTTTTTGCTGAACGGCAGCGGAAGGCGGCGTGTAGGTGCCGGTAGCGAACTGGATATCCTTCGGAATATCGACAACAACGGGACCGGGACGACCCGTCTGCGCGATGCGGAAGGCTTCATGGATGATGCCCGCCAGCTCGTTAACGTCCTTGACCAGCCAATTGTGCTTGGTGCAGGGGCGCGTGATGCCGACGGTATCGCATTCCTGAAACGCATCCGAACCGATCAGCGATGTCGGAACCTGGCCGGAAAGGCAGACGAGCGGAATGGAATCCATCAGCGCATCCTGCAGCGGCGTCACCGCATTGGTGGCGCCGGGGCCTGACGTGACGAGCATGACACCGACCTTGCCGGTGGAGCGGGCATAACCTTCGGCAGCGTGGCCGGCGCCCTGCTCATGGCGCACGAGAATGTGCTGAATGTCTTCCTGCTGGAAAATCTCGTCATAAATCGGAAGAACGGCGCCGCCGGGATAACCGAAGATGTGCTCGACGCCATTGTCCTTCAGCGCCTTGAGAACAATCTCCGCACCTGTCATGCGATTGCTGTTTTCCGTATTGTCCTTATCCGTCATTGCCTGTTTCCATCCCGCTTTGGCTTTGGATATCGAGGAGCCCGAGGGCCTGTTTGAAGACATAAAAAAAGGCCCCTTAAGGAGCCTCGTTCAGCGCATGGGTGCTTTCGCCGGATGGTTACACCATCCTGCCCATGCGCCGTCCCACCACGATAAGTACGTTAAGATTTTTCATGGGCCGGAGTGTTAGCCACAAAAGCCCCAGC
>JAEXMK010000230.1 GCA_023444445.1 Pseudomonadota bacterium | reverse complement strand
TCGATACGCTCGTTGGCGTCCTTCTTTCGAAGGCGAATGATTGTGCGGATCGCCATGGTGTCGTAACCTCGACCCTTGGCTTCGCCCATCACGTCTTTGATGTCGTCGGCAATCGCCTGCTTCTCTTCCTCGAGGCGCTCGACGCGCTCAATGAACTGACGCAACTCGGCGGCAGCAACGGTTTCAACCGTGGTCTCGCCCGTCTCGTCGCGGTCGAATGCCTCGACCTGTCCGGACATAGGCGGATTGTGCGCCCTGTTCTTCGCAGTGTTGGTCACGGCGCGCGCTGCGCCCTTCATGTTACCCTGTGCAAGCTCACCAGAAATCGTCACCCGTCAGTCCCTTCTAGGCTCTGCAGCGTCACGCGCCGCGCTTTGGCCCGCCGATTGAGCCGGCAGGCTTTCTGTTTCAGTTCGTTGTCGGAGAGCATTTTGAGTTTCGCGGTGTCGCGATGCCTGGAGTTCCAGATCGTGACGACGACACCTGCGGGCTGGGCGATACGGGCGGCAAAGACACGATTGTCGAAAGACGTCACCCCGAACTTGGCGGCTGTTTGCAGCCCCTTCGTCCAAATCAATTCGCGTATGTCGACGATCGACATGCCAGCCGCGGCACAGAGCGCATGCGCCCTCGCCTTTTCACTCTCAAATTCTTCCATGGTATCGATGTGCAGGATGCGCTGCACGTAACGCGCTACGGCGTGATAACTCACCCGTTCAGGATCATCCGCCGCGTTCGGTTGCATCGCCGCTCCCGTTTTTCAGGAGGTCGCGGGCCTGCACCAAAGCCTCGAGATGGCCGCGATGCGTTTCGATCTCATGAGCAGGACGAGCGCCCTTCCCTGAGCCGAACCGGTTCAGCCACCAGATCTTGCTGCGCGCCATCTTGTCGAGGTGCTGTAGGATCATCCGCAGGACCAGCTTGTTTTGGCGAGCTTCCTGCATCTGCTGCTGAATGTGGGCTTCTTCTGCTGCGTGAGCGGCGTTTTCCACTGAGGTGCGGCGAAGTCCGTTCACTCACGCCACCTCGCTGAAATTGTCGCGTTCTCGCTGCAGCATTTCGATCTGAGCGTCGATCTCGCGTCGGCGCTGCGCCTGGACGGCTTCCGACACCCACATCGGTGGCTTCGGAAAGGAAGCAGCGAGAAGGCTGGGACCGAACACGGCGATAAGGATTGAGAAATGCTGCACCGACGGCTGAGAGCGCCGGTGCAGCCAGTTCTCTACGCTGGCGGCTGGAATTCCCGTTTTGGCTTCGACGTGGAACGTCGTGGATCGCGGGTATTTCTTGCGCAGCCAGTCAATCAGGCCCGTCACGTCAAACAGAGGTGATGAGCCAGCCCCGCAACTTTGCGGGATCTTCCCTGCGGAAACGGTACGTCGTGACGTGGCATTGTCAAAACGTCGGTGATCCTCTTCGGAGAAACCGAAGACGCTTCGACCGGTGCGAACGGAAGAAGCAGTGGAATGCGATGGCTGGGCAATCAGGCGAAGGGTTTTGCGGACAGTAGACGCGATCATGGCCAGCCACGCAAACCGCAGGGACGCGGAATGCTGGGATTGGGGCACCGAAGCGGACGCAATACCTGCCGCTTCGGTGTCGCAGCGCCCGGGGACGTGAGGTGCTGCTGGGGTGGGAAATTGGAGAATGTTCAAATGGGCCCCCTGATGTTTGCTGAAATGAATGGTTTCAACCGGCTTGAGCGACGTCATGCGGCATCGGCTCCTTCCGTCGGAAAGAGGTCCGGACGAAACTCGTTGCGCTTCACGGCACCGTCGGTGGCGCGCTCAAAGCCAACAGCGTGCTCAGCGCTGACTTTCTTGGCTTTGGTAAGCAGCCATGAAATTTGCTGCTGAGAACAGCCCGCTTTTTCAGCGAGCTTTTCCTGGCTGCCTGCAACCTCAATGGCGCGACGGATTAATGGGCGAAAATCAGACATACAAGAAAACTAGTAACAACGACGATGTGTGTCAACTAGTTTCCTTGTGTGCGTATTTACTAGCACGTTGGTAAAATGGCCTATGGCAACAATCGCAGAAAATCTCAAAAGACTTCGAAAAGCCGCGGGCCTGTCACAGGCGACACTCGCGGAAAAAGCAGGCGTGAGCCAACAGCTTGTCTCTCAGCTCGAGAACGGGAAAAACTCAGCGACCACAGAGCTACCCGGCCTCGCCTATGCTCTTGGCGTCCCGGTTCACGCAATTGATGATGCATATACCCCCGACACCTCGGGCATCCCGACAACCCCCGTCCCGCTCGTGACATGGGTCAGCGCTGGAAATCTCATGCAGCCAGACATCACCGTAGAGCGCCTTGCTACGTTGTACTTCACTGACCTGCCGCCGGGTGATTGGCTCGCGCTACAGGTGAAGGGTGAATCGATGAATCGTATCTCGCCGGATGGCAGCACGATTATCGTGAATCGGAAGGACAAGACGCTTATTTCGAATAAGTGCTATGTTATCGATGATGGAGAAGGACACGCGACCTTCAAGCGCTACCGTTCGAACCCTGATCGCTTCGAGCCCGTTTCTACAGAGGACTTCCCTACCCTGTTTCCCGATAACACCCCCACCGTCATCGGACGTGTGCACAGATCGTTTATGGACCTATAAATGCTGCGGCGCTTGTTGGCTGTCATTCTGGCGGGTGTAACGTTCTCAACAGCGAGCGCAGCCGATTTTGTCGAGAAATCAAGTGCAAGTACAGGTTCCTATCTTGTTCTCGAGGGTAGGATTGAGGAAGGCGATACGGATCGTCTCGAAAATCTCTTGCTGTCTGGCAAGGCTGATTCCAGAGCCATTGCGTTCAACTCTCCTGGGGGCTCGCTCTGGGAGGGCGTTCTGCTCGGCCGCATTCTGCGGTACCGAGGTTTTTCTACATATGTCCGACCAGGCGAAGAATGCGTGTCTGCCTGCTTGTTCGCATTCATGGGAGGAGAGCAGCGTTTCGTCTATCCCGGTGGTGAGCTGGGCGGGCACCAGTTCTATGGCGGCGGTGAGCGGACCGCCTCACAAGGTTTCACTCAGTATTCGACTGCGGAGCTGTTCAAATTTGCCCGTGAAATGGGTGTTTCCGGTGAAGTGATCGAGATATCGTCGAGTACCCTGCCCGACCAAATGCATATATTTACGCCGGACGAGTTGCAGAAATTCAAACTCTCCGTCCCTCACAAGCCCGTTCCTTTTCAGGAACGCGAGGCAAAGCGGCTGAAAATCTCCAAGAAGGAATACGTTAAGCGCTGGGCCAGCTTTCTCTCCGCAGACACGAGCGCCTGCTCAACTATTGCCGATGCGATACAGCGTCATACGTGCGTCTTTCTCATCATGAGTTCTTATGGGGTGCCCCGGTGAAGCACCCTATTGATTCTGAATGATGATTTTTTGTTTTACTAGGTTCACTAGTTTCCTAGTTGACATTGATACAAGTTTACTAGTAGTTTCATTCCATCGACGGTTGCTTCGCCGCAACCGGAATTTACCGATGGAGAGAGACGAATGCGGACCCTGCTTGCTTTGGCGGGAGCGATATCGCTTGCCCTGATTTTCAATGTCGATGACGGCATGAGCCGTTGCACCGCGTCGTCCGCGACGTGCCACGTCACCTTGAACCGTTGAGGTGATGGCATGAAATTCTGGACCTGCACCGGCTGCGGCAACGTTGAACGCCTCAACATCTTCCCTGACTGCTGCTCTGCCTGCAGCAGCCCCATGATCTGTGACGATGGCCGTACGACGAATGGCCGCGTCGAAACCCACGTTTTGGATTGCTTCGAGCTGCGCACCGCTGCGGCTGAGGGCGATCCGGAGGCGAACGTCATTCTCTGGCAGGAGTGCGCGCCTACCCGTTCGTTCGATCAGGACATGATCGACACTCTGTTGCTGCAGAACCGCATCGCAATGATGCAGGCGATCTACAGTGAGGCGGCATGAGCGAGCTGCCCAAGTTTCCAGAAGCCACCCACATTGCGCTCTACGCCGCCTCTGAGCGCTCCACCTCTCCTATTGCGCAGCAGCTCATTGCTTACACGGCGTTGAGCTACCTCTACCCCGGGGCACCCCAGCGTTGGCTCGGGGCTGCGGTCGGGTATTCGACACCCGGCCTCGCTGAGGCTATGTCGCTGATCTACCTCTACGCCAACGTGTTCAACACGGTCGATGTCGATCACGTCGTCGGCACCATTGTCGCCCCTCAGTACGGTGAGAGGGCGAACTGACGTGAGCAAGTATTCCAACTTCCCCCGTAACAAGCACGACCAGTATCTGACGCCCTACGAGGCTGCTTTGCCGCTCCGCCCCTTCTTGGAGGGGGTGGAGACGTTCGCGGAGCCCTGCAGAGCTGATGGCCGGCTGATCCGCTGGCTTGAGAGCTTCGACCTGTCTTGCGTCCATAGTGGAGACATTCAGGACGGCGTTGATGCGCTGACTGATCCTTGGCTCGCTCTTGCCAAGGCGGACACCATCATCACCAACCCGCCGTACACGTGGGAAATCCTCGAGGCGATGCTGGTGCGGTTCATGAAGATCGCGCCTACCTGGCTTCTGCTCGAGGCGGATTTTGCTTTCAACCTGCAGAGCGCGAAGTTCATGCCGATGTGCACCGACATCGTGCCGATCGGTCGCGTGCGATGGTTTTCCGAGACGGAGCACGACAGCAAAGACAATTTTGCGTGGTTCAGGTTCCACCAGCAGCATCGGCGTGGACCGGTGATGCACATCATGCAGCTCATCGACAAGCGCCGCATCCGCAAGATGGCACGCCCCGAGATCCAGTATCCGGAGTTTGAGCGTGCAGCCTGACCCCGCTCTCACTGCCCTGTTCTGCCTCGCCCTGCCCATCGCCGTTTTCGGCGGCGGCTGGCTCATCGGCAGGGCTCACCGGTCATTCCATGGCCGGTCTCACCTCACTCACATCGAGGCGACGCGCAACGCCATGCTGCGCCAAGCCGCTGAATACGATCGCCACCACAACGCCCGCATGGGCCTCACCAATGGAGACTGAAATGCTCGATAAAGCACAGCACGCAAAGAAGCCGAACCCGGTCGATGTCCACATCGGGGCTCGTATTCGTGCCCGCCGGATCGCTCTGGGTAGCAGCCAGGAGAAGATGGGTAACGCCATCGGCATCACCTTCCAGCAGATCCAGAAATACGAGAAGGGCACGAACCGCATCGGTGGAAGCCGTATGCAGCAGATTGCCGACTTTCTCGGCGTCTCGCCGTCCTACTTCTTCGAAGGTGTTCCGTCGCACGGCGTCTCCTCAGACGTCACACAGGACAGCGCAATTGCTCTCCTGCAGACGACGGATGGTCAGCGTCTTGTGCGCCTCTGGTCGCGCATCGGCGACAGTGAAGCCCGCCGCAAGCTTCTGAACGTGATCGAACTGGTCGCGGCGCACCCCAGCGCCGAATAATTTAATCTCCAACTTGAGGACTTCTTATGAAGCCATTGATTTTTTTGATGCTCGCGGCTCTATTCGCCGTGGCGTTTCATGCCAGCCACGCCAAGGCCGCGTCAATCCGGCTCTGCACCGGCGCTGAGAGCGGAAACTACTTCGCTGCGGGTGACGCCGTTGTAAAGATGGCTGGCAAATCGCTCACCGTCATCAACGTGCCGACCGAAGGCACGATTGATAACCTCGAGCGTGTCCTCGATCTCGACCCGTCCAACCCCGAAGCGTGCGACGCCATGATCGGCCAGCCTGACGGCCCGGTCTACGTCGGACGTTCGTCACCGGCCAAGGTGAAGAAGCTGCGGCAGGTGGCAACGCTGCACCGGGAATACCTGCATGTGCTGTGCGGCAAGAAGTCGGGCGTTGATGATCTCTCTGACCTGCCCGACGATCCTGCCAAGTATTCGATCGCCATCGGTGAACCCGGCAGCGGTGCTTGGCTGATCTGGCAGAACATCGTTGCTGAGGACGAATCCTACGGCAAGGTTCCGGTTCGCAATGAAGGCGGCACCCTCGCTCTGTCTGCTGTCTCGAGCGGTGAAACGACGTGCATGTTGGTTCCGGCTGGCCTGAAAAACGGGATCGTCAACGAGGCAGATCAGGTCTATGGCGATACCGTGCTGTTGGCCGGCGCAAAGGATCGCGACTTCGACGATGCCACCGATATCAAGGGCGATCCGCTCTATGAGTATCGCGATATCCCGAAAGGCACCTACCCGCGCAATCTGCAGAGCGGCTGGTTCTCGTCGCGCAGCACAATCTCTTGGCCCGCCGCCATCTTCGTCAACACTGACCGTATCGACGCCAAGACCCTGACAACCTTTGTCCAGGCAGCGGCCCGCGCAGCACAAGCTGTGAAGGCGGAGTACGGGAATTGATCGCCCGGGCAAAAGCGTGGGCGAAAGAGCGGGCGTCGGGGATCATCCTCACAACAGCCACAGCGTTGGTCGTTCTGTCGATTTTCACCGGCTGGATCATCGATGCGATCCTTGGCTTTTTCCTCCTGCTTCTCCTGCGTCTCGCTCTTCAACTTGGCAAGCGCTGACCCGCTCCGGTTTCCCCGCCTGCCTTCGGGCGGGGTTTCCCGAACAGGTCATGGAGTTTGAAATGACGGAAACAGTAAAAATTCCCCCTCGTCCAAAATTTCACGAGGACGTGGTTGTCGAAAGGGCAGTCGAGAAAATACTGACGGATGTCCGACATTGGTTAGACGTCCGAGCGCAGTTCCAGCCCAAGAATTTAAAAGCCCAACTGACGGACTGCGTTGATAACAACGCCTATGAGTACGCCAAAAAACTGGAACAGCGCGACGGCTGGGAACCGGATGGCGATTTGGTCGACATCTTGGGAAGGTTAGATATCCGCGGCGCGCACCAGAATGTGGTGCGGGCGTGGGTCACGCTCTACAACGTCAAAATCCCCTTCAATATTGGAGATCGTGTCTGCACGCCGACGTTGCGCGCCGGAACGGTCAAAGATTTCGACCGCTCGACGGCGCAGCTCGCGGTGCAGAGCGACGAGGATCGTGACAGCGGCATCGACCGCAAACACCTCATCGACTTCGAAGACGCCATCCTGATCGTCGGCACCATTGGCAAGGCTGCGTCAGCGGAAGGCGGTGCGGCATGAGCAGGCGTACCGGCGTATTCTATCCCAAGTTCACATGCCGCCGCGCTGCAAACGGCGGCTGGCTGCTTCAATACGACGGGTCAAACGGTCATGTGACGGACATTCTGGGCGCGTTCACGACGCCCGGAGACCTTATCGAGCATCTAGCCGCTCATATCTCCGAGAAGGGATTGGAGGAGGTTTCTGTACCATCGTCCGTTCCGGAAGGCGGTGCGGAATGACGAACGAAGATCTCCGCAAGCGCTGGACGGAAGCAAACGAGCGCGTCGAGCTGCTGGATAAGCAGCGCTACCAGCTCCTAGCACATACAGAACAAGAATGGCTCGAGGCTCAAACGGCGTTCCAGAGCGTTGTCGACGAGTGCGTGAAGGGCGATGCCATGTTGTGCGTCGCCTGCGCCACACCAATTTTCCCAGGCGATCGATACCACGGTGGCGCGACGGCTCTTTGCTACGAGTGCGCGCCCACCTTCCAATCACTGCTCGACGAGCCTGAGCTGTTCGTCTCCCTCATCAACGAGATGCCATCGAGCCCGGACGATCTTCGCGCTGCTTTCGATGCTCACATTGCTGCAGGTGGCAGTCCTGACGATAAAATGGTGGAAGTTTATGACTGATCGCCCGATCCTATTCAGCGGCGAGATGGTTCGTGCCCTTCTTGCCGGTCGTAAGACGCAGACGCGCCGTGTCCTTACACCTCAGCCTGCTAACTCGGATAAATTTCACGGATTCGTAGGTGTCGGAGAGACACGTGCCGTCTTTGGGAAAAGCGACTATCCGCCTGGCGAGCCGGAGATAGTCACTGTACGCTCAAAGGTCGGTGATCATCTTTGGGTTCGTGAGACATGGCGGGCTCACGGCTGGCATTCTGATCTCGTAGAGATCGCATATGCGGCCCAACGCGGAATGGTGGGCTGGTCTGAGCAGCACGAGCAGATCCACTACCCTCACGGCGATAAAAACGCGTTCAAATATTACGCGCCAAAAGGGCCTGATTACTGGCGCCCTTCAATCTTCATGCCGCGCTGGGCGTCGCGCATCACGTTGCTCGTGACAGACGTGAGGATCGAGCGTCTGCAAGACATAAGCGACGATGATGCTCTTGCTGAGGGCGTTGAGGGAACGATTGCGCCCGTCGCTGGACGCGATGTGGACATCGACGGCTTCTACTGGCCCGGTGGCCCAAAACGAATGTTCGATAGTCTCTGGGACAACGTGAATGGCAAAGGCGCTTGGGACGTCAACCCGTGGGTGGTTGCGTACACCTTCGTCACGATCAACGCGAATGTCGACAAGGTGGCAGCATGAGCTATTCCACCTTCGACGACATGCCACGGCGGAATCGTCGGCTCGTTCTGCGCGATGAAGGCATCGCCCGCCGTGCGGGCAAGTGGGGACGATGGCAAACTTTCAACTTTCCCCACGGCACCGTCCACCCACACGGCTGGACCGCCTATATCACCACGGCTCATCGAAACAACGTTTTCAGCGTCCTCGATCGCACCCTGCCCGATGGCACGCGCCACCTGGCTATCACGTCGCTCTCTGGCGTCCGTCCGACATGGCCGGAAATGCAGCGCATCAAGGACGAGATCGCGGGACCGGAAGCGACTGCGGTCGAGGTCTACCCGCCACACGCCGAAATCGTAGACGACGCCGACATGTATCACCTGTGGGTGCTTGCTGCGCCCCTGCCTTTCTCTCTATTTCCGAGGACGAGCGACTGATGAAACCTTCTCTCTTGCATATCCTTCAACATTCCCTTGGCCTCGACGACTACGGGCGCGGCACGTTTTATCGCAACCACTTCGTTACCGGCGAAGGTAGCAAGGATCACGCCGACTGCATGGCGCTCGTCGATGCTGGTCACATGGGCATCCGCAAGAACCATCCGCTAGCGGGCGGTGATGATGCTTTTTGGGTCACCGAAGACGGTAAGCGCGCAGTACAGGAGCATAGTCCGAAGCCGCCCAAGCTTACACGTAGTCAGCAGCGCTACCAGGACTATCTCAGCTACGACGGCAGCATGTCCTTTATCGACTATCTGAAATGGAAGTCACGCCAGCGCACAGAGGCCGTCCATGGCTGAAACCTCCCCTCAAAAGCTGGCCGCTCGGCGTGCAGTGAACCTCGCGGTTCGAGGTGGCTCAATACCGAAGCCTGCGGCCCTTCCATGCGTAGATTGCGGTCACATTTGGACAGGGAAAGGCAACCGGCATGAATACGATCATCATTTGGGGTACGAGCCTGCGCATCACCTCAAAATTCAACCAGTCTGCAAAGCGTGCCACGTAGCACGAGACAACGCGCGTGCGAAACAAACACACTGCATTCATGGCCACCCCTACACACCCGAAAACACGGGCCGAAAATCTAACGGCACTCGCTTTTGTCGGGAATGTAGGCGCATGCGCGAGAAAAACAAAAAAACCGCTGAATGGTGGAGAGACCGCAGAGCGAGGAAGAAGAATGGCTGAAAAGACCAAAATAGAATGGTGTGATGCGACGGTTTCATTCTGGTGGGGCTGCACAAAGGTCTCTCCCGGCTGCGATCACTGCTACGCCGAGAGCTGGAACGCGTTTCGTGGCAACGGCGAATGGGGACCGAATGCGCCACGTCGTAAGATTGTTGGTGCGCCGTCGCTGGTCAGAAGGCTGAACACCAGATCGTCGGGCTCGTTTTTTAACGAGCATGGCCGACAGATGCGCGTCTTCATGCAGTCGATGTCTGACACCTTCGACAACGAGGTGTCCGAAGGCTGGCGGCACGAGCTGTTCAAGGCCGCGGCCTGGGCGACTAACCTGCAGATCATTTTCCTGACAAAGCGCGGGGCGAATGTCTCCAAGATGGTGCCTGAGACCTGGCTGCACCGTTGGCCCCGCCACATTGGCCTGATGTTCTCCATCACAAGCCAGCGCGAAGCAGATCGCGACATTCCCCGCCTCATCGAACTCAAGCAGCGTCTCGGCCTGCCGTGGATTGGATTGAGCATGGAGCCGCTTCTGGGCCTCACTCGCCTCAAGGCCGAATGGCTGGATCATATCGATTGGGTGATTGTCGGTGGCGAAAGCGGCAAGGAAGCCCGCCCGATGCATCCCGACTGGCTCGACGAGATCAAGAACGCCTGCACGATGCGCCGCCACCCGCGCAAACCAGTACCGTTCTTGTTCAAGCAGTGGGGTGAATGGGTGCCTCATGATGTGGCGCGCAAGCTTCCCAGCATCAAGCCGATGGCGCCCTACCCGGTCATGGAGCTGCGGCGCGAGAACAATGCGTTCTCAATGACCAATCTCGGCACCGTGATGATGGTTCGCGTCGGCAAGAAAGCCGCCGGCCGCGAGATCTACGGCACCGAATACCTGCAGTTTCCGGAGGCGTTGGCGGCATGACTAAACGCGCTCACACCCAGCGTTTTAGAGGCGAAGCGAAAGGCTTCGTTTCCGCAACAGGAAAACACCGGATCTCCATCGGGTTTGATGGCGAAACGATGGACACGCTGAACCGCATCGCCAAAAAGCGAGGCAAATCTGTTTCGTCTACCGTCTCGGACATCGTGACTACCGTTCTCGCTGTCGGCGCATCTTACGCGGTGCCAAATGACTGACCGCATCGCCTGCATCAACCCCAACTGCCGCCGCACCGCCGCCCAGGAGAAGCATCCGGGCTCGACGTGGATCATCTGCGGGAAGTGCTGGAAGGCTATGCCCACCCGATATCGTGCCCGGTGGAATTCGTTGAAAAAACGGAGCCGAAAACTCGATCGCATCTTCGACAAGCAGAAGCCCGCGCAGCAAGACCGCCTCGAGCAATGGCACACCATCGATCGCTTCTACAGGCAGTCGTGGGACAAGCTCATCTCATCGATCACCCAATATTTTACCACCTCCGAGCAGCCCGTTGGCCTCGAGGACTTCATGAAGGAGAACGGCCTTGGCTGAGGAAAAGCAACATTGGGCCGTAGAGGTCCGCGTCGACGGCGAGCAGGTCATAACGATTGAGAGCGATTTTAGCCTGGCGGGTATCAACCCACTTGGACCGTACGAGGATTCGGTCCGGACGGCGGCGGAGTGCCTGACCTCCTTTATCGGACGTCGCCCGCCAGAGATCGAAATCATAGATCTCCGCGAGGCTGGCTCAGACGGCGGCGGTCTCATGGGGTATTGGGCAAAGGGCCATCACGATCGTTACGCCTTCGCAGAAGCGGTAAACGAATACACCGGCGCCGATTGCTACTACGACTCGAGGCATGTCACCATGGCGCGCGTCATCGGGTCTGAACCTCACCCTGTCCGCCATGAATGGTGGCGAACCGTCCCCGTCTCCGGTCAACCTGGGCACAGCGTTTATCACTCCGCGGAGCCGCATTCTCGCGGAGCATTCCCCGTTACCGTCACCACTATTGTTGATGACCGCGAGCGCAAAGCCGCCCAGCGCAACATCGACGAGTATGACAAGGGAAGCCGCAGCGGTTTCGCCGAAGGGCTGAATTGGGCGCTGCATCAGCTCGACCATATCGATGAAGAAGTCGGCAAAAAGCTGTTGGCACGCTATCGCGAAAGGAACAAGGCATGAGCGATGTAGATTCGGCGGCACTCGACGTCGTAGAGGCCATTTTCGCGGATATCCGTGGTCGCGCAGTGATCAAATGGCTGTTCGACACCCACGGAACGGAACACTTCATTGCCAAGTTCGAAGACGGCGAGGAACTGCGGGGAATTGACCTCGAGGTGCAGGGCCAGATCAAAGCCACCTGGCAGAATATCGTCGCAGAGGGATTGTCGAAATTCAGCCGCCCCACTGGCTGGCGCTGCTTCCATTGCGATGAGGTATTCTTCACCGCCGACGACGCCCGCCTGCACTTCGGCATGGACCAGTGCAGCGACCCGGCATGCAAGATCAAGATGGGCGCAGAGAAAAGCCTGCTTGTAGCGCTGCGACGCGCCGAAACGGAACTGCAGGAAGCATGGGCAGCGATCCACAACGAAACGACAGAAGCCGCGAAGGCCTATTATGCGCAGCAGTCTCGCCATGGTGAGCAACTTCGCGCAGCGGAGGAGTTGGGTTTCGAACGCGGCATCAAGGACAGCACAGCGCTATCGCAGGAAAACGACGAGCTGCGGGCCATTATTAGCAAGTGCGCCGACGCTCTCGGCACCGGGGCGTTCATCTCGCAGAAGTGCACCTTGGAATTTATGCAGCAACTTCCGGCGGAGATATCGTCGACGATGCAATCCCTTCGCTCCTGCGCAGTGGCATCGCATGAGCTGGCCTCTTGGGCGGGATGCATCAACTGGCGTGGCGGCGAAAACCAAAAGGAATGGCTGAACGACCTTCGCCAGCACATCGCGCAAGTTCAGGCCCTCACTCAGCCATATATCGCTAGCCAGCAGGAGAATACCAATGAAGCCAACTGAAGGCGAACACACCCGCATCTGGCTCGAGCCGAAGGGCGCACCGGACCGGTGCTGGTGCTCTGACAATCAGTGGGGCGATGAGGGCGTTGAATACGTCAATGCCTCAACGCTCGAGAGTGTTCAGCGCGAAAACGAACGGATGAAAAACGAACTCAAAAGCATGCGCGATCGCTACGAGAAGTGGATGCCTATGACCGAAAACCTGCCCGCCGGCATGCATCCCTACGCGCTCCTTGAGTTCTACTGCATCCGAGACCAGGCCGAAGACGAAGAAAGCTGCGAATACTGGAAAACCGGAACTTGGGACGAAAAGCCTGTCGATGCGGTTTTCTGGTGCGCGATTGTCTCGCCACTTGGTCCGCACGAAACCACCTTCATCGCCAGCTAGGGATCGAGTAAAATGCAGAACAATAAACTTGCCGATCTGCTTCACAAGTATTTCGAGCTGGGAGTTGCTGAGGGGCGTGAAGGCCGCAACCATGATACCGAAGGTGGCGATGCGCAGCGTGTGCTCTCCGAGATCGAGGCAGAGATAGCCGCCCTTTCCTCTGCGAGGCCGATCGGCTTTACCGATGCGTCTGAGTTGAAAAATAAAGAACGACATGGCCTGTTTGCACACATCGGTGCAGATACAAGCTGGCTTAATGGACCCATCGCGCTCTACGCCGCCCCTCCCGCTCCACCCGCCGCCGTGCAAGCTTTGGAGTGGATCGTTTCGCACCCCGCAGAGAGTAATGCTGTGGTTTGGGATGTCGCACAGAACGCCCTCTCCGGACACGTGCAAGACGTGGCGGGGTGGCAACCGATAGAGACATTGAAACCAAAGCACGGCGATGCTGTGATGGGGTGGGTAAAGGTGTCGGGCTCTTTCTGCGCACAGCCGATATACTATTCCGATTTCGACAGGCAGTGGCGAATAAAACTCAACGGCGCTTTGGTGGAAGAGGTGACGGACTATCAGTCTCTCCCCGCAGCACCCGCAAAGCATGATCAGAAGCCTCTCGATTTGAACATCACCAAAGAGTGGTTCGAAAAGCGGGCAAAGCTCGAAGGCGATCATGAGACTGGCGCTGGATGCCGCAAAATTACGGCCTGCATAGACCCGACGCCTGAGGAGTTGGCCGAGTTGTACCGGATAGCACATCGTATTCCGGAAGGCTGGAACCTTGTCCCGACCGACGCGACTGACAAGATGATTGCTGCTGCGCTCGACGTTGATTGGTCGAACGAAAACGAGATTGCCGCAGTACACAACATTTGGCACTCGATGGTCGCCGCAGCCCTCGCAAAGCAGGAGGGCTGATCCATGGGGGACCACAACAAGAAATCATTCGCGAATTCGATCTCGCAGCCATTCATGGAGTTTCTCGACGCCGACGACGCGGCGCAGGCCCAGCTCCGTGCTGAAAGGATCGCAGCAGAGCGCCAGGCAATCGTCGCAGAAGCTTACCGCCAGATGCCTGCCGACTTGCGTGAGAGAGCCAAGGAATGGGGCGTCTCCGCCTTGATGGAACTGGTCTGGCTCAACGGCTGGGATTGCGGGTATCGGCAATCTACCCGTGATAGCGCCGCCATACGGGTAAGGAAGGAGTAGGATGAGCGATATCGTGGAACGGCTCAATCTTGACCACAGCAGTCTAAACCGGCTGCATCAGGAAGCGGCGGAAGAAATTACCCGTCTGCGCATTGCCCTATCTGAAGCGGTGAAAAAGGAAGGCATGTCACCTTTTGAGGTCGTAGCAGAATGGCACGACAAGCAGGCCCGCATGCTCAAAAACATGTCCAAGGACGTCCGGTCTGGGGAACTTGGAATGGCAAAAGCGGCCGACGCATCAAAGTTCCACGCCGGTAGTGCTGCTGCACTTCGTCTTAAAGTGATCAAAGACCGGCAACTTGCCGTGCCAGTGGGGGAGCAATGATGGAAATGCCATTGAGGCGCATGCGAGTGCGCTATCTCCCATTTCACAACCCGCCAATATGGGAGGCATCATATGAGCCTCCCGGAAAGTTCGCGTGCTATTGCCACGCCAAAGATCTCGAAGAGATGATGGAAAAGCTTGGCAGTTACTACGCAGGCAAGGGCACAATACGTCCTCTCCGAGTTGAGGAACGACTTGCGCGATATCTCAGGCCAAACGAGCGGTATGTTGGCATAGAAAAGCCCGCAGACTTGGATGGCGGCAATTAAGCCGCTATCCGCTTTTTCCTCGAGGGGGCCGGGTTTGGCCCCTTTTTGTTTATCCGGATAGGTCCGTTCACAAACTCCTCGAGCGACGGCGCACCTTCCAAGACCAGATCCGCATAGATCTGTGCCAGTTCGCAGCGGCGGTCGATATGCCTCGAGCGGTTATAGGTGCCCTCAGTTTTATCCTTCGGCGAGTGCGCGAGCATGTGGTCGATGGTCCGATACTCGAGCGGGAAAAGCTCGTTCATGATCGTCGAGAATGAGACACGGAAACCGTGCGGTACGTGATCCCCGTAGTAGCCCGCCCTGTTGAGCATATAGCCCAAGGCGTTCCCTGACATCGGCGCACTAGGGCGCCTCGCGTTTGGGAACACGTACTTGCCTCGCCCTGTCAAACGTCGAAGCAACGCTATGATGTCCAAAGCCTCACGCGGCAGCGGCACAAAATGGTCGAAGTTCTCGTCGTTCTTTTTGCTCTTCTTGAGCTTCATGCGAGCCGCAGGCACGCGCCAAACCGGGTTTTCCGAATCCAGATCGTCCCACTCTGACCACGGCGTTGCCGCCAATGTTCCAGGGCGAACGAAGGTAAGAGTGAGAAGACGAATCCCAAGCTTGACGTGTGGCCGGCCTGGTGTGGCGCAGACGTCTTTGAGGAGCTTCTGGACCGCCGGAACCGATGTAACCGCTGGGTGCCTTTTTTTCTCGAGTGGCGCCAATGCATCCTGCACTATGGCCGCAGGATCGGATGACGCCCGACCGGATGAAATCCCATAGACAAAGACTGACGATATTCTTTGACGAAGACGTTTCGCCGTTTCAATCGCCCCGCGCTTTTCGACCAGCCGTAGAACACCGAGCACAATCGGAGCATCGATGTCTTTGATCGGAAGCTGGCCGATGTGCGGGATCACGTCTCGTTCTAACGTGTGCCAAACTTCATCTGCATGCGCGGGCGACCACACGACGCTGGCCAGTTCAAACCACTCCTTGGCGACGGCGGCAAAAGTCGACTCGGCGTCGGACCGTTGGATAGCCTTCTCGAGCTTCTTTTGCGCGGACGGGTCTTTGCCAGATTTCAAAAGCTGGCGCGCTTCATCACGAGCGCGTCTCGCCTCGAGCAAACCCATCTCGGGATAGTCGCCCAGGACAAGCGTCTTTTCCTTGCCCAGAAACTCATATCGATATCGGAAGGTCTTATTACCGGCTTTGCTGACATGGACGTGTAGCCCGTTGGTGTCAGAAAGTTTGTAAGGCTTCTCTTGAGCCTTCGCTTTTCGAATCGCCGTGTCGGTAAGCACGCCCACTCCCTTGTACCCGGTTTTTTTATGCCCTGTACCCGGTTTCGTACCCGGTTTTGCTCGGGATAGTACGGAACGTTATGGGAACCAGTGGGAATATATGAACCGGAAGAGCGCTAGCGCGCAAGGGTCTATGAGAACAAAAGGGAACGTATGGGAAACAAAAATGGCAGATGGGGTGGGATTCGAACCCACGGTACGCTCTCACGCACGCCGGTTTTCAAGACCGGTTCCTTAAACCACTCGGACACCCATCCCTGCAGTGGTGAGGCTTTATAGCGGTTTGAAAAAAGCCGTCAATCCCGCTAACGCCATGATGCGCCCCGCCCCGTCATAATCCACCGGTGATCTCCAGAGAGCTTATTGCCCCGGCGTGGTGCCCGGTGGCAGGAGGGAGCCTTGTCCTGTGGGGACGGCCGGTATCTGCTGGCTGGTTTCGAAGAAGGCGATGCTCAGCACGATCGCGATCAGTACCAGCAGAAGCCCGACAAAAACCAAACCCGACTTGTCCATTCGTCTGCGCATGGGCGTGATGATATGTCCAAATGTGTGCAATTCGAGGCGACCGGGCAAATCCGGTGCCGCGTGCAAACCTGCGACCATCCCGGCGCCATTGCAACGGTTCATGCCGGAAGCGGTGTCGGATTTTTGCAATGCAAAGGATACGGCCGGGCATCTGCCAGGCGTTTTTCAGGCGGGAAGCTTGTTCTGATTGGCCGGCTTGCGGTTGGAAACGGGTGTCGAGGCAAGGTAGAGAACGTAATCGTCGGCAGCATCGGCCAGCGCCAACGCCGCCTCTTCTTCCCGCCAGCCATTTGCCACGGCATTGACGATCAGGGCCCGCGCGGCAGCAATAAACGTTTCCCGGCATTCGGCGATCCGGGCCGTCTGGTCAACTGCAAAACGTGGGGGTTGAATTTGCTGCATGACGGCAGATTGCCATTACTGCCTTGCTTCCGCAAGTCATTGATTAAGCGATAGTTAATATATCAGGGCGTGAGACAGTTTTGTATCATAGTGGCACGAAATTGCGCAGCGCGGCGCCGCAAAACGCCCTTTTCAGCGGCAAATAGCCGGGCGCGCAAACCTACCCTGCCCGATGGGTCGGGGGTACTGACATGTTTTTTAGCAAAGCGTACCGATTGGGACGGATGTGACCTATCTCATCCACGACATAATGAGCTATTCATTATTCATCGCTCCCGGGCATTGCCCAACTTTCCCCGAGCGATCAACCTTGCCCCGCTTATCGCGGGGCTTTTTTATTTCGGGCTTGCGTGTTTCAAGCCCGCCAGATGCCTCAGACGTCAATGCCCGGACGGTGCCCGTCGTAACGCAGCAGGTCTTCGAAGAGATCGATGATGGCGGGCGGCAGCGTATCGGAAAGCTCGGCGATGATTTCCGTGGCCCGGTTATAGGAATAGATCGCGCACAGCGTCAGAACCAGCAGCACGATCCACGGCCACATGGCTTTCTTGCGGGGTGGTCGTGGCGGGGGTGGTGGGCCTTGTTCGACAGCCATCTTTCTCCTGCCCTTCGTTCAGTGCGTGTCAGCGCGCTCTCGCACGCGGTTCACCGCCCGGTGCATAGGCGGTCTTTTGCAGAAAGCGGAATATATTGCCGCATTGCGCGCAGCGTATCATGTATTCCGAAGGATTGCCGGAAGGACGCTCGGCGCGAAACCCCCTCGGCATCTCGTCAATGCGGAAGTCCACATCCGGCAAACGCTTGTCATCCAGTTCAGAGGCTTCGGCAAAACCCTGGTGGCCGCACTTCGAACATTCGAGTTTCCGGGAATATCTGTCGCGCGCTGCCATTTGCCGTCCTTTTTACTGTCAAAGGTCAGGTAGCAGCGACGAATGGGCATTTCAATGGTTCGGGCCGGACGTTAAGAGTAAAGAGTGGCCGAATCCCCTGTCCTCTGCGGCCAGCAGGCGCGCATGCCGGCTGCGATCGCGTCGATCTTTCCGGACAGTTTTATCGCCGTGGACGTCTTGAGGGGCCCATGCAGAACGAAACGCCCTTCTTTTCTTCCCGTTTCCGCCTCGTACTCTCCGCTTTTGCAGCCCTGTTCCTTGTTCTTCTGGCGGCGCTGTGGTTTGCGGCGGGCTGGTATGGCGAGCAGATCCTCAATGCCGGGCACACGACCTCGACCGATCCCGTCACCGTTACCATTGGCAATGACAGGCTGCAGCTTGCCAAAAACACCATCCGCGTGCCCGCGCAGCGCCAGGATGGCGAATCGGACCGGGTCGATCTTTATCTGACCTGGCCGGAGCTCGGCGGATATGGCGAAGCGAATCGCAAGGTTTTCGATAATCCCAACAGCACGGCCGACCTTATCTTCATACAGATATCGCGCAGCACCATGTCGGAGGATATGTCCGGCCGCTTCCTGCCAATCTACGCGCGGCTGGCGGAAGGAGAGCCCCTGCCCCTGCGTTACGGCCTGATGCTGCACCGCCTGAAAGCCGATTCCGGTTACGGCAAGGAAGTCATTCTGACTGGCAAGCGTGACGGCGAAACCGACTTCGTGGTGCGCTGCCTTTTGCCGCAAAAGCCCGAGGAATCAACAGGAAACGATTGCCAGCGGGATATTCGCGCCGGTCAGGACCTGACGATCTTCTACCGCTTTTCCGCACGCCTCTTGCCGCAATGGCAAAAACTCGACCAGGCACTGAAAACTTATGTCGAGGCCCGCCTCAATAAAGGCTGAATACTGCGGGAAGCCCCATCCCGCAATGCGCTCGAAAAGTCGCATTTTATGGAATCCGGATACCCTTCATAAACCACTTGGTAACGCCATCTCGATAAAGTTCCGACCCATAGAGTTCGGGCGGGGCGTGTCCGAGCGGATTATGAATATGCGATTGAAGAGTTCAGCGGTGTTGAAAATTCTATCTGGAGCACATGTGCGCAAAGCGGGTGTGAAGTCTTTCGTCAGGTTCGTTGCGTTGACCCTTGCTGCGGCGTTCATGGCCGCAACATCCGTTCAGACCGCACAGGCAGAACCGAAGTATGCCGGCATCGTCATCGATGCGAAAACGGGCAAGGTTCTGTATGGCGAAGACCCGGACGGTCTGCGCTATCCGGCCTCGCTGACCAAGATGATGACGCTTTATCTTACGTTTGAAGCGTTGAGCTCCGGTCGTATCTCTCTCGACTCCAAGGTTCCGGTTTCGGCCAATGCCGCAAAGGAGCCGCCTTCCAAGCTCGGCGTTCGCGCCGGTGGCAGCATCACGGTTGAACAGGCCATTCTGGCGCTGGTCACCCGCTCTGCAAACGATATGGCAACGGCGCTTGGTGAATATCTCGGCGGATCTGAAGATCGTTTCGCCCGCATGATGACGGCCAAGGCACGTGCTCTCGGCATGACCCGCACGACCTACCGCAATGCCAATGGCCTGCCGAACACCGCGCAGATGACCACGGCACGCGATCAGGCCCGTCTCGGCATCGCCCTTCGTCAGCACTACCCGCAATATTACGGTTACTTCAACACCCGCACCTTTACCTTCGGTAAGCAGGTCATCGGCAACCACAATCGTCTGGTTGGCACGGTCAAGGGCGTTGATGGTATCAAGACCGGTTACACCCGCGCTGCAGGCTCCAACCTTGCAACCTCGGCACAGCTTGATGGCCGCTCCATCGTCGCCGTTGTTCTCGGTGGCCGTTCCAGCGCAGCCCGTGATGCCACCATGCGCAAGCTGGTTGCCACCTATCTGCCGCAGGCTTCGCGTGGCGGTAACTCCAACCTGATTGCCCAGACGCGTTCCGCGCCGATTGAGGAGCCGATTGCCCCAGCCGCACCAGTGGCCATTGCTGCCGCTGTGCCTTCCGCACCGGTTGCCGCAGCCTCCGCTGGCGGTCTGCCGCACTCCGGCCCGGTTCCGCAGGCCCGTTACGGCGATGAAGCACCTGTCAGCGCCTTTGCCGGTTCGTCTTCCAACGCGGCTGTCAACGCCATGGAAATGGCAACGACCCGCCAGAAGGCAAAGACCCAGGCACCTGTTCCTGTCGCCCCGATTGCGCCGGATCGCAGCCTGATCACCAACTCCACCAAGGTCGACAACATCGTCACCGCGTCCGTTGCAGCCTCTGCAGCCAAGCCGGCCATTGCCCCGAAGATGGAAGCACCGGCCAGCGGCTGGGTCATCCAGATCGGCGCTTCGCCAGACGAAACCTCGGCCCGCAACCTGTTGCAGTCGGCGCAGGAAAAAGGCGGCGCGGCACTGCGCTCTGCCAAGCCCTTCACCGTCGCCTTCAACAAGGACGGCTCCCAGTTCTACCGCGCCCGCTTCGGTGGCTTCGATGGTCAGAACGCTGCGGTCAATGCGTGTAATGCGTTGAAGAAGAAAGGCGTAAGCTGCTGGGCCTCGGCACAGTAGTCGTCACCCTGAACGGGCGGTGCCTCAAGGTTTTGGCGCCGCTCAAATCCCCTCGAATTTGTATTGTGTAACGAGGCGTTCAAAGATGGCAATCAACGAGAATTTTTCGGACATTGCAGCAGGCAACGGTCAGGGCAGCCTGTCCGTTCTGCACCCCATTCATGAGGCCGCAATGCGCATTGCCGATATCGGCCTCAACCGTTCCCGGCATAAGACGCGTGATCTGGTCAACCTGCTGCTTTCCCACGGCGCACGTGCATGGCGCAGCAACCAGCCGGAAGCGAAGATCCATCTTCACATTTCCGGCCGCTCCGGCCGCGCGCCCATTCACATGAAGCTGCGCTGAAACGCGACTGTCCGAACAGCAATAACAAAACCCCGCGGCGCCATCGGTTCCGCGGGGTTTTTTGTCTCTTCAGCCGGAATAGGCATGGGGCACCCTGCCCTGCCGGGCAGTTTCTCAGTCAGGCGCTCTTGCCATCGTTATCAGGTCGTCCCTTTAACCGGGATGCTCATGAATGGCGCGGTCGGCGGTGTTGTTTGCAAGCACGCTGATGCACACCACTTGCGGCCGCTGGCACGCGCAAGGCGCTCGTGTCCCTCCATTGCCCTGCGCCGGGGCGATCTTCGGCTGTGCTGACGAAATGCGGCCGGGAAAGCCAGAGGATGAAAGCGATCTGCTCTCGCCATGTCGATGGAGGAAGGACGCCGCGTGTTCACCAGCGCGCCGCATCGATGCGCAGCAGGCCCGCCGGCAGCGCCCATTCCGGTCCCTTGCCATCGACGCGAACCGGGAAGGTCAGCCGCCTCGCCGGTCCCCAGGATGTTTGTTCCAGGGCAGGAGCCAGATCGGCATCCCTGTCCTCGAGTTTCGATCCCTGAAATGGCCGGGCACCGGCGCCCGTCAGCAAGGCCGCCGTTCTGGCAAGTGACAGGCGGGCGGAAAACCTCGTTCCGGTTGCCTGCGCATGGCGCAAGGCGCGCAGCACGGCTGCGGCGATCAGATAGCCCGTCGCATGGTCAAGCGCCTGCACCGGAAGCGGCACCGGCTGCGCGCCACCGGATCGCGTCATGCCTTCATCGGCAATGCCGCAGCTCATCTGCACCAGACTGTCGAAACCACGCCTGCCCGCCCAGGGCCCGCTCCAGCCATAGGCATCAAGGCAGACATCGATCAGACCGGGCGACAGGCGCTGGCGCTCGTCATCGCCATAACCGAGCTTTTCCAGCGCACCGGGGCGGTAGCCATGCACCAGCACATCGGCCTCTGAGAGCAGGGCTTCAAAAGTGCGACGGTCATCGGCACGGTGCAGATCAAGCCCGGCGCGGCGTTTGCCCACCGTCACCTCCGGTTCCACGGCCGGTTCGTTCCAGTCGGGTGGATCGATGCGCAGCACATCAGCCCCGAAACCCGCCAGAAACCGCGTTGCCACCGGCCCGGCCAGAACGCGGGTCAGGTCCAGCACCCGCAGGCCACCAAGACCGGTGATCCTGCGTCCCTGCCCGATCTCTCGCCACCGGATCAGCGGTTCTGCCGCCACTGCCTGCCCTTGCGGATGCGTCCTCCATTCCTCCAGGGTGCGCATGGCGGCCGCCGCACCGCCCGCCGCCACGATCGCCGCTTCCAGCTCGTCCTTGTTCCGGGCCGCAACCGCCCCTGAAACGCTCTCCCTGTCACCGGCGCAGTCCAGCACCTGCAGCGCGGCGTGGCGGTGGTGCGGCGCGTTGGTGTGCAGCCTGATCCAGCCATCGGCGGCGCGGTAATCACCGGCAATCGGGTCCCATATGGACGGCAGGCTCCAGCCGGCAGGGCGAAGGCTCATGCTGAACCACATCAGCGACAACCGGCGGTCAACCGAAACCGCCCGCGCACCTGTCAGTCCCGCAAGCTCGCCTGCGGCGGCGCGCACCGAGGCCTCCGCCAGATCGGACACCCGGAAACACGACGGTAACTCGCCGTCACCATGGCGTGACACCTCTGTTGCAGGGGCAAATTCGTGCCCCAGCGCCTCGTTGATCTCCCTGTCGAAATCCTGCGTCACCTTCGCCTCCATCGCTGCCTGCCTTCAATGCATGATTGGCGCATGAGACCGCCGAGTTGACCGGCTGTAAATCTTGATCAATATAATCAATATGATTTCTCTTGACTGGATCGACGCCCAGACGGCCTGTGCGATGCTCGGCGTCAAACCGCAGACGCTTTATGCCTATGTCAGCCGTGGTCAGGTACGGGCTGAGGCGGATGCCGAGGATGCACGCCGCAGCCTTTATGCACGCCCGGATGTGGATGCCTTGCTGCAACAGAACCGACGTCCCCGCGCCCGTGCGGAGATTGCCGAACAGGCGATCAGGTGGGGCGAGCCCGTGCTTTCCACCGCCATTTCGGAGGTGCGCGACGGCATGCTCTGGCTGCGCGGCCTGTCGATCGAACACTGCGCGGAGCATTTCACGCTTGAGGATATGGCGGCACATCTGTGGGCCGTCAGTGCGGTCGATGCGCCGGAGAGCGAGGTGGCATCATCCCTGCCCAGTCCGCTCGGCCGCGCGTTGGAGGTTCTCAGCCGGGAGGTACCGACAGCACCGGAACTGAAGCCGGATGCGGCTGGGAAACAGGGCGGCAGGCTGATGTCCCTTGTCGCCAATGCCCTCCTCGGTAAATCAGCATCGGGACCGATCCACCTGCGCCTCGGGCAGAGCTGGGGTCTGGATGCATCCGGCTGTGACGATGTGCGCCGCGCCCTGGTGCTGCTGAGCGACCACGAATTGAACCCGTCCACCTTCGCCGTGCGTATCGCCGCATCAACGGGCGCAAGCCTTCCGGCCGCCCTGCTCTCCGGTCTCGCCACACTCAGCGGCCCGCGCCATGGCGGTGTCGCCACGCTGGCGCGGGTGGCGCTGCAAGCCACGGTGAGCGGCAAAATGCAGGCCTTCCTCATGGACCACGCCGACCAGTCACCCTATGGTTACGGCTTCGGCCATCCGCTCTACCCGGAAGGTGATCCAAGGGCACGCCTCATCCTCGCCCGCCTCGGCGCGACAGCATCCCCGGTCGCCGCAGTCCGGGCGCTCTCCAGTGAACTCGGCATTCCACCCAACATAGACGCTGCCCTCGCCGCCTTGAGCCTGGTGCACAAACTACCCGACGATGCCGCCTTCACGATCTTCGCAACCGGAAGACTGATCGGCTGGATCGCCCACGCCATCGAACAACAGCAAACCGGCGAAATCATCCGCCCGCGCGCACGTTATCGCGCGAGCGTGTAGCCAGGTCACTCATCGAAGACATCAGGTGACAAAGGGCATGATATCCACACCGTCGCCGGGAAAGACGGTGATGTGCGGGTGGTCCTGAAAAAGCCGTGCGGCGGCGTCGGCGCTCTCAGCCTCAACCACCAGATAACCGCAGAACGGATTGACCGCAGCCTGTATGCCATCTCTGCTAACGCGCGTCGTCTTCCCCACCATGCCGCCGCGATCCAGAATGGACGCGGCGTTTTTCTCCTCCCACGCCGCCCATGCCTTGACGCCGACGGCATCGACAGCATCCTGCTCGGATTTCGGCATCCGCCGAAAGGCCGCGAGGTCTTCGGGCATCATGGTGTAAACGGCTAGAAAACGCGGCATGGACCACCTCCACAGTCTGCAACGATCGCCAAGCTTACACCGCAAGCCTGCAAACCCTTCATGGAATTTCAGAGTGGCCTGTGCGGGTGTCGCGGCAAGGCAGGCATGAGGCGCGACCCTACCGCATCTGCCTTCCCGCTTCGCAGCCTTTGCCCGTTCAAATCCGCACTGCCGGCTCCGCCTGATAGGCGGCATGAAGCATGGCTTTGAACGTGTCCGACAGGGGTATCTCAAACGAGCCGATCCTGCGGATCGCGACACCGGGCGTCCATGAATTCATCAGCGCGGCACCGGCAAAGCTTTCGGCATCTGCAAGGCTGATGTCTTCCGTTCGGGAGCGGATGCCGAGTTTCGCAAGCTGTCGCTCGACGATCTGCATGGTGACGCCGTGCAGGATATCGGCCTTCGGCCATACAACCGTCTGCCCATCCCAGAATGCCAGATTCCAGATGCTGGCTTCGGCCAGACGCCCCTGTCGATCGACAAACACGGCATCGTCAAAACCGTTGCGTGCAGCCTGACGCATCGCGTAGGTCTTCATCGGCTCACCCACCTGCTTGATGCTGGCAAGCGCCCTCTGGTGGTGAACGATGTCCAGCGCGACAGGACCGCCCGGACCCGACGATGCCGGAAAGCTCCGCACCAAGATGGCCGGATCGTCATCAGGCGCTTGCGCTGTGAACTCCCCATGCCGCGAAAACACCGTGGCGGTCAGAGACAGGTTCTGCGGCCCGGCCGCAACCGCCATGCGCAGAAAACGGCTGATGTCGGCATCGCTCCGCGCGCGGCTAAACATCGCCATCGAGGCGGTGCGAAGGCGTGTGAGATGCAGGTCCAGTCCCCGCACCTTGCCATCACGCACCTGCATTGCGGTAAAATGGGCAAAGCCCGCAAAGGCCAGCGGCGACAGATCCGTTGCGGTCGCCTCGTTTCCATCCAGCATGGTCACGAAGGAAGGATGTTCTTGCATAGTCTCTTGCTCCTCAGATGTGTTTGCATTGACGAGCAAATCCTATAGACCCTGACAGCGCTGTTAGGGTCAAGGGTGAAAACATGAAGATTGGCGACATGGCAGAGCGGACCGGCATCAGCATCCGGATGCTGCGATATTACGAAGAACAGGGCCTGCTGACGCCCGGTCGAACCGCCGCCGGCTACCGCGACTACGGCACAGAAGAACTTGCCACGATCACAAGGATCAGGAAGCTCGGAGCCTGCGGAATGACACTGCCGGTCATCCAGCAATTCCTGCCCTGCTCCCTCGACGGCCGCGACGAATTCGAACCCTGCGACGAACTGCGCGCCATCCTGCAAAAACACCTCGACGGCGTCGACCGGCAAATGGCCGCGCTGACAGAAAGCCGCTCCCTCCTGTCCGACCTGATGAGCGAGATCGACACAAGACTGAAATGAGTGCGGGGAGCCTTGTCTGAAACCAGTCGGTCGCTACTGCGATGTCAGTTTGAAGGCAGGAAAAATCTGACGATCAGCACGTCCGTCATCTGTCGATCATGAGGAGCGGCTAAAGAACCGTTCTCGGCTGAAACAGATATGGAGCTGAGAATGATCGAGCGGCATGGAGTCTCCTTCGAAGACCCCTTGGTTGTGGAGAATTACATCCACCGCCCTCCCTATCCCCAAGGCGTGTACGACAGGCTTCTGTCCATTACCCCGCATCGCAATTGCCTTCTGGATCTGGGGTGCGGGACCGGTAAAATCAGCCGCCCCCTAGCCCGGCATTTCACTGATGTCGTTGCTGTTGACCCTTCGAAAGCCATGATCGATCTGGCCCGGCGGCTCGAGGGTGGGACGGCGGCGAATATTCGATGGGTTACTGGTCTTGCGGAAGATTACGACACTGCAGCGGATGACAGGTTCAACCTCATGGTCGCCGCTGCAAGTATTCACTGGATGGATCACAACCGCCTGTTTCCGCGGCTCAGGATGCTGGCATCCGAACTCCACAAGGTCGCGATCGTGACGGGCGATACGCCGTTCGAGCCTGCCTGGGCTGACGACTGGCAATCATTTCTGGCGAAATGGGTTCCCATCGCTACGGGCGAAGAGTTCGACCACGACCGGAAAGACGAAAAACGCTCCCGGTACAAGGCATTCCTGCATATCGAGGGTACGGAGTTTTTCAGTTCGGAGCCGGTAGAGCAGAGCATCGAAGACTTCATTCTCTGCCAGCATTCCAGAGACACATTCGCGCCATCTCGGCTTGGCGAACTGTTGCCCCGGTTCGATGCGGAGCTGCGCGACATTCTGGTGCCCCATGCCACCGATCAGACGCTGCGCTTTTCGGTGCGTTCGCAAGTGCTGTGGGGCACGATCAGACAGGTTTAAGCCGCCTGCCACCCGAAAGTCGCTGTGGGATTATCCCCTCACTCCCGCAGCGTATCCGCCACCAGCGCGTTGGCGTGGCCATGGCCCATGCCGTGTTCCTGTTTCAGCCAGGCGACCAGTTCCATGTGTTTCTTGCCGCTCTGGGCACGGATCAGCTCTTTCCACTCGGCAATCGGCCGCCCGTATTTGGCTTCGATGGATGGAAAATAGGATGCGGGGCCCTTTACCGGAGTGGTTGTCATGATGCCTCCCAGACATGAACGGTTCTTCTGGCAAGTGATAACACGAAAGAACGCGGTGTCACCGCCCGTGGACGCGATTTGACGCTTGAGGTGCATGTTTCGGTACAGCGCTTGTGAGTTTGTTCTCATCTCACCAATCGCCTCCAGGACAGAAAACCCCGCAGCGCCATCGCGCCACGGGGGTTTTGATGTGTCGCACCTGAAAAGGCGCAGATCAGTCTTTCGGGTCAGGTTTTGCCTATCGGCAGACCTTTTCCTTCTTGGTGATCGGCCGGCCGAAGCGGTCTTTGGCTTTTACCAGCACCGTCTTGCAGTGAAGTTTCGGCTTTTTCGACGGGCCGCGTTCGACCTGTTTGGCCGGCTGGCGCGGCGGCGGCTCCTGGGCGATGGCCGGCAGGGCAAAGGCCGTTGCGACAACGCAAGTGATTGCGAGGGTGAGACGTCTCATTTCAAACTCTCCTGTCTTTCTGAAATCCGGCAAAACACGCAAACGCCGCCATAGCTGCCGCAGCTATGACCACGGTCATCGGCAGCGGCGAATTGTTCGCCATCATGCCGACGAGGCCGCTGACCAGTCCGGCGATGCCGAACTGCAGAACGCCGAGTATTCCCGATGCAGCGCCCGCATCCTTGCCGCAGGCCGCCATCGCCAGAGCGGTGGAATTGGCGGCAACGACCGGCACGTTGGCAAGGCACAGGGTCAACGGGATCATCAAGGTGATGAGATCCGCCGCCCCCGAGAGCGCCACCGTTGCAGCACCGGTGACGACGAAGAGCAGCAGCGAATATTTCAGGACGGTCGCGAGCGGATGCCGACGCAACAGGTAACCGTTGATCTGCGAGCCGATGACCATGGCCACGGCGTTGGCGGCGAATACCCAGCCATAGGTTTGCTGCGACAGGCCGTAGAGGTCCATCATCACATGCGGCGATCCGGTGATGAAGGCGAAGAGACCGCCAAGCGCAAAGCAGCCGATGAGGGTGAACAGAACAAACTGCCTGTTCTTCAGCAGCTTGAGATAGGTTCTGCTGGTCTCGCCGATCCGTTGCGGCTGGCGCTTTTCCGGCGGCAGCGTTTCGCGAAATGCAAAGCCGATCGCAAACAGGCTGGCGGCGGCAATGGCGGCAAGCGCCATAAAGATCGCCTGCCATCCCCAGGAGATCAGGATGTAGCCGCCCAGGATCGGCGCCAGAATGGGCCCAAGTCCGGTGATCAGCATCATGTGCGATAGCACCCGCGCGCCCTCGGTGGCATCGAACAGATCGTTGATGGCGGCGCGGCCGATGACCATGCCGGAGCACGCCCCGACCGCCTGCAGCAGACGCAACCCGTTGAAGGTGACAATGTCGGGCGCAAACGGCATTGCGACCGAACTAAGCGTGAAGACGGCCATGCCCGCCATCAACGGCAGTTTGCGCCCGAACCGGTCGATCAGCGTGCCATAGATGAGCTGGCCAAGCGCCATGCCGATGAAGAAGATCGACAGGCTGAACTGGACCTGCCCGGCCGAGGCCGAAAGGTCGGCGCCAATCGCCGGAAACGCCGCCAGATACATGTCCGTGGCGAGCGGCGTGACGGCTGTCATCGCCCCGAGAACCAGTATGGTGACCAGATGGCCTCGGGAGGTTGCGGGAGACGCGGTGTCCATCGTCATCGCATTGCCACCCGTGGGCCGATGGCCTGATCGACCACCGCCGGTTTTTCGACATCGACCGTGCCGGTCCAGCCGCCACCCAGCGCCTTGTGAAGCGCAATGTAATAGGTGGCGATATTGGCCTGGCTCGAGATCAGCTCTTCCTCGGCCGAATAAAGCGAGCGTTCGGCTTCGAGAACGTCCAGGCGGTCGATCGCACCATCGACATTCAACTGACGCGACAGTTCGGCCGCTCTCCGGTAGGCGGCCACCGAGGCCGACAGTCTGGCGCGGCGCTGCTGCGACTGCGTCAACGCCACGACCGCATTTTCCACGTCCTCCATCGCCGACAGCACGGCCGACTGGTAAGCGACGAAATACTGGTCGCGCTGCGCCTTCGCCACATCCACGGCAGCCTTCAACTGACCGCCCTGGAAGATCGGAATGGAAAGACTTGGCCCGAATGCCCAGCTGATCGTCGATTTTTTGCCGAGGTCGGAAACGCTGCTCGCCGCCGTGGCGATATCGCCGGTAAGGCTGATCGACGGATAACGGTCGGCTTCCGCCTTGCCGATCTTGGCGGTGTATTGCGCCAGTGCACGTTCTGCCGAACGCACGTCCGGACGTCCGCTCACGACATCGGCTGGAATGCCGATACCGGCTGCCATCTTCGGCGAGGGTATCTTGCCGGCCTTCGCCATCAGCGGCTGCAGCTCTGACGGTGCCTTGCCAAGCAGCACGGCGAGACGGTTGACCGACTGCATGTAGGAAATGCGGTAGGAAGGAATATCCGCCTCGGTCGAAGCCGCCTGCCCTTCAGCCGTTGCGCTGTCCACGCCCGTTGCAGCCCCAGCCTGCACCTGGTCGCGGGTCAGCACGGCTGACTGGCGTTGCGATTTGGCGGTGCGCTCGGAAAGCGCCACCAGAGCCTGATATTGCCGCGCCTGAACGTAATAGGACGTGACGTCACCGATCAGTGTCACCAGCGTATCCGCCAGATCTTCGTCTGCCGCCTGTGCCGCATAACGCGCGGCTTCCGCCGAGCGCCGGTTGCCGCCGAACAGATCGATTTCCCAGCTCGCGTCGAACCCGGCCTGCGCCTGGTTGTAGACGGCCGTTTCACCGGAGCTGGCCGTGCGGTTGCGCGTGCCGGACGCGGAACCGTTGACGCTCGGGTAGAAAGCCCCCGTCTGCTGGCGATAGGTGGCGCGAGCTTCGCGAATGCGGGCTTTTGCACTGGCGACATCCAGATTGCCGTCGACCGCCTGCGCGACCAGCGTGTTCAGCAAGGGATCGTTGAGCTGGCGCCACCACTCCGTCAGGTTGGGTTTCTTCGCCGCCGCCCCGGCTTTCGCGCCGCCCCCCCAACTGGCGGGCACGACAAGATTGGGCTTCTGGTAGTCAGGGCCGACAACACATCCGGCAAGCAGAACTGCCAAAATGGACGCAGAGGAGGCCTTAACGCAGGTCGCAAGACCGTGCTTGAAGGTTGGATTGAGCAAATGAGCGTTCCTTACGCTGGGGTGGTTATTCTGCCGGCGCGACGGGGATCGCGGCGGGTGTTGCGGCTTTCGATCTGAAGATCCTGCGCACGATGACGAACAGCAGCGGAATGAAGAACACACCCAGCACCGTTGCCGAAATCATGCCGCCCATCACGCCGATACCGATCGAGTTCTGCGCCCCGGAGCCCGCGCCATCGGCAATCGCCAGCGGCAAAACGCCGAGGATGAAGGCAAGCGAGGTCATCAGGATCGGGCGAAGACGCTGGCGGGCGGCCTCGAGTGTTGCTTCCACCAGGCCCTTGCCATGCGCCTGCTGTTCGATGGCGAATTCGACGATCAGGATCGCGTTCTTCGCGGCAAGACCGATGGTCGTCAGCAGACCGACCTTGAAGTAGACGTCGTTGGTCTGCCCGAACATCGTTGCCGCAACCACCGCCCCGAAAATGCCGATCGGCACCGACAGGAGAACGGCGAAGGGAATGGTCAGGCTTTCGTAAAGTGCGGCCAGCGCCAGAAACACCACCAGAACCGAGATCGCATAAAGCTGCAGGGCCTGGTTGCCGGAAAGACGCTCCTGCGCCGACAGGCCGGTCCATTCATGCGCATAACCGGCCGGCAGCTCCGCCATCAGGCTGTCGACCGACGACATGGCTGTACCCGAGCTGACACCGGCTGCGGCCGACCCCTGGATTTCCACGGCAGACGCACCGTTGTAACGTTCCAGACGCGGCGAACCATAGGTCCATTTGCCCGTCGAAAAGGACGAGAATGGCACCATCGTCTCGCTGGAATTGCGGGCATACCAGCGGCTGAGGTCTTCAGGCTGCATGCGGAAATCCGTTGCACCCTGCACGTAGACCGGCTTCACGCGGCCACGGTCGATGAAGTCGTTGACATAGGTTCCGCCCCACGCGGTCGACAGCGTGGTGTTGATGTCGGAGAGGTCGAGGCCGAGCGCGCTCGCCTTCTTGTCATCGATCTGGATCGAATATTGCGGCGTGTCTTCCTGGCCGTTCGGTCGCGTTCCGCTCAGCTGCTTATCCTTGGCGGCAGCGGCGAGAAGCTGGTTTCGGACATCGATCAGTTGTGCGTGACCGGCACTGTTGTTGTCCATCAGGTAGAACGAGAAGCCGCCGGATGTGCCGAAGCCGGGAATGGCCGGAGGCTGCAATGCAAAAGCGCTGCCATCGGTAAATCTGGAGAATGCCGCCATGGCGCGACCGGCAATGGCACCGGCTTTCGCCTTGTCATCCGTACGTCCGGCAAAATCCTTCAGGCTGACGAAGGCAATGCCGACGTTCTGGCCCGCGCCGCCGAAGCTGAAGCCGACGGAAGACATCACGCCTTCGACATAGTCCTTCTCGTCATTGAGGAAGTAGTTGGTGACGTCGTCCAGCATCTTGCGGGTCCGGTCCTCGGTCGCACCCGGCGGAAGCTGGACGCTGGCGATGAGCACGCCCTGGTCTTCATCCGGAATGAACGAGGATTCCATGCGCGTGAAGACAAGTCCCGTGACGACGACGATGGCCGCAAAGATCACCAGGAACACCGGGCTGCGGCGAATGATGCCGCCGACGCTTTTCTGGTAGCCCTGGGTGGTCTTTTCAAAACCGCGGTTGAACCAGCCGAAAATACCCTTGTTCTTTGCGTCATGCTTGGGTGGACGCAACAGCGTTGCGCAGAGCGCTGGTGTGAAGATCAGGGCAACGCCGACCGAAAGCACCATGGCCGAAACGATGGTGACCGAGAACTGGCGATAGATGATGCCGACCGATCCGGAGAAGAACGCCATTGGAATGAACACGGCCGACAGAACCGTGGCAATGCCGATCAGCGCGCTGGAGATTTCCTTCATCGACTTGATCGTGGCGGCCTTGGGGTCCAGCCCCTCCTCCTCCATGACGCGCTCGACGTTTTCGACAACGACAATCGCGTCGTCCACCAGAAGGCCGATGGCCAGCACCATGCCGAACATCGTCAGCGTATTGATGGAGTAACCGAACAGCGACAGGATGCCGAAGGTGCCAAGCAGCACGACGGGAACTGCAAGGGTGGGAATGATGGTTGCGCGGAAGCTCTGCAGGAACACGAACATCACGACGAAGACCAGAACGATCGCTTCACCAAGCGTCTTGACCACGTCTTCAATCGACAGTTCCACGAACGGGGTCGTGTCGTAGGGGTAAACCACTTCGACATTCTGCGGCATCGTCGGCTTCAGCGCCTCGATGGCGGCCTTGACGCCGTTCGCGGTGTCGATGGCGTTGGCGCCGGTGGCGAGATTGACGCCGAGACCGCTGGCCGGCTGGCCATTGTATTTCGTCGTTGTGGTGTAGCTTTCCGCGCCGAGCTCGACGGTTGCCACGTCGCTCATCTGCACGACGGAGCCGTCCGTCAGGCTTTTCAGAATGATGTTCCTGAATTCTTCAGGGGTCTGGAGACGGCTTTTCGCCGTAACCGTGGCGTTGAGCTGCTGGCCCTTGCGCTGCGGCGCGGCACTGAGCTGCCCGGCCGAAACCTGGGTGTTCTGGGCCTCGATGGCCGAGGTGACATCGCCGACCGTCAGCGAATATTTCGACAGCTTGTCGGGGTCCAGCCAGATGCGCATGGCATAACCGGAACCGAACATCTGTGTATCGCCAACGCCTTCAACGCGGGCAATGCGGTCCTTCAGCGTGCTGTCGATATAGTCGGAAATATCCGTGGAGCTGAGTTTGCCGTCCGTCGATACGAAGGCGGCAATCAGCAGGAAGCTGGAGGTCGACTTCGTCACCGTGATGCCGGCCGTCTGAACGGCCGTGGGCAGGTTGGACTCCACCTGCTGCAACTTGTTCTGCACCTGCATCTGCGCGACATCGGGGTCGGCCTTGTTGGTGAAGGTCAGCTCGATCGAGGCTTCACCGGTCGATGTGGACGTGGCGGTCATGTAGTCGAGATTGTCGATACCGGTCATGCCCTGCTCGATGACCTTGGTCACCGAGTTTTCGACCGTCTGGGCGTCAGCGCCGGAATAGCTGGCGCTGATCGTTACCGAGGTCGGGGCGATCTGCGGATATTGCGAGATCGAGAGACCGGTGATCGACAGCACGCCTGCCAGCATCACGCAGACGGCGATCACCCATGCGAAGATGGGGCGGTTGATGAAGAACAGAGACATCAGTGCTGCGCCTCCGTCAGGCTGGCGACCTTGTTGGGCGTGTCGATGGACGCAGCCTTGAGTTCGCCGGTCGCGTTGTCGATTGTCACTTCCTTCACGTCGACATCCTGGCCGATCTGTGTGCGCTGCGTACCCTCGACGATCACCCGGTCGCCATCTTCGACACCTGCTGTCACCAGCCAGTTGTTGCCGATGCTGCGGTCCACCGTCAGGACGCGCTCTTCGACCTTGTTGTCCTTGCTGACGAAACGAGCGGTCGGCTCACCCTTGGTGTTGCGCGACACGCCGCGCTGCGGCACCAGATAGCTGTTTGGCGCAACGCCTTCCTGGATCACGGCGCGCACATACATGCCCGGCAGCACGATGCGGTCGGGGTTTGGAAACTGCGCGCGAAGTTTGACCGTACCGGCCGATTCATCGACCGTCGCCTCGGCAAATTCCACCGTGCCGGTCTTGGCGTATTCCTTGCCGTTGTCGAGTTTCAGGTTGACCGAAACGTTGATGCCCGAAAAACGCAACTGCCCGGCATCGACGGCCTCTCTGAGATCGAGGATTTTCGAGCTGGCCTGCGTCACATCGACATTGATCGGATCGAGGCTTCTGATCGTCGTCAGCGCCGTGGTCTGCTCCGCCGTGACAAGCGCGCCGACAGTAATGGCCGAGGCATCGACACGGCCGGAAATCGGCGCGCGGATCTTGGTGTATTCGAGATTGATGCGGGCTGTCTCGACGCTCGCCTTGGCCGACGCGACATCCGCCTTGGCCTGTGCCAGCGTCGACTTCGCGTCTTCAAGGTCCTGCTCACTGACGGCGTTGTTCGATGTCAGGCGGCCGTAACGGTCGACCTTGGCCTGTGCGCTCGGCAGAGCCCCTTCAGCCTTCTGCAGTGAGGCAACGGCGCTGTCATAGCTCGCCTGGTAGGTCGCGGGGTCGAGTTCGTAGAGCACGTCGCCCGCCTTCACCTCGCTGCCCTCCTTGAAATTGCGCTTGCGGATAATGCCGCCAACCTGCGGACGGACCTCTGCTTCCAGCGAAGCGGATGTCCGGCCCGGCAGCTCTGCCGTAATGGCCACGTCCTGCGGGTTCAGCACCACGACACTGACATTGGGCTTGGCGGCTGCGGCCGGTGGCGCTGCTGCCTTTTCATCGCTGCAGGCGGCGAGCGCTGCACACACAAAGAATGCGAAACCTGCTGCAAAAATGGGTCTTGATCTGGGGGGCACGGGTTTTTACCTTTTTCTGTAACGGTGGGTACAAATAATCAATTTGCGGTAAGAGTCAACGCATGCTAGGGAGACGTTCATGGAAAATTCACCAGCAGACACGCCCGAAAGGCCGGCGGAACGAAGCCGCGGCAGGCCGAAAATCTATAGTGATGAGCAGCGTCGACAGACGATTCTGGACGAGGCGCGGCGCACCTTCACCGAGGAAGGTTTTCGCCGCACGACCATCGCCAAGGTCGCGGCGCGCTGCAAAATTTCGAAGCAGACGATCTACGAATCGTTTGAGAGCAAGGTCGATCTGTTCAAGGCCGTGGTGGGCGATCACCGCCGCATGATGCTGGACCTGCCCCGCCCTGCCGATGAAGACGCACCTGTCGATATCGTCATCGAACGTATCTTTCGCATCGATATCGACGAGGAAATGGACGCGGAACGCGACAGCTTTCTCTCGATCATTTTTGCCGAATCGAAAGAAGTGCCCGAACTGTTCGATTTCATCCGCGACGAAGGCGCCGATCCTTCAAGGCGCGATTTGATCGACTGGCTGAAAAATCAGGTCGAGCGTGGGCGACTGAAGATCGACAACCCCGAAAGTGGGGCGCGCATGCTGATGGATATGCTGCTCGGCCCAACCGGACCCGGCCGCCGCGACTGGGCCACATTGGAAGACCGCCGCCGCCACCTCAGATGGTGCATCGACTTCTTCATGGCTTCGGCCGCGGCCAGGTGACGGATGCGGTGATCGCGTAAAGGAACGAACCGTCGCTATGACACGTCCTCACTATGAAACGGCCATTCAGGCACTCGGCATCATGGAGGCGCTTGCGGCTTACGATCCACATATCGCCGGAACACCCCCACTGGGTGTGCATACCGAAAAGAGCGATATCGACATCCTGTGCCATGCGACTGACCAGCAATCCTTCCTGCGGGACGTCGTAAATTTATATGGAGACCGCAAGGCGTTTTGTGTCTGGCAGTGGACGTCGAACGACCAGCCAATCATCGCAAGCTTTACCGCAGAAGGTTGGGACTTCGAAATATTTACCAGCCGCATCCCAGTCGTCGCACAGGCGGGATGGCGTCATTTTCAGATCGAGAAACGCCTTCTTGCCCTTGGTGGCAATGCATTCAAATCGAAAATACTCGCGCTCCGAAGCGAGGGATTGAAAACCGAACCGGCGTTCTGGAGCGCTCTGCAGTCCGCCGGTGATCCCTATCTGGGATTGCTGGACCTTGAGGCTGCTTCGGACGAGGAACTGCGCGGCAGGCTCGTCGAAGCCGGTTTTGTGTGACTGTTGATACGGAACCGGCTGCAAAAGCCTGCGCCCTACCCATAAAAAACGCCCCGGCATGCGCTGGCATCCGGGGCGTCTGTCTTGTCATGCGGCTGTCTTTGTCTTGGCCGTCGATGCGTCAGCCAGATGTTTTCTGAAGAACGGCACGATTTCCTTGAGCGCCTTGCCCACGGGTTCAGGCTTGTCGTAGAGATCGTAATGCGACCAGCCTTCGACGACGACCAGCTCCTTGTTCTTCGAGGCGGCGCGACCATAGATTTCCATCCCGTCACGATAGGCACCAAAGCCGCCGGGCTTGTCGCCGAGCACCAGCATCATTGGCTGCGTCAGAAGCGTTTCAGCGAAAGCGAAGGCGTCCCAAGCAACCGCCGACACGGCATGCGAGACCAACATCCTCGTCCCTGCCCCTGCGGCCGGGCACCGGTTGCGGTAGTAGTCCGTCGCTTCCAGCACATCGATGTCAGTGATACCCGCGGCCTTGCCCTCTTCGACGCTGGCAGGCAAGAAGATGTTTATGCGCTCTTCTGCTCCCGCGTTCTCGGCCGTTCGCTGTGCGGCCATTCCTTCGAGCGCCCCGACAGGGTCGAAGTTGCTGAAGCCTTCTCGCATCAGACGTCCGAAGTTGACACCGGTGATACTGACCAACGCCTTGATGCGCTTATCGATGATGGTGGCCTTGATGGAGTAGCCGCCGCCACCGCAGATGCCGAGGATACCGATGTTGTTGGCATCGACGTAGGGCAAGGATTGGGCATAGTCGATGACATTACGATAGTCCTTCACCCGCTGCTCCGGGTCTTCGATCCAGCGGGGTTGTCCGCCGCTGCCACCCTGGAAGCTGGCGTCCGGAACAATGACGACGAAACCCGCTTTTGCCAGCGCTGCGCCGTAGACGTTGCCGGCCGTCTGCTCTTTGCAGCTGCCGATAGGATGGTTCGAAATGATTGCCGGATAGCGATTCCCGGCGTTGAAGTCGGGTGGGAGGTGAATGTCGGCGGCGATGTTCCAATGCATTCCGGGATTACGGATGTTCACGGTTTCCATGTGACTCTCCTGTTTACCTGAAGCGACTTGCGCTCGGTGGTTTCTAGTCCCGTTACTCGGCGGCTTGGCTGGCAGTGGTGTCGGCAACGAGCTTTGCCCGAAAGAACGGTGCCAGGACCGAAACGGCTTCATCGACATACTTTTCGCCGTCATACAGCTCCATGTGGTTGGCGCCTTCAACGACATGCAGCGCCTTGTCGCGGCTCGCAGCACGCTTCAGAAGGTCATCGCTCATCCACTTGCTTCCGGCCTTGCTGCCGGCAACGACCTGCAACGGCTGTGTCAGATAGACCTCGGCCATGTGGTAGGCGTCATAGGTGATGATCTGGTTGAGGCTGCGCAGCGTCGCAAAACCGGGTGCGGTCTGGCATTCGGCGCGGGGCGTGTGGTAATATTCCCAGGCCTGACGCAGTTCTTCATTCGGCGCGTCCTCTTCCTTCAGCGGAGCAAGCGGCATCTGTCCCTTCTGGGCGCTTGCCGCATCGGCCGTACGGGCATTCGATCCCGCCTCGATATAGGGCAAGGCGTCGATGTCCTTGACGTTGTTTTCCCAGCCGTTGCGGAACATCGAGCCGATGTTGACCGCGCTCACTGTGCCAACGGCCTTGATGCGGCGGTCCTGGATGGCAGCGTTGGCGGTGTAACCGGCGCCGGCGCAGATTCCCATCGCGCCGATGCGGCTCTGGTCGATATAGGCAAGCGTTGTCAGGTAATCGATAACGGCGCTGACATCTTCCGTGCGGATATACGGGTTTTCGAGCTGGCGCGGCTCACCGCCGCTTTCGCCCTGATAGGAGGCGTCATAGGCAATCGTCACGAAACCTGCTTCGGCAAGCTTGCGGGCATAGGTGCCGGCGGTCTGTTCCTTCACCCCGCCGCCGGGATGGGAGACGACGATGGCAGGATACTGGCGGTTCTCATCAAAACCTGCGGGGAAGTTGATGACGGCCGACATGGTGATTTCAGGGTTGTTCGAATTGGTGAAGCTGATCTTTCCCATGGTCATATCCTCTTGGTTGGTCTGGTCTGTCGTGCACCAGAAGGGATGACTGGAAATATAGATCCATCTCACCTATCACTCTATGATAGAGAATTGCATGAACCTATCACTGAGGTGATAAATGAAACGCGATGAAATGGCGGATCTGACGGCTTTTGTCGTTGTCGCGGAAGAGCGCAACTTCACCCGCGCCGCGCTGAAACTCGGCCTGTCCCAGTCCGCATTGAGCGGCATCGTCAGGCGGCTGGAAGAAAGGCTCGGCGTGCGGCTTCTGGCGCGCACCACCCGCAGCGTCGCGCCGACCGAAGCCGGGGAACGGCTGGTGCAGACGCTGGCGCCGATGCTGCGCGATCTCGACCAGCGCATTTCCGAACTCAGCGAGTTCCGCGACAGTCCGGCCGGCACGATCCGCATCACCTCGGTCGAACATGCGGCAAAAACCATCATCCGCCCCGCTGTCACCAAACTGCTGAGCCGATATCCCGACATCAATGTCGAGGTCGTCGTCGATTACGGGCTGGTCGATGTCGTCGCCGACCGTTTCGATGCGGGTGTTCGTCTGGGCGAGCAGGTCGCGAAGGACATGATTGCCGTGCGGATGAGCCCGGATGTACCGATGGCGATCGTCGGCTCCCCTGCTTATTTTAAGCGGCACCCGCTCCCGGAAAATCCCGAACAGCTTGTCGATCACCGCGCCATCAATCTGCGTCTGCCGACAACAGGCGTGCTGAACGCGTGGAGGTTTATCGACAAGGGGCGTGAGATCAGGGTCCATGTCGATGGTCCGCTGGTCTTCAATACGATCGAACTGATCCTCGATGCGGCAATCGACGGGCTGGGGCTGGCCTATCTACCGCTCGATCAGGTGACCGGGCATATATCCGCCGGCCGCCTCGTCAGGACGCTGGAGGAGAGCACGCCGCCGCTGCCCGGTTACCACCTCTATTACCCAAGCCGCCGACACTCCTCCCCGGCCTTCAACCTGTTTGTCGACGCGGTCCGCCACCGAAGCTGAAAGCGTTCCTTTTGCCTTGTTCGATGCCGATCAGGCGCATGTCGCCTGCACCGCAAAACCAGTGCCGTCTTGTCTTGTGGTTGTGCCCTTGCAACCCCAAATAGCCGGGAGACATTTGCAGCGAGTATCCATGATCCCGACCTTGCCTCTCGAAACGCAACGCCTGATCCTTCGTCCATTCCAGCCGCAGGATTTTTCCGCCTATGCCGATTATCATGCGCGCAGCGACGTTTACCGGTTCCTCTACGCCGCGCCGCCAGCCAGGGCGGCGCTGGAAGCGCAGTTCGCATCGATCCTTTCGGCGGCGTTCGAACAGGATGGCGATACGTTGCGACTTGCCGTCATCCGTCGTGATGACAATGCTTTGCTTGGTGAGGTGCTTCTGAAAATTGCCAGTACGGCGGCGCTTCAGGCCGAGGTCGGTTATATCTTCAACCCGGCATATTCGGGAAAAGGCTATGCGACAGAGGCGGTGCGCGCCATGATCGGCCTCGGCTTCGACAGCCTTGGTTATCACCGGATTTTCGCGCGGCTGGACACGCTGAACCACGGCTCCATCGGCGTGGTGGAACGCCTGAAATTGCGCAGGGAAGCGCATCTTGTGCAGAACGATCGCTTCAACGGTGTCTGGGGTGACGAGTTCATTTATGCCGTTCTGAATTCTGAATGGCAGAGCTGAGATATTGACAGTCTCCTGCCGGTGACAAGACGGGGTCCGTAATCTCCATCAAGACAGCAAAAACCCCGCGGTGCCATCGCTCCGCGGGGTTTTGATTTTTTGCGAGACCTGAAAGCTGAGGCTTATGCCTCGCCTTCCGGTGCTTCCGGCTGCTCGGTGACCTGGTCTTCGACCTCGGCACCATTGCCGTTTTCAGCGTCTTCGTCGCCTTCCGGCTCGTTGATGCGCTCGACCGAGACGACCTTTTCATCCTTGGCCGTCGAGAAGATCGTCACGCCCTTGGTGGCGCGGCTGGCGATGCGGATACCGGCAACCGGTACGCGGATCAGCTGGCCGCCATCCGAGACGAGCATGATCTGGTCGTTGTCTTCAACCGGGAAGGCTGCAACCAGTTCGCCGATTTCCGTCGTCTTCGACGTATCGGTGGCGCGGATGCCCTTGCCGCCACGGCCGGAGGTGCGGAAGTCGTAGGAGGACGAACGCTTGCCGAAGCCCTTTTCGGAAACAGTCAGCACGAACTGTTCGCGTGCCTTGAGTTCCTGATAACGGTCTTCGCCGAGCTCGCCTTCTTCCGTCACCTCTTCGCCGACCAGCGCGATGTCTTCTTCATCGACACCGGCTGCACGGCGTTCTGCGGCCGAACGCTTGAGGTAGGCTGCACGCTCCCATGGGGCCGCATCGCTGCTGCCAACGATGGTCATGGAGATGATGCGGTCGCTGTCGCCCAGATTGATGCCGCGCACGCCAACCGAGTTACGGCCGGCAAAGACGCGAACGTCATCGACCGGGAAGCGGATGCACTGGCCAAGCGCCGTCGTCAGCAACACGTCGTCACGGTCGGTACAGGTTTCGACGGAGAGGATCTGATCGCCCTCTTCATCCAGTTTCATGGCGATCTTGCCGTTGCGGTTGACCTGCACGAAGTCGCCCAGCTTGTTACGGCGCACCGTTCCGCGCGTCGTCGAGAACATCACGTCGAGGGTTTCCCACGTCGTCTCGTCCTCAGGCAGCGGCATGATGGTGGTGATGCGTTCGCCGGGTTCCAGCGGCAGCATGTTGATCAGCGCCTTGCCCTTGGACTGTGGCGTGCCGATCGGCAGGCGCCAGACCTTTTCCTTGTAGACGATGCCACGCGAGGAGAAGAACAGCACCGGCGTATGGGTGTTGGCCACGAACAGACGGTTGACGAAATCCTCGTCGCGCGTTGCCATGCCCGAACGGCCCTTGCCGCCGCGACGCTGCGCCTTGTAGGTCGTCAGCGGCACGCGCTTGATGTAGCCGAGATGCGATACGGTCACGACCATGTCTTCACGGGCGATGAGGTCTTCATCGTCCATGTCGGGGCCGCCTTCGACGATTTCCGAACGGCGCGGTGTGCCGAATTCGTCACGTACTGCGGCCATCTCGTCCTTGACGATCTGCTGGATACGCACGCGCGACGACAGGATTTCGAGATATTCGCTGATCTCAGCGCCGATCTTGTTCAGTTCGTCGCCGATTTCGTCACGTCCGAGTGCGGTCAGGCGGGCCAGACGCAGTTCGAGGATGGCGCGTGCCTGCTCTTCCGAGAGGTTGTAGGTGCCGTCTTCGTTGATGCGGTGGCGCGGATCGTCGATCAGGCGAACGAGGCTTTCGACATCCTCGGCCGGCCAGCGGCGCGTCATCAGTTCTTCACGCGCGGACGCCGGGTCCGGCGCGTGGCGGATAACGCGGATGACTTCGTCGATGTTGGCGACGGCAATGGCCAGACCCACCAACACATGCGCGCGGTCGCGCGCCTTGCGCAGCAGGTACTTGGTGCGGCGGCTGACGACTTCCTCACGGAAGGATACGAAAGCGCGCAGCATGTCGAGCAGCGTAAGCTGTTCCGGCTTGCCGCCGTTCAGCGCCACCATGTTGCAGCCGAAGGAGGTCTGCAGCGGCGTGTAACGGTAGAGCTGGTTCAGAATGACTTCGGCATTGGCATCGCGCTTCAGCTCGATGACGACGCGGTAGCCCTGACGGTCGGACTCGTCGCGCAGGTCGGAAATGCCCTCGATGCGCTTTTCCTTGACCAGTTCGGCCATCTTTTCAATCATCGTTGCCTTGTTCACCTGGTAGGGAACTTCGGTGATGATGATCTGCTCGCGGTCGCCGCGCATCGGTTCGATGGTGGCGCGGCCACGCATGATGACCGAGCCCCTGCCCGTCTCGTAAGCCGAGCGGATGCCGGAGCGGCCCATGATGAAGGCGCCTGTCGGGAAGTCGGGACCGGGAATGATCTGCATCATCTCGGCCAGCTCGATGGCCGGATTGTCGATGAGCGCGATACAGCCGTCGATTACTTCCGAAAGGTTGTGCGGCGGAATGTTGGTTGCCATGCCGACGGCGATACCGCCAGCACCGTTGACCAGGAGGTTCGGGAACTTGGCCGGAATGACCACCGGTTCCTGAAGCGTACCGTCATAGTTGTCGCGGAAGTCGACGGTTTCCTTGTCGAGATCGTCGAGCAGCGCGTGCGCCGCCTTTTCCAGACGGCACTCGGTATAACGTTCAGCCGCCGGCGGGTCACCGTCGATCGAGCCGAAGTTGCCCTGACCGTCGATCAGCGGCAGACGCAGCGACCAGTCCTGCGCCATACGCGCAAGCGCGTCATAGATGGCAGAGTTGCCGTGCGGATGGAATTTACCCATCACGTCACCGGTGACGCGGGCGCACTTTACGTATTTCTTGTTCCAGTCGATGCCAAGTTCGGACATGCCGTACAGGATGCGGCGATGAACAGGCTTCATGCCGTCACGAACATCGGGAAGTGCGCGCGACACGATAACGCTCATCGCGTAATCGAGATACGACCGCTGCATTTCCTCGATGATGGAAATCGGCTCGATGCCTGGCGGAAGCTTTCCGCCGCCGGGGGGACTTTGGTCAGTCAAAACGGATCACATTCTCTGTTAAGAATCGGATGAATTTTTATAGCGGAAACAGCAAGGTTAAGCCAATTTCCCGGCAAGTTTTGAACAGCCTTTTGCGTCAAATGCAAGACAAACAGCGCTTTTCTCGCCTTCTCTGCCCAAAAGCACCGCTCCTCCCTTTAAAACCGCCATCGACTTGCGTAGGCTCACGGCCAAAATAACATAAACAGGGGAAAAAATGCCTGGCAGCGAAACGCTCATCAATGCGCTCACCACCCTTCTGGTGACGCTCGATCCACCCGGCCTTGCCCCCGTATTCCTTGCCCTGACCGTGGGGATGACGCGTGACCAGCGCAAGCAGGTGGCGCTGCGCGGTTCGCTGATCGCCTTTGGCATTCTTGCCGTCTTTGCTCTGTTCGGTCTTGCCATTCTCAACCTGCTCGGCATTTCGCTCGGCGCCTTCCGCATTGCCGGTGGCCTGCTGCTGTTCTGGATCGCCTTCGAAATGATTTTCGAAAAGCGCCAGGAGCGCAAGGAAAAGACCTCCGAGATCGCCATCACCAAGGACCATCTGCACAATCTGGCGGTCTTTCCGCTGGCCCTGCCGCTGATTGCCGGGCCCGGCGCCATTTCCGCCACCGTGCTTCTGGCCGGCTCGATGAAAACCACCATCGAGATGGTCGTCCTCATTCTGATCCTCGCCTTCGCCATGGCGCTGGTCTATGCGGCGCTGATCGTGGCAGAGCGTATGGACCGCTTTCTCGGCAATACCGGCCGGGCAATCCTGACGCGCCTGCTGGGCGTGCTCCTTGCAGCGCTCTCCGTGCAGTTCGTGGTGGATGGCATAAGGTCCGCCTTCGCGCTGCCATAGACCGCCCGAAAGGCGTTTTTGCAACAAAATCCCTGAAGTCGGACAAGAGCGGAAATTCCGTTCTTTGATTGCGGCGCGTGCGCGGGTTAAAAGGCGGCCATCGACCAATCGAAAGTGCCTCCCATGCAATCCATGCTGCGCCGCCTCATCCCGGATGCCGCCCCGCCCAGTCTCAAGGAGCGCCTGCGCGCCGCGCTCGGTGCCCTCGTCGGCATACTTGTCACCGGCCTTCTCGGCAGTCTTGCCTTTCGCTTCGATCCCGCCCTGCCCGCCATGATCGCGCCGATGGGCGCATCCGCCGTGCTGCTGTTTGCCGTGCCCTCCAGCCCGCTCGCACAGCCCTGGTCGATCCTCTGCGGAAATCTGGTGGCGGCCTTCGTCGGCGTCACGGTCGCGCTGCTGGTGCCGGATGTGTTCTTTGCCAGTGCGCTGGCCATCGGCCTTGCCATTGCGGCGATGATGGCGCTGCGCTGCCTGCACCCGCCAAGTGGCGCCGTGGCGCTGACGGCCGTTCTCGGCGGCCCTGCCGTGCACGATCTCGGTTACGGTTTCCTGCTCTGGCCGGTCGCCGGCAATTCGCTGATCCTGCTGGCGCTGGCGCTGCTCTACAACAACATGACGGGCCGCCCCTATCCGCACTCGATCAAGCCCGCAGCCTCCAGCCACGGCGCCGGCAATCTCGGTTCGATCCAGAAGATCGGTTTTGCCTCCAGCGATCTGGACGAGGTTCTGAAGGAATACGACCAGGTTCTCGATATCGACCGTGACGAGCTGGAACTGATCCTGCGCAAGACCGAACTGCGCTCCTACCGCCGCAGGGCCAGCCACCTCGATTGCGAAAGCGTCATGACCCGCAATGTCGTGGCTGTCGCGCCGGAGGATTCGCTTACCCATGCCCATGCGCTGATGCGCAGCCACCATTTCAAGGCCCTGCCTGTGACAAATGACCGGGCCGAGATCGTCGGCATCGTCACGCAGACGGATTTTCTCGAAAAGGCGAGCTGGAACAAGGGGCGCCCGGCAATCGGCTTCGGCCAGCGGCTGCGGCTCATTCTGACCGGCGCCAGGGCGCCGAACGACACCGTCAAGGATATCATGACCTCACCGGTGAAGACCGTCAGGCCCGACATGGCCGTGGAGGAAGTCATCATCCGCTTTGCCGAGGAAGGACTGCACTACCTGCCGGTGACAGATCACAACGGCAAGATGGTCGGCATTGTGTCGCAGTCGGATGTCATGGTGTCGATGCTGGCCGACAAGGCCGCCGCCTGAGCGCATCCAGGCAATAAAAAAGGTGGCAGCCCTTCGGCCGCCACCTCGTATTCCAGAGCCTGATAACCCCGGTTCTCAGAACGGGATATCGTCGTCCATGTCGTTGGAGAAGCCGCCCGAAGGCTGGCCGCCACGCGAGGAGCCGCCACGCGACGACTGCTGGTCGTAACCGCCGCCACCGCCGTAGTTCGAACCGCCGCCGCTGCCACCGCCGTAAGAGCTGCCGCCGAAGTCGCCACCGCCGAAGTCACCGCCACGGCTTGCGCCGCCGCCTTCACCACGACCGTCGAGCATCGTCAGGGTCGAGTTGAAGCCCTGCAGAACGATTTCCGTCGAATAACGGTCGTTGCCGTTCTGGTCCTGCCACTTGCGGGTCTGCAACTGGCCCTCGATGTAGAGCTTGGCGCCCTTCTTGATGTACTGCTCGACAACCTTGCAGAGACCTTCGTTGAACACCACGACAGTGTGCCACTCGGTCTTTTCCTTGCGCTCGCCGCTGTTGCGGTCGCGCCAGGTTTCAGAGGTCGCGATACGCAGGTTCGCAATCGGGCGGCCATCCTGCGTCCGGCGAATTTCGGGATCGGCGCCCACGTTTCCGATCAGAATTACCTTGTTTACGCTGCCAGCCATCTCTTTAATCCTGTCCGCCGGTTGTTCTGCCCGGCCTTTGCATTTCAAAAAATTCCGTTCACAATAACCATCGCAGCCCGCGAAAGGCACCCGCAGACGGGACTCTATCCACAAAGAATAATCCCGTTCCGACCCGCGCGACATTGCCGCTTGATTTTTGTTCTTTTTTTGTTCTATTAAACCCCGAAATTCGAGTCAAGAGAGCTGAAAACCGATTGGCCGATTGGGAATAGACCTCGACTCCTCCGGTTGCGTGCCTACATAAGGGACCGCCCCACCAAGCCCGTTATCAATGTCCGAGCCTTGTCATGAGTGAACTGAAGACGATTTCCATCCGTGGCGCCCGCGAGCATAACCTCAAGGGCATCGATCTGGATCTGCCGCGCAACAAGCTGATCGTCATGACCGGCCTTTCAGGCTCGGGTAAATCGTCGCTCGCCTTCGACACCATCTATGCCGAAGGTCAGCGCCGTTATGTCGAAAGCCTCTCGGCCTATGCACGCCAGTTTCTGGAAATGATGCAGAAGCCGGATGTCGACCAGATCGAAGGTCTGTCGCCCGCCATTTCCATCGAGCAGAAGACGACCTCGCGCAACCCGCGCTCGACGGTCGGCACTGTCACGGAAATCTACGACTACATGCGTCTGCTGTTTGCGCGTGTCGGCGTTCCCTATTCGCCGGCCACCGGCCTGCCGATCGAAAGCCAGACCGTCAGCCAGATGGTTGACCGCATTCTGGCCTTCGAGGAAGGCACGCGTCTTTATATACTGGCGCCGATCGTGCGCGGCCGCAAAGGCGAATATAAAAAGGAACTGGCGGAGCTGATGAAAAAAGGCTTCCAGCGCGTCAAGGTCGACGGGCAGTTCTACGAAATCGCCGATGTTCCGGCCCTCGACAAGAAATACAAGCACGACATCGACGTGGTGGTGGACCGCGCCGTGGTGCGTGGCGACATGGCCGCGCGCCTTGCCGACAGCCTTGAAACCTCGCTGAAACTGGCCGATGGCCTGGCCATTGCCGAATTCGCCGACAAGCCGCTGCCACCGGAAGAAACCGCAGCCGGTGGCTCCGCCAACAAGTCTCTGAACGAGACGCATGAGCGTGTGCTGTTTTCGGAAAAATTCGCCTGCCCGGTCTCCGGTTTCACCATTCCGGAAATCGAACCGCGCCTGTTCTCGTTCAACAACCCCTTCGGTGCATGCCCGACCTGTGACGGTCTCGGCTCGCAGCAGAAGGTTGATGAGAACCTGATTATTCCGGAACCCGCCCGCACCCTGCGTGACGGCGCGGTCGCGCCATGGGCAAAATCCTCTTCGCCCTATTACAACCAGACGCTGGAAGCGCTCGGCAAGGCCTTCGGTTTCAAGCTGTCGAGCAAGTGGACGGATCTTTCCAAGGAGGCGCAGACCGCCATCCTGCAGGGCACCGAAGAGAAGATCGAGTTCCAGTATCAGGACGGCGCCCGCTCCTACAAGACGGTCAAGAACTTCGAAGGCATCGTGCCGAACCTCGAGCGCCGCTGGAAGGAAACCGACAGCGCCTGGGCGCGTGAGGAAATCGAACGTTACATGTCGGCAGCGCCCTGCCCGGCCTGCGCCGGCTATCGCCTGAAGCCGGAAGCGCTGGCCGTCAAGATCAACAAGCTGCACATCGGCGAAGTCACCCAGATGTCGATCCGCACGGCGGGCGCCTGGTTCGAAACCCTGCCGGCGACCTTCAACGCCAAGCAGAACGAAATCGCCGTGCGCATTCTCAAGGAAATCCGCGAACGCCTGCGCTTCCTGAATGATGTGGGGCTGGATTATCTCAGCCTGTCACGCAATTCCGGCACGCTTTCGGGTGGTGAAAGCCAGCGTATCCGCCTTGCTTCGCAGATCGGTTCCGGCCTCACAGGCGTTCTCTACGTTCTGGACGAGCCGTCGATCGGCCTTCACCAGCGCGACAATGCCCGCCTGCTTGAAACGCTGAAACATCTGCGCGACATCGGCAACACGGTAATCGTTGTCGAACATGACGAAGACGCCATTCTGACGGCTGACTATGTCGTCGATATCGGTCCCGCCGCCGGTATTCACGGCGGTCAGGTCATTGCCGAAGGCACGCCGCAGGACGTGATGGCCAATCCGAAATCGCTGACCGGCAAATATCTCTCCGGCGAAATGGGCGTGACCGTTCCGTCCGAACGTCGCAAGCCCAAGAAGGGCAAGGAGATCAAGGTCGTCGGCGCACGCGGCAACAACCTCAAGAACGTCACGGCCTCCGTGCCGCTTGGCGTGTTTACGGCGGTGACAGGCGTTTCCGGTGGTGGCAAGTCCACCTTCCTCATCGAAACGCTCTACAAGTCTGCCGCACGCCGGATCATGGGTGCGCGTGAAATCCCGGCTGAACATGACCGGATCGACGGTTTCGAATTTATCGACAAGGTGATCGATATCGACCAGTCGCCGATTGGCCGCACGCCGCGCTCCAACCCGGCCACCTATACCGGCGCCTTCAC
>JAEXMK010000130.1 GCA_023444445.1 Pseudomonadota bacterium | reverse complement strand
CGAGAACATTGCCCTTGCGGACGGATGAGGCGATAACCTTGACCATATGACTTCCTTGTAACTCGATGAAATGCGTCGTAAAGGACTGCGCGGCAGCACCGGCCCCGACAGACGTTTTGTCTTTTTTCTGGGGCGCAACTACCTTAAATCCTCACGAATTGCCAGCCTTCTACAGCAATTCCCGGAAGAGTGCCTAGCGGTTTTCCGCCCGGGATTGCTTTAAATGATGCGATCAGGCGTTTTGCGGGCGGTTTATCCGCCATCGGACGCCGCAGAGAAGACGGAAAAGAAGAGACGATGCGCGCAAGCAACGAGACAATGTCGCCATGGTGGACACCTGATGTCCACGCTGACCGCCGCGCGTTTCTCCTTGGCCGTAACGCGATCCAGTCGGCTTTTCGCGGCTACTTCGCCAATGCGGATTTTCTTGAGGTCGATACCGCTACATTGCAGATATCCCCCGGCAACGAGGCGCATCTGCATGCTTTCGCCACGCAAGGCCTGACGCCGGCCGGCGAGGCCGTGCCGCTCTATCTGCACACGTCGCCAGAGTTCGCCTGTAAGAAACTGTTGGCCGCCGGTGAAAAACGCATCACCTGTTTTGCGCATGTTTACAGAAACCGGGAAAGAGGCCCCCTGCACCACCCGGAATTCACCATGCTTGAATGGTATAGGGTCGGCGAAACCTATGAGAGCCTGATGAAGGACAGCGCCAATCTTCTGGCGCTGGCGGCTGAAACCGCCAAAACGAAACATTTCACCTATCGCGGCCGCAGCGTCGATCCTTTCCTCGAACCGGAACGGGTGAGCGTTGCCGAGGCCTTTGAGCGCTACGCCGGGATTGACCTTCTGGCAACCATCAGCAGCACTGGCGAAACGGATGAGCGCCACCTTGCTGCGAGCCTCACCAATGCCGGCATCCGCGTGGCCGGTGACGATACCTGGGCAGATATGTTCAGCCGCGTCATCGTCGAGCGCGTCGAGCCGGAGCTCGGCTTCGGCCGCGCAACCATTCTTGATGAATATCCCACCAGCGAAGCGGCCCTCGCTCGCAAATCGCCAGCAGATGCAAGGGTGGCGGAACGGTTCGAGCTTTACGCCTGCGGTGTGGAACTTGCCAATGCCTTCGGCGAACTAACCGATGCTGCAGAGCAGAGACGGCGTTTTGACATGGAGATGGCCGAGAAGCAGCGCGTTTATGGCGAGACCTATCCGCTGGACGAGGACTTCCTGGCGGCTCTCGCCATCATGCCCCCGGCAAGCGGCATCGCACTCGGTTTCGACCGGCTGGTGATGCTGGCAACGGGTGCGCCGCGCATCGATCTCGTCATGTGGGCGCCGGTTGCGGAATATGGACGATGACAGGGCTTGAAATCATCAAGACACCGGAAGCGCTGCTTGAAGCGGGGCTGATCGAAGCTGAGGCGCTCGAGGGCCTGCGCGCAGTGACACAGCGTTACGCGCTCGCCATAACACCAACGGTTGCCGGGCTGATGGACAGCAGCGATCCGCAGGATCCGATCGCCCTGCAATTCGTTCCTGATCTTGCCGAACTCGTCCATCTCCCCGAAGAACGCGACGACCCGATTGGCGACGACGCCCATAGCCCCGTTCACGGCATCGTTCACCGTTATCCCGACCGCGTGCTTTTAAAGGCGGTGCATGTCTGCCCGGTCTATTGCCGGTTCTGTTTCCGCCGCGAAATGGTCGGCCCGCAGGGCAACGGCATGATGAGCGCGCAAGAGCTGGACGCCGCATTTGCCTATATCAAGGCCAACCCGGCCATATGGGAAGTCATCCTCACCGGCGGCGATCCTCTGGTGCTGTCGCCACGGCGATTGTCAGATCTGATGAAACGTCTGAAGGACATTCCCCACGTCAAGATCGTCCGTTTCCATACGCGCGTGCCGGTTGTCGATCCCGACCGCATCGACGCGGCGTTGATCGACGCATTGAAGGAGAGCGGCAAGACCACTTATGTCGCCCTGCACGCCAATCACCCCCGCGAACTCGGCGACGCAGCCAAAGCCGCCTGCGCGCGGTTGATCGATGCCGGCATCGCCATGGTCAGCCAGACCGTGCTTTTGAAGGGCATCAACGACGATCCGGCCGTTCTCGCCGAGCTGATGCGCAGCTTTGTCGAAAACCGTATAAAGCCCTATTACCTGCACCATCCCGATCTTGCCCCGGGCACAAGCCATTTCCGGCTGACGATCGAAGAGGGGCAGCGAATCGTTTCCGCCTTGCGGGGGAACGTCTCGGGCCTTTGCCAGCCGACCTATGTCCTCGACATTCCCGGCGGTCACGGCAAGGCGACGATCGGCCGAAATGCGGCCGAAAAGACCCGCGATGGCTGTTACTCCGTCTCCGACTTCAATGGACACGATCATATTTACCCGCCGATGACACCCGGCAGCGATTAAAAAAATACATAACGGGCCCGCTACGCCGGGCTTTTTGGGGCGGCTCCAGACAGAAACAAAAATTTCACATTTCCGCCCCTCTCCTGTCATCATAAAGAAAAATATTCTACCTATAACAATCAGCATTGATTTTAGTGCTGGTCTGGATTATCAGTGTGGAACTGGAGAGAGAGTCTCCTGATTCTGGGCCAACACCAATACAGGGAGTGTGTCATGTCAAACCATATCAACATTAACGCAATCCTTGGTCTTGTGTCCTGGAATGCTGGATTTAAATCCACGTGTTCCCGCTGCTGTCGAATGTGACCTGACGGTCTCAATTTTCTGAAAATCAGTTCGACATCATGCTGTGTAAATAAGCCACAGCGGGAGTATACCTATGCAAAAGCAAGTTATTGAATTCGCTGGCGAACCCGTCGGCATCGTCATACCGGACAACGACCGGCTGAAGTTCATCGCGGTGAAGTTCCACGTTCACGACCTGGACGAACAGAAGTTCGACAGCGCCGATGACGTACGGATCGCCATCCGCAATCTCGTGCGTAACCGGAATCTGGCTGCGGCTTGATGCGGGAAACCCGTCATCCTGTCACTGCGTCGTCCCCATCTAAACCAAAGCGCGCCCAATATCGTCTCCCGAACACAGGGCCGATGGCGCGCTTTTATCTTGTATAACAATTCATCTGCCTGTGCGGCTGCAAGCCATTCTGGACGTATCAAAAGCTCTGACGCGTCGAACTAAAAAATCGCCTGCAAATCAGGATTAGAGCGCTTCGCCATACAGCCTTCCTGACGCTCCCAACTCTCTCTCGTTCCTCTTCTTCGCAACACGCTCAACGGGACGACCTGCCACAAAGTCCTTCAGCTGGAAGGACTTTCCCCTCCGCATGATGCGCGGCCGAAGGCTGGAACGGCAGTCAGAATGCGGTGAAGGTCAGCGTCGTCAGCGAGCGGACGATGCCGGGAATATTGACGATATTCTCATTGATGAATTTGCCGATATCCTCCTCCTGTGGGAGATAGATTTTCAGCATTAGATCATATTCGCCACTGGTGGAGTAGAGCTCCGAAACGAGCTCTGTTTTATAGATGGCGTCGGCGACATCATAGGTCTTGCCGGGCTCGCATTGAAGCTGAACAAAAATGGGCTTCACGGACATCTCCCGTATTGGAACTTGCAGTGCGTGGCGCCGTCCGCCACACGTCATGGCGCACTATTGGCTTAGCCGTGTCGCTCTTGCAAGACCGACCTCCGGTTTACGCCGAAAAGTCTTTGACACGGGCACCTCTGCCGATTGCGGCTTGAGAAACGATCCAGCTTCGGAAATTTTCGAGTGGCGGATAGCTGGCCCGGTCTGGCATGCAGGCAAGATAATAGGCCTCATCGCTTTCCACTTCCCCCGCGACGGCCGCGACCAGACGGCCGCTTTTCAATTCCTCCTCGATCATGAAGGACGGCACGAGCGAAGCCCCGACGCCGGCACTCGCCGCCTCGGCAATCGTCGTGAACTGATCGAACAACATGCCGTGCACATTATCGAAACGCACATCATGACTGCGAAACCATTGTTCCCAGGCGTCCGGCCGGGTTGTCATGTGCAGGAGGGGCGCATGCAGCAGATCATCTGGCTGAGAAAGTCGATAAAGTTCCTTGAAAGCCGGGCTGCAGACCGGAATGACTTTTTCATGCATCAGGAAAACCAGCTCGGTACCCGGCCAATGCGGCAAACCGAAATGGATCGCCGCATCGACGGTATCGGTGCGGAAATCAAACAGCGACGACCGCGTCAGAAGATTGACAGAAACGCCGGGATACCGCGCAATGAAATCCGGAAGACGCGGCACAAGCCAGCGCGTGCCGAAGCTGGGCAGAACGCCGAGATTGAGCGTGCCGCCATCCGGATTGGCGCGCAGATTGAGCGACGCCGTCGAAATACGTCGCAAAGCCTCGCGGATTTCCCGCGCGTAGCCTTCCCCTGCCCGGGTCAACCGGATGGTCTGCCGTTCACGCAGAAACAGCGCCACGCCAAGCTGCTCTTCAAGCGCCAGAATCTGACGGCTGACGGCACCCTGTGTCAGGCCGAGCTCCCTTGCCGCAGCGGTAACGCTGCCGGTGCGCGAAGCGGCCTCGAAAGCCGCCAGCAGCGAAAGCGACGGCAGAAAACGACGAGGTGGCAGCACCATATTCCCTCACGGAATGAACTCTTGACGATATGTCGATATTCAACAGACGGAGTGGCTTGTAAAGTCTCATAAACAAGGGCTTGTCACTCATACGCAAACCAAATGAACTCGCCCGCAACATGGTGGAACGATGTATAATGACCCCCGCTCACATGGCCTCTGGGAAAAGACCGCGCCGGAGCCGCCCGCAGCGCCTGCGCTGCAAGGGGCTGCGGTTGCCGATGTCGTGATCGTCGGCGGTGGTTTCACCGGGCAGTCCGCCGCATTGCATCTTTCCGAGCGCGGTGTGGACGTCGTTTTGCTGGAAGCAAAAGAAATCGGTTTCGGCGGCGCGGGTCGTAATGTCGGCCTCATCAACGGCGGCATGTGGGTCATGCCCAAAGAACTTCCCAATGTGCTGGGCGAGACTTACGGCGAACGGCTTCTCGATCTTCTCGGCAATGCGCCGCTTCTAGTTCGCGCGTTGGTGGAAAAATACGGCATTCCCTGCGAGATCGAGACGAACGGGACGCTGCATTGCGCCGTTGGTGAAAAAGGGCTCGCCGAAATCCGCGAACGCTGCGCACAATGGTCGGCAAGGGGCGCCCCCGTTCGTGTTCTCGACGCCGAAGAAACGGCGAGGCATATAGGCAGCACCGCCTATTCCGGTGCACTTCTGGACAGCCGCGCCGGCACGATCCAGCCGCTGGCCTATGTTCGTGGCCTTGCTAGCGCAGCACAAAAAGCCGGCGTCCGGCTGCATACGGCAAGCCCCGTCATCGAAACCCAGCGTAACAGCGCAGAATGGGTGGTGAAAACTCCTCAAGGGTCGGTGACGGCAAAATGGATTGTCGTCGCAAGCGAGGCCTACAGCACCGGCCCCTGGCGGATCATCCGCGAGGAACAGGTTTACCTGCCCTATTTCAATTTCGCGACCCTGCCGCTCAGCGACAATTTGCAGAAAAGCATCCTGCCAGGCCGGCAAGGCTGCTGGGATACGAAGGAAATCCTCTCTTCCTTCCGCATGGACAAGGCCGGCCGATTGGTTTTCGGCAGTGTCGGTGCGCTGCGTGGCACCGGCGCCGCCGTTCATCGCGCCTGGGCGAAACGCTCTCTGAAGCGGCTTTTCCCGCAACTGGGCGATACCGAATTCGAATGCGAGTGGTACGGCCAGATCGGCATGACGGATAATGCCGTGCCGCGTTTCCACAAATTTGCGGAGAATGTCGTCGGCTTCTCGGGTTACAACGGTCGCGGCATTGCGCCGGGGACGGCTTTCGGCAAGGTGATCGCACAGCACATTCTCGGCGAAATCGCCCAAGCTGATCTGCCATTGCCGGTAACGGAGCCGAAAGCGCAGGCTTTCCGTGCAGTGAAGGAAGCCTACTACGAGGCCGGCGCGCAGATCGCCCATTTCGCCGGCGAGCGTTTTTTAATCAGGCAGAGAACTGTTGAAGGGCTAACGACGTCATCCTTGGGCTCGTCCCAAGGATCTAATCACGCTTAATAAAATCGAGACGTTGCAGATGCTCAGGACTGGCCCGAGCATGACGGAGAGAGCTTTTCGAGCCTAGCCCCCTCTGGCACACACGCCCGCAGCAACCTCATTTTCCCGGCTTATCGATATATCCTTGAAAATATAATGATTGCCCTATAGGCCTATCGTTATATCCATCTGAATATATCTAACTCGGGGGACACCATGAGACTTATGCGCCGCAGCTTCTTCAAAACCATTGTCGCCGCCTCATCCTTCTGGATGGCGGCCTCCTTCGTGGCTGTTCCGACCCATGCCGCCGAAAAGGTTACGGTCTTTGCCGCCGCGAGCATGAAAAACGCGCTCGACGCCATCAATGCGGAATGGGCCAAGGAAAGCGGCAACGAGGTGACGGTTTCTTATGCGGCAAGCTCCGCGCTCGCCAAGCAGGTCGAACAGGGCGCGCCGGCGGATATCTTCATCTCTGCCGACCTCGCATGGATGGACTATGTCGCTGACAAGAAGCTGATCAATGCCGAGAGCCGCTCCAACCTTCTCGGCAATCGCATCGTTCTCGTCGCTCCCTCCGACAAGGCAAAGCCGGTCGATATCAAGCAGGGATTCGATCTCGCGGCGCTCGTGGGCGATGGCCGTCTGGCCATGGGTGCTGTCGATTCCGTTCCCGCGGGTAAATACGGCAAGGCGGCGCTGGAAAAGCTGGGTGTCTGGTCCTCAGTCGAACAGAAAGTCGCCGGTGCTGAAAGCGTGCGCGCCGCCCTGCTGCTCGTCTCGCGCGGCGAAGCGCCCTATGGCATCGTTTACCAGACTGACGCCGCCGCCGATCCCGGCGTGAAGATCGTCGGCACCTTCCCGGAAGACAGCCATCCGCCAATCATCTATCCGGCCGCAGTTCTTTCGGAAGCAAAATCGCCGGCAGCGAAATCCTATCTGGATTTCCTCAAGTCCTCGAAGGCGACACCCTTCTTCGAAAAGCAAGGCTTTACCGTTTTGAAATAAGCTCGCCTCAGGCCCACCTCCCGGCGGGCCGTGAACCTTGACGATTGCAGGATATGGCATTGCATTGGTGGACACTCAGCTCTGAGGAATGGACGGCGATCAGGCTCAGCCTGTGGGTTTCGTCCATCGCCATGCTTGCCAGCCTGCCCTTCGGCATTGCGGTCGCCGTAGCGCTGGCACGAGGCCGGTTCTGGGGCAAATCGCTCCTCAATGGCATCGTCCACCTGCCGCTCATTCTTCCGCCTGTCGTCACCGGCTTTCTGCTTCTCGTCCTCTTCGGCCGCCGGGGCGCGATCGGGCAATTTCTCGATACTTATTTCGGCATCGTCTTTTCCTTTCGCTGGACCGGGGCGGCGCTTGCCTGCGCCGTCATGGCCTTCCCGCTGATGGTGCGCTCCATCCGCCTCTCCATCGAGGCGGTGGACCGCAAGCTGGAAGAAGCGGCAGGCACCCTCGGGGCAAGCCCGCTCTGGGTATTCCTCACCGTCACCCTGCCACTGACGCTGCCCGGCATCATCGCCGGTATGATCCTCGCTTTTGCCAAGGCCATGGGCGAATTCGGTGCAACCATCACCTTCGTTTCAAACATTCCGGGCGAGACCCAGACGCTTTCCGCCGCCATCTACACTTTTACGCAGGTGCCCGGCGGTGATGCCGGTGCTTTGCGGCTCACCATCGTTTCAGTCGTAATTTCCATGCTGGCCCTGCTCGTCTCGGAGTTTCTGGCTCGCATCATCGGCAAACGGGTGAGCATGGAATGACGCTTTCAGTCTCTGCCCGTCACCGCCTCGGTGCCTTCGAACTCGACGCGTCCTTCACCTCTGAAGGCGGCGTCACCGCCCTTTTCGGGCGTTCGGGCTCCGGCAAGACATCGATGATACGCATCATTGCCGGCCTCCTGCGGCCGGATGATGGACGGGTTTCGCTTGATGGCGAAGTGCTGGCCGATAGCGGAAAGCGCCTGTTTCTGCCGGCCCACAAACGCCGCTTCGGTTATGTCTTTCAAGAAGCACGGCTCTTCCCGCATCTCAGCGTGGCGCAGAACCTGCGATACGGCAGATGGTTCACCTCGGACAAAACCCAGGTCGTACAGGATGACCGTATCGTAGAAATGCTTGGCATCGGCCACCTCTTGCAGCGCCGTCCGAACAAACTCTCGGGCGGCGAAAAACAGCGCGTTGCCATTGGCCGAGCGTTGCTTTCCTCCCCAAGACTGCTGCTGATGGACGAACCGCTCGCCTCGCTGGACGAACAGCGCAAGGCCGAGATCATTCCCTACCTCGAACGGTTGCGCGACGAGACGAAAATTCCGATCGTCTATGTCAGCCATTCCATCCAGGAAGTCGCCCGCCTTGCCGACCGCATCGTGGTGATGAAAGACGGCAGGGTGGAGGCTGAAGGAAATGCGGCCGAGGTGCTGTCGAGACGCGATTTCAGTACCCATCTCGAGCGGCGCGAGGCGGGCAGCATCCTTTCAGGAAACATCGAAAACTTCGATGAAAGGCACGGACTTGCCGCTGTCAGGCTGAATGCGGCGCTCCTGCAGGTGCCGGCAAAGCAGGCAACAGCCGGCATCCCTGCACGGGTGCTGATACCTGCACGCGATGTCATGCTGGCTCTGGTAAAGCCGGAAGGTCTCAGTGCGCTCAACATTCTCGAAGGCCACGTCGCCGATATCTCGGAGAGCGAGGACGGAATGGTGACGATCCAGGTGGATTGCGGCGGCGATATCATCCAGTCGCGCATCACCGACCTGTCGCGCGAGCGGTTGCAACTGCAACCCGGAAAACCGGTGCATGCGATCATAAAGTCGGCGGCTCTCGATCCCTATTGAACGCATCTTCGGGATTGCGGTTGGCCTCCAGCCAGTCGATATCCGCGCGCAGTGCCTCGTTCATGCGCTTTTCCATGCTTCGATAGCGCTCCAGCAATTCGGCGCCAAAGGCGGTAAGCGCTGCGCCGCCGCCCTGTTTACCGCCGCGCTGCGATTCGATAACCGGTTGCCTGAACATGTGGTTCAGCGCATCCACCAGTAGCCATGCGCGCCGATAGGACATGTCCATCGCCCGCCCCGCAGCCGAGATCGAGCCGGTCTCGACAATCAGTTCCATAAGTTCGATCTTGCCGTGGCCGAGACGCTCGCCCGGCGGAAAGTCGATCCGCAGGACGGGCTTCAGCAAAGGGCGCGTCTCACTCATGGTCAGGCGCCCCGGCCATGAATGTCACGATAGGCCTGCTGCGCCCCCTCCACCGGCAGCGCCGTTGCCTCATAGACCCCACGTGCCACGGCCCGCGCCATCACCGTTGTGGCGAGATAGCAAAGCTCGGCAAAATGAGTACCGCCCTGAAGCGGCCTATCGCCCGTCGCTGCCGCAAACATGGTATCGCCGTCGCTCGGCAAATGGGCGGGAAGCACCGCGCGCGTCAGCCCATCATGCGCCATGATGGAGAGGCGATGGGCCTGCGCCTTCGTCAATACGGCATCGGTGACCACCGCACCGATGGTCGTCGCAGTGAGATTGACACCCTTCAGACGCAGCGCGATATCGTCAGCTGAAAAGCGGACCGGAAAACCGCGACTGCCGAATTCACCCTTTACCTCGAACGGTGCGGACCAGAAATGGCGACTCATGCCGATGGTGGCGGAGCCAAGCGCATTGACGGCGACGATTGCCGCCACTTTATATCCACCGGAACTGACGGCACTTGCCGAACCAAGCCCACCTTTGAAAGTGGCGGTGGTCGCTCCCGTTCCGGCACCGACCGTCCCTAACAAAAAGGGAGCGCGGCCCGCCGCTTTGAAGGCCGCATATCCCATCTCGCGATAGGGCGAATGCAGCCCCCAGTCCTTATTCCCGCCATTCAGCAGATCCATCAGGATCGCCTGCGGCACGATGGGCACGCGGGTGGAACCCACCTGCAAACCACGGCCGATCTCCCGCAGCCCGGCCTGAACGCCGCCCGCCGCATCCAGCCCGAAGGCTGAACCGCCAGAAAGCACCAAGGCATCCACCGTTTCAACCGTCATGGCGGGATCGAGGAGAGCGGTATCGCGCCCACCCGGCGCTCCGCCAAGAACCGAGCCGGAAGCGATGGCGGGCTTTTCAAAAACAATCGCCGTGACGCCGGAGCCGAGGGGGAGATCGGTAACATTGCCGACCGAAACGCCGTCAATATCCGTCAGAAGATTGTTGCCTGCCGCCATGCCGTTCCCCTTTTCTTTCGGTATCCCGCCGCCGCAGCGCACTGTCAACGCAAAAGGTGCCGTCCCCGCCTCTGGCGGAAAGCCGCCCTCAGGAGAAAACCGCCGTTCCGATCACGGGTGTCGAAGGCACAGCCATATCCCTCGGCTCCAGTGGCCCGGACCTGAAGGCCTGATGACCGGCCTCAATGGCTTGGGCGAAAGCCGTCGCCATGCCGACCGGGTCGCCCGCTCCCGCAACCGCCGTGTTGAGGAGAACGGCATCGTAACCAAGCTCCATCACGGTCACCGCATGGGACGGCCGACCGATACCGGCATCGACGATGAGCGGCACGTCGGGGAACCGTGCCTGCATCGATTTCAGCGCGGTCAGATTGAGCGGCCCCATGGCGCTGCCGATCGGCGCGCACCAGGGCATTAGCACCCTGCAGCCGGCCTCCAGCAGCTTTTCGGCGACGACGAGATCATCCGTCATATAGGGAAAGACCTCAAACCCCTCGTCGCAAAGTATTTTAGCCGCCTCGACAAGCGCGAAGACATCGGGCTGCAACGTATCATGATGACCGATGACCTCCAGCTTGATCCAGTTGGTGCGAAACACCTCCCGCGCCATCTTCGCGGTCAGCACCGCTTCCTTGACGGTATGACAACCGGCGGTATTGGGCAGGATGTGGCGGTCCAGCTCGCGAATCAGCTCGAAGAACTGGCCGCCTTTCTTGCCGCCTGCCATCTCCCGGCGCAGCGAAATCGTCAGAATATCCGTATCGCTCGCCCGCACCGCATCCGCGAGCACGGCAGGGGATGGATAACGCGCCGTGCCGAGCAGAAGGCGGGACGAGACCTCGCGGCCATAAAGCGTCAGCATGGGCTCAGCCTCCCTGCATCGGCGAGAGGATTTCGACACGGTCGAAAGCCTTCAGCACGTAATCGGCGCGTTCTTCCGAATGCACCAGATCGCCATTGACCGCCGTCGCCAGCCAGTCGCCCTCGTAATCGAGGCTGGCGAGCAGCCCAGCCAGCGTTTCAGTGGCGAGATCAAGCTCGTCGCCATTCACAAGAAGTTTCATGATCCTGTTCCTTTTAAGATCGATTTTGGCAAATAATCCGCACCGCCTGCCGCGCCAGGGCCGGTGAGAGCAGAAAGCCATGCCGATGCGCGCCGTTGATGAAGATGGTTTGGCCCTTCTCGCTGACTTTTGGCAGATTGTCGGGATAGGCGGGACGCACGCCCGTGCCGGTTTCGATGATTTCCGCTTCCGCGAAAGCCGGATGCACGGCATAGGCGGCATTCAGGAACTCCATCATCGAGCGGGCGGAAATGGCGCCGGCATAGTCAGTCTCGATCATAGTCGCGCCCACCATGAAGCGGCCGGGCTCGCGCGGCACGATATAGAGCGGAATGCGTGGATGCAGCAGCCGGATGGGACTGGAGAGGGAAACTTCCGACGTGGCGAGGTAGAGCATCTCTCCCCGAACCCCGCGAAGGTTGGGAATTTCTCCCACAGCCGCAGGTCCGGTGCAATCCACCACCCGGTCGAACCGCTGCTCATCCAAGGAAACACCCATATGAAATCGCACACCCATGCCGCAAAGCCGCTCATAAAGTGACTTCAGTGCAAGGCGCGGATCGAGATGGCCCTCATCCGCAAAATAGAGCCCGGAGCGGAAGCGACCGGCAAGATCGGGCTCCAGAGCGGCGATTCCAGCCTCATCCACCCAGCGATAGCCGCTTGTCCGCGATGCGAAACGCGACAGCTCCACCTTGTCGCGGGCGGGCGCCACGACCAGCGTGCCGTTGCGAACCACAAGGCCGGGAGTTGCGTCATCCCACCAGTCAAGCGCCACCTTGCCGAGCGTCAGAACCGCCTCTTCCGCGCTTTCACGCTCGCACCAGGGCGCCAGCATGCCGCCTGCATAGAACGACGCCCCACGAGAAGGCTCAGAATTGCGCTCCGAGATCTCGATGGCAACGCCACTCCGGGCCAGTTCGAAGGCCGCCGTCAGTCCGGCGACCCCCGTTCCTTTAACGAGAACACGCATCCTATTCGGCGCTCGCGGGCGTCGGAAGCGGCATGTAAAGCTCACCACCCTCCTTGAAGCGGGCAGCCATGGCCTCCAGCCCCTCCTTTTGCGCCGCGGCGCGGATATCGTGGGAAATCCGCATTGAGCAGAATTTCGGCCCGCACATGGAGCAGAAATGCGCGACCTTGTGCGCCTCCTTCGGCAAGGTCTCGTCGTGGAAGGACCGCGCCGTGTCCGGGTCGAGCGAAAGGTTGAACTGATCCTCCCAACGGAACTCGAACCTTGCACGTGACAACGCGTCGTCACGCACCTGTGCAGCGGGATGGCCCTTGGCAAGATCGGCGGCATGGGCGGCAATCTTGTAGGTAATAACCCCCACCTTCACGTCATTGCGGTCAGGCAGGCCAAGATGTTCCTTGGGCGTCACGTAACAAAGCATCGCCGTGCCAAACCAGCCGATCATTGCCGCGCCGATACCCGAGGTAATGTGGTCGTAACCCGGCGCAATGTCCGTGGTCAGCGGCCCCAGCGTATAGAATGGCGCCTCACCGCAGGTCTTCAGCTGCTTGTCCATGTTTTCCTTGATCTTATGCATCGGCACATGGCCGGGGCCTTCGATCATCACCTGGCAATCTTTTGCCCAGGCGATCTGCGTCAGTTCCCCCAGCGTTTCCAGTTCCGCGAACTGCGCCGCATCATTGGCGTCGGCAATAGAACCGGGCCGCAAACCGTCACCCAAGGAGAAGGAGACATCGTAAGCGCGGCAAATGTCACAAATCTCCTCGAAATGCTCATAGAGGAAACTTTCCTTGTGGTGATGCAGACACCACTTGGCCATGATGGAGCCGCCGCGCGAAACGATTCCGGTGACGCGGTTGACGGTGAGCGGAATGTAATGCAGCCTGACGCCTGCATGGATGGTGAAATAATCCACCCCCTGCTCCGCCTGCTCGATCAAAGTATCGCGGAACACTTCCCAATTGAGATCCTCGGCAGTGCCGTTGACCTTCTCCAGCGCCTGATAAAGCGGCACGGTACCGATCGGCACCGGCGAATTGCGGATGATCCATTCGCGGATATTGTGAATGTTGCGGCCGGTCGAAAGGTCCATGACGGTATCCGCACCCCAGCGGATGGCCCAGACCATCTTCTCAACCTCTTCCGCCATGGAGGAGGTGACGGCGGAATTGCCGATATTGGCGTTGATCTTCACCAGAAAATTACGGCCGATGATCATCGGCTCAAGTTCCGGGTGGTTGATATTGGCGGGAATGATGGCGCGACCTGCCGCCACTTCCTGGCGCACGAATTCCGCCGTGACATAATCAGGAATATGCGCACCAAAGCTTTCGCCGTCACGCACGAGCTTTTCTTTTGCGGCCTCGCGACCGAGATTTTCGCGGATGGCGATGAATTCCATTTCCGGCGTGATGATACCGGCCCGCGCATAGGCAAGCTGGGTTACGGCTTTACCGGCCGTGGCTCTGAGCGGCTGGTGGCGCACGGAAAATTCAGGCGTCAGGCGTTCGCCGGTGGCAAAACCGTTATCCTCCGGCTTGACGTGCCGGCCGTCATAGGCCTCGACGTCGCCGCGCGCCACGATCCAGTCATGACGCGGACGCGGCAGACCCTTTTCGATCAGGATTGTATGAGCAGGATCGGTATAAGAGCCGGAGGAATCATAGACCGTCACCGGCGGCTCGCCCGCCGTCGGGTGCACCGCGATCTCGCGCATCGGCACGCGGATATTCGGATGCAAAATTCCGGGCTTATGGATTTTCGTGGAGGCGGCGTGCGGTCCGGTGGTGACCGTAAGCGGGATAGTCTTGGCAACGATATTCATCTTGAGGCTCCAAAGTTTGACAGTGGAGACCCAGTTCGAGCCGGAATGATGGAAAATACCCGTGCGCCGATACGAAACGCCATGCGCCCGCCCGACATCAGGTCTTTGCACCGTCCCTACGCCAGTATGAACTGGATCAGGTTCAACGGGTCACTGCGCATGAAAGCAGAATCTCAGCCCCTTGACGGGACACCCCTGGTGAATGGCCACAGGAAAAGACACCGCCCGCATTTTGTCAAGGCCGCCTATCAAAGCTTGGCAAAGGTGCGGGAATGGCGCATGCTGCCGTTAGTTGTAATTAAC
>JAEXMK010000121.1 GCA_023444445.1 Pseudomonadota bacterium | reverse complement strand
TCTTTCGCATCCTCGGCCATGGCCGCACTACGCGGTGGCGACTGGACGCTCGAATCCTACAGAGCCGTCCTATCTGACCCGTTCTACTGGAAGATCGCCTGGAACACGCTTTATCTCGGTGTGAATGTCGCAGTTCTGGCTGTTGTTCTCTCCTATCCCATCGCGCTCTTCCTTGCCCGTACCCAGAGCCGCTGGCGCGGTGTGTTGACCGCACTTGCCGTGGCGCCGCTTCTCACCTCCTCGGTGGTGCGCACCTATGGCTGGATGGTCATTCTGGGGGACAGGGGCGTGATCAACACGGCGCTGCAATCGTCTGGCCTGACGGACGGCGTCATCCGGCTGACCAACAATTATTTCGGCGCCACCGTCGCGCTGGTCGAAATCCTGATGCCCTATGCGATCCTTGCGATGCTGAGCGGGTTTGGCCGGCTGAACACGCAGTTCGAAGAAGCCGCCGCCATGCTCGGGGCAAACCGCCTGCGCGTGTTTACCCGCATCGTGCTGCCGCTTTCGCTGCCCGGGGTTCTAACCGCAGCACTCCTCGTTTTCGTGCTGGCCATCTCATCCTTCGTCACGCCGCGCCTGATGGGCGGTGGCCGTGTCTTCGTCATCGGCACGGAGGTTTATAACGAAGCGACGGTGACGCTGAACTGGCCGCTGGCGGCTGCACTTTCGGTGCTGCTGCTCATCCTGTTCGGCAGCGTCATCGTAATTTACCAGCGTGCCATGCGCGCGCTTGAGACGTGAGGCCGGTCATGGACGCTAAATTCGGACGCTTCGCCCACGCGCTTCTGCTGACCCTGCTTTATCTGTTCCTTCTGGCGCCGATCATCGTCGTCCTGATCATTTCCTTCGACACGCGGCAATATCTGGCATTTCCGCCGGAAAGCTTCTCCTTCGGCTCCTATGCCAAGGTTTTCGCCAATGCCAAATTCATCAGCGCCTTCTGGCGCAGCCTTGGCATCGGCCTGCTTGTCGGTTTCGTGTCGATCTTCGCGGGGCTGCTTCTGTCGCTGGCGCTGTCGCGGCACGAATTCCGTGGCAAGGGCGCGGTCAATTTCCTGATCCTTGCGCCCTTCCTCGTGCCGCATATCGTGCTTGCCGTCGGCGTGATGCTGGTGCTCGGGCCGCTTGGTCTGCTGGACAGCTATACCGGCATTTTTCTCGCGCATCTTGGCATCACCACGCCCTATACGGTGCGTACCATCACCATGAGCCTGATGGCGGTGGATCGCCGTGTCGAGGAGGCGGCGCGCGTGCACGGCGCATCACCCGCCATGGTGTTGTGGCGCATCACCCTGCCGCTCGTCCGACCCGGCCTCATCGCCGGTGCGGTCATCGCCTTCCTTATTTCCTTCGACGAGGCGACAATCTCGCTCTTCATCGTTTCGGTCAAATCCTCGACGCTGCCGACGGAAATCTATCACTATCTGGAATATTCCACCGATCCGCAGATCGCCGCACTCTCCGTTATCCTCATCTTCATCTCCGTCGGTGTGGTCGTGGCGGTCGAACGGTTGATCGGATTGCGCAAGGTGTTGTGACATGACCATCGTGAAGGTGGCAGCTGGCACGTTGCAAGGTATCAGGGAAAACGGAATTCACGCCTTTCTCGGCGTGCCTTATGCCGCGCCGGTCACACCGGAACGGCGTTTCGAAGCACCCCAGCCGGTTTTGCCCTGGCAGGGCGTGCGCGATGCCACCCGGCTTGGCCCCGTCTGTCCGCAAATTCCAACCTATGGTCCTGTCGGCACCGCCGCGACCTCGAAACTGGCCTTCGGCGAGGATTTCCTGACCGTCAATATCCGCACGCCCGATCCGGCGGGCAGCGCGCCCGTGCTGTTCTGGATCCATGGTGGCGGTTATGCGGTCGGCTCGGCCAATGAACCGGTGCTGCAGAGCGGTGCTTTTGCGGCAAGCGGCATTGTCGAAGTCACGGTCAATTATCGCCTTGGCGCGCTCGGTTTCCTTCATCTTGAAGGCAGGCCCGACAATCGCGGTCTGCTCGACCTCATCGCCGCGCTCGAATGGGTGCGCGACAATATCGCCGCCTTCGGTGGCGATCCGGAGCGGGTGACATTGGCCGGGCGTTCGGCCGGTGGCTTTGCCGTCGCCGCGCTGATGGCGATGCCGGGTGCGCAGGGGCTTTTCCACCGAGCCATGCCGCAAAGCGGCGCAAGCACGGCTGTCGCCTCCATGGACGATACCGCCAGGCTGACACGCCGGTTTCTGGCGGCGGCAAATGCCGATGAGGAATCACTCGCGGCCCTGCCGATGCACCGGCTGCTCGAAATCCAGCGCGATCTCTGCAACCAGTCCTACGAGCAGCATGATTTTGCTCGCGACGGCGCAGCCTCGATGCTCGGCGTTCCCTTCGTTCCGGTCATCGATGGCATAAGCCTGCCGGAACACCCGGAAAGTGGCGCGCAGGCGGGGCGCATCGCTGCCGTGCCGATGATGATCGGCTGTACGACGGGCGAATATGTGACCCACGCGACGGCGCAGCCGGAGATGGATTTCGCACTCTGCGCCAAACTGTTGCACGAGCGTGTTCTGCCGCGCGGCCTCACTGGCGCCGATATTGTCGAGCGTTATCGCAGGGCGCTGCCGGGCCACAGTCCAAGGGGCATCTGGCGGGCAATTGCGGGCGATCTCGTCTTCCAGCTTCCGGCGATCCGTTTCGCCAGGCTGCATGCCCGTTACAACACAGTTTATAAATATCTTTACGGCCCGCTGGAAGCCGATGAGCTGGGTGCGCCACACGGGGCGGAAGTCGGTTCCGTCTGGTATCGTGATGGTTCGAATGCCCGCGAACTGCCCCAGCGTCAGCGGGTGGCGGATGCGGGTTTTGCGAGAGCAATCCATGATCTGTGGGCCTCATTCATAAAAGACAAACGGCCCCGTGCCCCAAACGGTGAGTGGCCGCCATATCATGCCGAAAAGCCGATGGTTCTGCGGTTAAGCCCGGTTGGTTTTGGCGCCACTCCCGATCCCTTTGACGGGCGTGAGGCGCTTTGGCTACCGGCTGGCCATGAAGATCACGGGCCGGTATAGCGCTTGGTGTCGATCAGGAAGAAGCACATGTTTCGGGGCGGAGTGGAAAATGGTGTCTGACTATCTCGATACACGGCAGCTCGAGGCTTTCGTAGCAGTGGTTTCGATCGGCAGCATAACCGGCGCGGCGAAGGCGCTGGGCAAGTCCCAACCCGTCGTCACGCGCCTTATCCAGGACCTTGAGGGCGAAATCGGTTTTGCGCTGCTGCATCGTAACGGCCCGCGCATTACGCCCACGGAAAAGGGTGTCGCCTTTTTCGCCCAGGCGGAACTGTTCCTCAGCGGCCTCAGGACGATCAGCGAAAGTGCAAGGCGCATTCGCGCCGCGCGCCGCACAGCGATAGAAGTGGCCTCCATCCCGGCGATCGCCGCCAGTCTTTTGCCGAGAGCGCTTGCCGCTTTGCAGCCCGACCGGTTTCCCGATCACGTTCATCTGCAGAGCATTTCCTCGGAAAACGTCGTGCAGGCGGTGATGGCCGGCACGGCGGATCTCGGTGCCGTCAGCCTTCCGCTTGATAATCCCGGCGTTGACATCCACTGGCTGGGGGAGGTGCCATGCGTGGCCGTGGTGGCGGAGGATCATCCGCTTGCGCAAAAGGCGGTGATCTCCGCGGAAGACCTTGCCGGACAACGGCTTATCGCTTCTGCAAACCCCTTTCGCCTTCGCATGCGGATCAACGATGTGCTCTCTAATCTCGGTGTTGACCTTTCCTCCGTGATTGATAGCAACGCGACCTATGTTTCCCTGTCGCTTGCGCGCATGGGGCTTGGCGTCGCCATCGTCGAATCGATCACTCTCTGGGGCCTGCCGGTGGAGGGCGTTCGCGTCATACCGCTCTCGTTCCACATCCCGTTCCAGTGGGGTCTTGTGACGGCAGCCGGTCGGCCGGTCATCTTCGAGGTGGAACAGTTGGTCGCCACCGCAAGACGAATGGTGGCGGATGTTCCGCATGCGATGGTGTATGATAAGATATCGGAATTGCAGCGACTGGATTGATTGGCGCGTGTCAATTAGCACCAGCGCGCCGGCGTGCGGGTGATTTCGGCGGAAGAAAATCTCCGACGGCTACGCTGCGCCATTGCGGCACGGGGTTCGCACCCGTTGATGATCATTGCCCGGACCGATGCAATCCAGAGCGAAGGCATTGACGAAGCTATTCGCCGCGCCAACCTTTATCAGGATGCCGGCGCGGATCTCGTCTTTGTCGACGGGATCAAGAAGATCGCAGAGGTCGAGGCCGTTTCGAAGGGAGTGGGCGGCCCCAAGGTTGTCAGTATCGTTGACGGAAACGAGACGACGGCCCTGACGGCCCAGTATCTTCAGCATCTCGGCTTCAATGTTGCCTTCTATGCGCTCTCTGCACTTTTCTCCGCGGTCAAGGCCGTCCGCGATACACTCGATGTGCTGAAAGCTGAAGGGACCCCGAAAAGCCGCGCCGACAACATGGTCACCTATGCGGAGTTCAGCGCCTTGACGGGTGTTGCCGACTACGACGCACTTGACGACCGCTTCGGCTGGCCCGAACATAGATAGACTAACGGGTGGAACGCGGTGGCAGCCTGATCCGCAGAATATGGCGAGCAGGAGAGGAAATGAGTAACGCAGAGCGAGGAAGTCCGCTTCGGTACCTTGCAATGACGACTGTTGGAGGCGTTTGCGCCGCATTTCTGGATTTCGCAGTCGCTATGGCCATGCCGGTAGATATGACGGCCGACCGCCTTCTCGACATCTGCGAAGCGCCAACGGTGCAGGCGGCGATGCTCAAGGGCGACGAACTTGGCTGGACGCGGCTGACCGATGCGGAAACGGAAGAATGGCGTCGTAGTTTCGTCGGTTATAATGGCGGTTCGGTGGAGGTCGTGGGCTGGCGGGGTGAGCGGAGCAGCAAAGTGGAGTTGTTGTCCTTCTGGATCGCCACTGGTCCAAACGGACACAAGGCATGCACATATTCCACGGCAAGGCCTCCTGGCTTTCTGGATTCCCTGTCGAAGCGGCTTGGCGCACCGGATACTCTCGACAGGAATGACGCGACAGAAAGTACGACGGCCTGGTGGAAGCGGGGTGCGGTCGAGTATTCTTTTTTTCAGGTTGGCTCTTCCGCCACCATCAATATCGGTTCAAGTCGATAAGATAATGAAGGATGCCCTGGATGAATTTGGGACCTCATGACTGACTTTGAGCGACGAGCCCTTCCGGTTTAGTCCCAGGACAATCGCCGATGTCCTTTGCCATCCGCGCCTGCTGCCGATGCAAGCGAGGGCCTGACGCTATTCCGACACATTGTTGCGTGAGGTGAACCGTTATTCGATTTGCGTTTGCGGTTTCGATTCCCAACCTGTCGCTGCCTTGGGACGGAGGGCAGTGTCAATGTAACATTGTTCACAAGGCAGTCCGCATGACCCGTGTAGCTGGTTATCTCGTCTCAGTCCTTTTCACCGGTATTTTACTGCTGGCCGGCGGTGTCTGGGTCGCGATTTCCGCTATAGAGCCGGACCTCCCAGATTTCGGCGGGCTGGCTGAGTACGAGCCACCGGTATTGTCCCGTGTCTATGCGGCGACAGGTGAGCCGATCGCGCAGTTCGCGAAGCAATCACGTATCTTTCTTCCGATAGAGGACGTGCCCGATAGGGTGAAGGCCGCGTTTATCTCGGCTGAAGACAAGAGCTTTTACTCCCATCCGGGTCTGGATTTCTCAGGCCTTGCCCGCGCGGTGGTGGTCGATTTAACCAATGTCGGAAGCGGGCGTCGGCCGATTGGTGCATCGACGATTACCCAGCAGGTTGCAAAGAACCTCCTTTTGACGTCGGACCAGACTATCAGCCGAAAAGTGAAAGAGGCGCTTCTCTCACTCAAGATCGAGAGGGTTCTCTCCAAGGATCGTATTCTCGAAATCTACCTGAACGAGATTTTTCTCGGGCAGCGGTCATACGGGATAGCCCAGGCTGCAATCACCTATTTCGATAAATCCGTCTCGGACCTCAGCATTGCCGAGGCGGCGTATCTGGCGGCGCTTCCCAAAGGTCCTGCCAATTATAATCCTGATACCCACGCCCAGGCCGCGATCATCCGTCGCAACTGGGTCATCGATCGCATGCAGGAGAACGGATACATCACCCCGGCGGAGGCTGACACGGCCAAACAGCAGCCTCTCGGTATCGCCGCCCGTCATGACACCGGGCTCACTGTCGATGCAGGCTATTTCGTCGATGAGGTTCGAAGAATCCTGATCGGAGATTTTGGGCAAAAATCTCTCGATGAATCGGGCCTCTCCGTCAGAACGACCCTTGATCCCAGGCTGCAGGCGGCGGCAACACAGTCGCTGCGCGCCGAACTTGTCGCTTATGATGAGCGAAGGGGCTACCGCGGGCCGCTCGACCATATCGACGGCACGAACGACTGGAGCGCGAAGCTCGACAAGTTGCACCTGGCTTTCGACGTTCCCGGTTGGTTTCCGGCTGTCGTCCTCGGCACAGATCATCAATCTGCACAGATCGGCATCGGCGGCGGCCTGAACGAAACAGGCGTTCTCAAGGCAGCCGACATGCATTGGGCCCTGGGAAAGAAAAGCATTTCGCAGGTGTTGAGTGTCGGCAGCGTCGTCATTGTCGAGCGTCAGGCCAACGGTTCTTACGAATTGCGGCAAGTGCCCAAGGTTCAGGGCGCACTTGTCGCGATGAACCCGAGGACAGGGCGTATTGTGGCGATGGTCGGCGGTTTTTCACACACGATCTCGCAATTCAACAGGGCTGCACAGGCTATGCGCCAGCCTGGGTCGACATTCAAACCGATCGTCTACGCAGCTGCGCTTGATAGCGGTTACACCCCCGCAAGCGTCATCGTTGACCAGCCTGTGGAGTTCCGCCTTGGCACCCAGGTGTGGTCGCCGAAGAACGATGCGAATGAATATGAGGGACCAGCCATCCTTCGATTCGGGATAGAACATTCTCGTAACGTCATGGCTGCGAAACTGGCAGATGCAGTCGGCATGGACACTGTCACCTCATACGCCCAACGGCTGGGTATCTACGATAATAGCGTAAAACCATTGCTGTCGATGTCGATCGGATCGACAGAGACCAGTCTGCTGAAGATGGTCGCGGCCTATGCTGTCATCGATAATGGCGGCATGCAGGTTAAACCGACAATGATTGACCGTGTGCAGGACAGGCATGGCCGCACGATTTACCGCCAGCAAAGCGTAACCTGTAATGACTGTGCCACCAGCAAATGGAACGGGCAGGACGAGCCGGAACTGCAGGACGGACGTGAGCGTGTGCTCGATCCCATGACTGCCTATCAGGTTACATCAATGATGGAGAGTGTCGTGTCGGATGGCACCGCTGCAAAGCGCGTTTCCCTCGGGCGGCCGGTGGCAGGTAAAACAGGCACCACAAACGACAATCATGATGCATGGTTCGTGGGCTTCACCCCGGAACTCGTGACCGGCGTGTATGTCGGCTTCGATGAACCGGAGAGTCTGGGCCGGGCAGCCAGCGGTGGTGCAGTGGCAGCTCCGGTATTCAACTCCTTCATGAAAATAGCTCTGGCCGGACAACCGGTTGAAGATTTTCACATGCCGGAAGGAATGCAAGTCTTCAACATTGATGTCCATTCCGGAATGGCAGCGCTTCCCGGTACGGCGGGAGCCGTATCCGAGCCGTTCAAGCCCGGAACGAAGCCCGCCGAGGTTTTCTCAACCGTTGATGAGACCGAGATATCGGGTGCCACAAGCGCCCAGGTGAAAAATGCACTGCAGTCGAACGCGGCGGGGTTGTATTAGCCTAAAAAGGCGAAGAAACGGCTCTCCCAAAACCGTTTTATGAGAGTTCGGAGCTTCCGAATTAAAGATTTTAATTTACACTGGATATTTCACCAAAAATGTCCAGTATCCCGTTCGTCAAAAGTTACCAAATCTTAAGTTGTATGCCTGCGTTCCAATGCCTAACTTGTTGGTGACATAGTATCCGATTTGAACCTAATCAAGAAACTTGCGATGGCTTTTAATGTTTAGTTCGGAGAAGCTCTTCGTTCGAAGTCGAGATTTCCAAGACGACTGCTCAGGACTGCAATAGCCCCAATTTTCTTCCGTTTCTTTAGCGTAAACGAGACATTTCATGATGCGCGCTGGATTGGATTTCGCACCGGGTGTGCCTGGCATAGAAGCGCGCTGGACTTCCAGCGCAAAGAGCGGAATCGGCACGGCGTTATCTGAAGCCTCGCCGGTCTGGTTTACCCTCAGCCATGGTATTTTGAACGAGGTTTATTATCCTAGGATCGACAGCGCGTGCACGCGCGATCTCGGATTAGTTGTGACCGGTGCCGAAGGCTATTTTTCCGAAGAAAAACGCGACTGCGAGTGCGCCACCCGGCGGTTTGGAAGTGGAGTTCCTGCCTTTCACATTACAAGCACGGCAAGGGATGAAGCGTTCCGTATAGAAAAGGACCTGATCAGCGATCCGGCTCGAGCTTGCATTCTCCAGCGAGTATCCTTTCTTCCGATAAAGGGCAATACAACTGATTATCGCGTGACGGCGCTGCTTGCGCCTCATCTCGTCAATGCTGGGAATCTCAACTCCGCTTGGATTGGCGATTATAGAGGGCATCGCGTCCTGTTCGCGTCCGGTCGCTCCAGATATCTGGCACTTGTCTGCGATCTTCCTTGGCGGGCGGCGAGTGCCGGTTTTGTAGGTGTTTCCGATGGCTGGCAGCAACTACATCGGCACGGACGCGTGATTGAGGAATATCAGCGTGCTGATGACGGCAATGTGTCGCTGGCAGGCGAAATAGACTTCGATAATGTCAAGGGGACAGCAATATTAGCGCTCGGCTTCGGTCAGACGGAATATGAGGCTGCTGCAACTGCCGTTGAAAGCCTCAAGGATGGTTTTGAACAGGCACACGAAACCTATGTTTCCAACTGGCGCGGCTGGCAGGATCGGCTGAGACCGCTAGACCGGGATACGCATCACGGGATCAACGCGTATCGCGTATCGACGGCGGTACTGGCCGCACATCGCGCCGCGGACCGGCCGGGTGCCGTCGTCGCCAGTCTCTCTATCCCGTGGGGAGCATCCAGGAGCGATGACGATCTCGGCGGCTATCACCTGATTTGGCCTCGTGACCTGGTGGAAGCGGCCGGCGGATTTTTGGCCGCAGGTGATCACGAAGAGGCTCTGGCGATCCTTAATTATCTGCGGCAGGTGCAACAACCATCTGGTCGCTGGCCACAGAACCTCTGGTTAGATGGAAAGCCTTACTGGTCTGGCGTCCAGATGGACGAATGCGCCTTTCCGATTTTGCTCGCCGATATGCTGCATAGGCACGGACACCTTGATCGCGGCATTCGGACTGATTTTATGCCGATGATCCGTAGCGCCGCCGCCTATGTTCTGGCGAACGGCCCGACGACTGGGGAAGACAGGTGGGAGGAGGATGCAGGCTACAGTCCCTTTACACTTGCGGTTGAGATTGCCGCGCTGCTGGCCGCGGCCGATCTCATGGATATGGAGGGCGATACCGAAGAGGCTGCGCATTTGCGAGAAACGGCGGATTGTTGGAACGAGCAGATTGAGGAATGGACATTTACCGGCGACCCGGCAGTCTGCAGCGCGCTTGGGATTTCCGGTCATTATGTTCGTATCGCTCCGCCAGAAACGACTGACGCGGCTCGACCATCCGGCAAGACGCCTATAAGAAATCAGACGCCGGACCGCTCGTCTTTGCCGACAAGTCATGTTTTAAGCCCTGATGCGCTCGCGCTAGTTCGCTTTGGCCTTCGCGCGCCTGATGATCCCCATATTCTTCAGACGGTCAAGGCAATCGACCACTACCTGCGTGTAAGTCTTCCGCAGGGGCCGGTATGGTATAGATATACTGGCGATGGATATGGCGAACACGCTGATGGGTCGGCCTTTGATGGCACCGGGCAAGGGCGCCCCTGGCCGCTTTTGACGGGTGAGCGCGCGCACTACGAACTGGCGGCCGGAAGGCTGGAGGTTGCCGAGGCGCTGCTGGAAACGCTGGAAAAATCGGCCGGTCCGACGGGACTTCTTCCCGAGCAGGTTTGGGATCAGTCTGACGTACCCGACCGCGAGCTTTTTTATGGAGGGCCTTCCGGGAGCGCCATGCCGCTGGTTTGGGCACATGCCGAACATATAAAGCTGCTCCGTTCGCTTGAAGACGGCGTTGTTTTCGACATGCCGCCGCAAGGAGTTGAACGATATATCCGCAACAAGACATCTTCGCATATTCGAATATGGTCGTTCAACAACAAGATGACGTCGATGCCGGTCGGTAAGACCTTGAGACTAGAGCTTACAGAACATGCCATTGTGCATTGGAGCTGGGATGGCTGGCTGACCACGCGCGATACGGAAACCGTAGGGTCCGGGTTTGGCACATATTTCGCCGATTTGCCATTGCAGGACGCGGCCGTAGGCATGTTTATCGTTTTTACGTTTTTTTGGCCGGCTACAGGCAACTGGGAAAATCACGATTTCACCGTCCATCTAGTCGAACAAGGCACATCGTGAAAACGGAGTTTCATTATGCAAATCGGAATGGTTGGGCTTGGACGAATGGGCGCTAATATGGTGCGCCGCCTTTTGAAATATGGTCATGACTGCGTGGTTTTCGACGTCAATCCAGATAATGTCGCAGCAATGGTGCGTGAAGGCGCTACAGGCGCGACGTCGCCGAGTGACCTCGTTGCAAAGCTTTCACCGCCGCGCGCCGTCTGGTTGATGCTGCCGGCCGCGATAACGCCTAAAATCGCCCGTGATTTCGCCGCCAGACTTCAGGCGCGTGATACGATAATCGACGGCGGCAACTCATTCTACCGAGATGCCATCGATCTTGCAGCTGGGTTTGCATCGCTTGGTATCGATTTTATCGATGCCGGCACCTCCGGTGGCGTCTGGGGGCTCGAACGCGGCTATTCTCTTATGATCGGGGGGCCCGTCGCTGCAGTACAGCGCCTGGATCCGATTTTTGCTTCCCTTGCGCCCGGCGCACCGGAGGGTGTTGCAGCGGATCCTGTGACAGGAACGGCACCAAGAGGTTATCTTCATTGTGGGCCGTCTGGTGCAGGGCATTTTGTCAAAATGGTCCACAATGGAATTGAATACGGTGTCATGGCGGCGTATGCGGAGGGCCTCAACATATTAAAGGCCGCCAATGCCGGAACCCAAAACCGGGAGTCGAATGCGGAAACGGCCCCTCTTGCCCATCCGCAATATTATCAGTTTGATATCGATCTACCTTCAGTCACGGAAGTCTGGCGCCACGGGTCAGTCATCGGCTCGTGGTTGCTCGATTTGACGGCGCAGGCGCTGAGGCAGGATCCGCATCTGGATGAATATGGCGGACGGGTGTCGGATTCCGGTGAGGGGCGATGGACATTGCAGGCAGCAGTTGAAACCGGTGTACCGGCACCCGTGCTTGCCGCCGCATTGTTTGAGCGCTTTTCTTCACGCGGTCAGGCGGAATTTGCCGGGAAAGCGCTTTCTGCTATGCGAAATGCCTTCGGCGGCCATCAGGAAAAAACAAAATGAGGATGCCCGCGACGGATAAACAGCGGTCTGATGTGCTGGTCGTATTCGGCGCCACGGGTGATCTCGCTTACAAGATGATCTTTCCCTCGCTCTACGAGATGGTAAAGCGTGGTGCCCTGCATACGCCGATCATAGGCGTTGCCTTTGACGACTGGTCACGCGATCAACTGGTTACGCGGGCGCGCGAAGCCGTTACAAAGCATATTGATGAGATTGATGAGGCGGCTTTCGAAAAGTTCGCATCGAAGTTGTCGTATGTCTCCGGTGACTATCGCGATGTGAAGACCTTTGAGAAGCTAAGGATAGCGCTAGGCGCCTACAATCACCCGCTCTATTATCTCGCAATTCCACCATCGCTGTTCGAAACTGTCGTGACCGGACTTGATAAAACAGGTATCGCCTCCTCTGCGCGGTTGATGGTAGAAAAGCCGTTCGGGCGCGACCTTTCAACTGCCGAGGCATTGAACAAGGCACTGCACGCCGTCTTTGACGAGGATGCTATTTTTCGGATCGACCATTTTCTCGGTAAGGAAGCTATTCAGAATCTGCTATATTTCCGGTTCGCCAATGCCTTTCTTGAACCTGTGTGGAACAGGGACCATGTCGAAAGCGTGCAGATCACCATGGCCGAGGATTTTGGCATCAAGGGCCGTGGCAAGTTCTATGACGAGGTGGGCTGCATCCGTGATGTCATTCAAAACCACCTTATAAATATACTCTTGCTGCTGGCGATGGAGCCGCCGACAACGTGTACCTCCGATGATCTCGTTGATGAGAAGGTTCAGATACTCAAGGCAATGCCGCCACTCAGTCGGGATGATGTGGTGCGTGGACAGTTCGGTGGTTACCTTGCCGAACCCGGCGTTGCGGCTGGCTCAAGCCGTGAGACCTTTGCCGCCGTGCGGTTTCGTGTGGCCACATGGCGCTGGAATGGTGTGCCTTTCTTTATCAGGGCCGGAAAGAACCTGCCAGCGCATGCAACCGAGGTGGTGGTGCGATTCAAGCGGCCACCGATTGCTCTTTTCGTCGATGTCGAGTCTGCGCCCGCCAACTACGTGCGTTTTAGACTTGGGCCCGATATCGCCATAGGCGTAGGGGCTCGCAGGAAGACTGCCGGAGACAGCATGCTTGGTGAGGCAGTTGAGCTGGACGCTGTCGATGACGGGATCGGCGACATGTCACCTTATGAACGGTTGATCGGCGATGCGATGGCTGGCGAACGTCAGCTATTCACGCGGCAGGATGCGGCAGAACTCGCATGGAAAATCGTTGAACCGATTCTGGACGATCCAACTGTGCCGCCAGGCTATGAGATTGGAAGTTGGGGTCCTGCCGCGATGGCTAATTTTGCGCCGCCTGGCGGTTGGGTTGATCCTGAGTAACGCCTGTTCGGTAAGATAACATGGAGGCCGTTGAAATGGCACCAAGTCATACAGTCCTAGCGATCGATATCGGTGGCAGCCATGTAAAGATACGCTCCAGCGCGGGTGGTGAAGAGCGTAAGGTCAAAAGCGGAGGTGTGATGACGGGGCCGGAAATGGTCGCCGCGGTGACCGCCATGGCGAAAGACATGACTTATGATGTCATCTCCGTTGGATTCCCGGGGCCCGTCGTGCATAATAAGCCGCTTCGCGAGCCGGTCAATCTCGGCCAAGGCTGGGTCGGTTATGATTATGGGGCAGCTTTCGGTTGTCCAGTACGAATCATCAATGATGCGCTTATGCAAGCGATCGGGTCTTATCGGGGCGGGCGCATGCTTTTTTTGGGCCTTGGTACAGGGCTAGGAGCTGCGATGATCGTCGAGCGCGTGGCGCAACCAATGGAGATCGCGCATCTCCCCTACCGCAAGGGGAAAAGCTATGAGTATTATGTCAGCGAGGCCTATCGTGAAAAAAAGGGCCAAGCGAAATGGCAGAAGCGCGTCAACGACGTCGTGAAGCTTTTGAGTGCGGCCCTTGAACCCGACGAGGTGGTCATTGGTGGCGGGAATGTAGAAAGACTCGAGACTATGCCGCCGAAATCTCGTCGTGGAGGTAATGCTCTTGCGTTCGAGGGCGGTTTTCGGCTCTGGAACGATCCGGCAATCATTGTCTGATTGGGTTTTGCCGTTAGACCTTAGAGGTGCCGTGACTTTGGCCGAGGCAAGTCGATCGGCTCAGGGCCAATTTCGTAGCTTCACCAGATTTTCTCGTAATACCGCTTCGAAATCACCGCCCATAAGCCCCGCCGGTAAAATCAACGGAAAGTTTCGGTGAACGGCCGACAGAAGCTTCGCATCTTCAGTGGAGTTCGATAATAGATCGTGAATAATCTCGCTTTGCGGATCGCATATCTCATAATTTGCCCGCCCCTTTGCCCAGTGTTCGGCGTAGACGATCCATGCGGCGATTGCGAGAGCAAAAGGCTGGAAGTCGGTGCCGCGTTCGAGGGCTATGAGGGCAGGTGCGGTTAATCTTTGCGGGAGTTTCTGCGTGCCATCCATGGCGATTTGGGCGGTCGCATGTGCGATCGCCGGATTGGAGAAACGTTCCTTTAGTTTCTCGGCATAGTCCGAGAGGTCGATGCCGAGTTGCCCGATCACGGCCGATGCCGCCTGCAGGTGTCGGGAGACCAGCGCCTTCAGGTCCGAATCCGCCATCACATCCCTGACGAAGGGCTTGCCCCTGAGGCAGCCGCAATAGGCGATCAGCGAGTGGGTGCCGTTCAGCATCCATAATTTCATGCGCTCGTAATCGCGGATATTCGGCACTAATATTGCTCCGGCCGCGTCCCATGCCGGGCGACCGGCGGAAAAACTGCTCTCGATGATCCATTGGCGGAAGGGTTCTGTTTCCACGGCGGAAAAATCGTCATAACCCGTTTCTGCGAGTGCAAGCGCGGAGGTCGTTTCGACCGGCGTCGGGGTAATTCTGTCGACGACGGTGGAAGGAAAGGCTGCTTCTGCCGCAATCCACTCTGCAAGGGACTGCTTGTGGGCGATGCGGGCGAATTCCAGCACGCCTTCCCTCAGTTTTCGTCCATTATCGGGAAGGTTGTCGCAGCTGATGGTCGTAAAGGGGGGAAGGCCGTTTGCTTGGCGCATGGCGAGTGCGGCCGAGATCACACCGATGACGCCACGCGGCGATCCGGTTTCGGATAGATCGTGGATGATATCGGGGTGAGCGGTGTCGAGGCCACCATGCCCGGCCAGCGCGTAGCCCTTCTCTGTCACCGTCATGCTGACGATGCGGCATTGAGGTGCGCTCATGGCAGCGAGCAGGTCGGGGATACGTTCCTGCCCGGAAATTATCGAATGAAGCGAGCCGATCACCGATGCTTTCGTTTCGGCGCCTTTTTCCAGCAGCGTATAACGGTAATCCTGCGGCGAAAGGACATCGCCGAGCGCCGAGCCTCGCAGGGAGGCGCCGATGACGCGCCAATCGCCCCCCGCTGCCGCGAGTGCATCATCGGTGTAGGATAGCAGATGCGCACGCGCGAAATTGCCGAGCCCGATATGGACAATGCCGTAACCATGCGCTTCCGGCCGATAACCCGGCCATCGGGCAGGTTTGCCGTCAATTGGCTTGCTCGTGGCGCTCAACCTCATCAGTTCCGCTCCCCGGAAAACATCGGATGGGATATGGCGGTCATGATGCCGCGCAGTTCCGCAAGTCCCTTCAGGCGGCCGATGGCCGGATAGCCGGGCCGGGTCTGGCGAACATGATCATCAAGGATGTTCTGGCCGTGGTCCGGGCGGAACGGTATCTGCCAATCGTCGCGGCCTTGCCGTTTGCGTTTGGCTTCCTCAGCCAGTATTGCGGCGATGACGGCAACCATATCGGTATTGCCTTCCAGATGGGCGGCCTCATGAAAGGAGCCGCCGGCGCGTCTGTCTTCCAGCGCCACATTGCGCAGATGCAGGAAATGCACGCGGCTGCCGAGCCTCGCCATCATGCCTGGCAGATCGTTGTCCCTGCGGGCGCCAAGCGAGCCGGTGCAGAGCGTGATACCGTTTGCCGGTATGTCGATGGATTCAATCAGGCCGCGATAGTCTTTTTCGGTCGACATGATGCGCGGCAGGCCGAGCAGCGGGAATGGCGGATCGTCCGGGTGGCAGCATAGTCTCACACCGAGATCCTCGGCGAAAGGTGAGACCTCGCCCAGAAAATCCAGCAGGTTCTGGCGCAGCCGGTCGGCGGAGATGCCGCTATAGAGATCAAGATGCGCCTTGACCTCATCGATGGTCATGTGGGTCGCCGCTCCGGGCAGGCCGGACACGATGTTTGCGACAAGCTGCTGCCTGCGGGCATCATCCATCTCCGCAAAACGCTGCCGTGCCTCTTCGATCAACTCGGCATCGAAATCCCCGTGGGCGTCGGGGCGTTCGAGCAGAAAAAGATCGAAGGCGGCGAAATCCACGGCATCGAAGCGCATGCAGGTTGCACCGTTGCCGAGGCGGCAGGCAAGATCCGTGCGCGTCCAGTCGAGAACGGGCATGAAATTGTAGCAGATCGTACGGATGCCGGCATCGGCGAGATGGGAAAGGCTGGTCTTCCAGTTTTCGATATCTGCGTGCCAGGCGCCGCTCTGGCGTTTGATATCTTCCGAAACAGGCAGGCTTTCCACCACCTCCCAGGCGAGCCCAGATGGCTGATTGTCACGCATGATGGAGAGTTCCCGCTGGCGCTGGGCGATTTCCTCCGGTGACCATACTTCTCCGGGCGGGACGTGGTGTAGCGCCGTGACGACACCTTCAACCCCGGCTTGCAGCATGTCATCGATCATTACCGGATCGGAAGGGCCGAACCAACGCCAAGTCTGCCGCATTTTTAGTCCTCTTCTGAGTGCATGAGTGGAGTTTGGCGAAGAAGGAAAGGGAAGGTTTACCTCCCGCTATTCCTTCATGCCGCTGGCGGCGACGCCTTTGACGAAGTTCCGCCGCATCGCGCCGAAGAAAATGACGCTCGGAATGAGCGACAGGGCCGCGGCGGCGCTGAGGCGACCGAGATCGACGGTGAAGCCCGTCTGGAAAAGGGCAAGCCCCACCTCGAGAACGTATTTGTCGCGGGCGGTATTGACGACCATCGGCCAGGCGAAGGTTGTCCATGCCTGAAAGAAGGCGAGAACGGTCAGTGTGCCGATCGGACCGCGCATCAGCGGCAGGACGATACGGAAGAAAATCCACCATTCCCCGGCGCCGTCCATGCGCGCGGCCTCCATCAGTTCGTCGGGGATGGACGAAATCGCGTATTGGCGAATGAGGAAGATACCGAAGCTCATCACCAGGTAGCCGGCCAGGAGTCCGCCGAGGGAGTTCAGTAATCCCAGCTGCCGCACACCGAGATAAAGCGGTATCATATATACTTCGAAGGGCACGATGGCGGTTGCGAGGACACCGAAGAATATCAGGTTTACGCCGGGGAAACGGAATTTTGCCAAGACATAACCGGTGATGGACGATGTAAGAACGATAGCAACCGTCGAAATGGCCGCGAAGGCGAGACTGTTGCCCATCCAGATCAAAAGCGGCGTTTCGGTGATGACGGAGGAGAAATTATCCAGCGTTGGCGATTGCGGTATGAGCCGCGGCGGCCATGCCAGCAGTTCCGCCGGGGTCTTGAAGGCATTGGCGGTGAGCATGATGAGCGGCAGGATCATCAAGATGCCGAAAACCGTTAGAATGACGTCCACGATGAGCTTGCGGAAGGAAAAACGCCCGGATTTTGGGTTCTGTAACGTGTGGTTCATCGGCGCGCCGCCTTGTCACGGAAGAAAACGAATTGACCGGCCGTCAGAAAAAGCACGATGGCGAGAAGCACCACGGCTTCCGCTGCAGCGTATCCGACGCGGTAATTGCGGAAGCTGTTTTCCAGCATGTCGAGCACCAACACCCTGACGAGCTTGCCCGGCGCGCCCTGCGAGTCCGAGGCGAGCACGAAAGCCTGGCCGTAAATATTGAAGGCGGCGATCATCGTGACAACCGATACATAAAGTGTCACGGGCCGCAGTTGCGGCACGGAGATGTGCCGGAAACATTCCCATGCCGTCGCACCGTCCAGCCGGGCGGCCTCATAGAGCGAAACTGGGATGTTGCGCAGGCCGATCAGGAAGATCAGGACTGCGTATCCAAGTGCCTGCCAGGAGCATAAAACGATGATGCAGACGATTGACCAGACGGGGTCAAAAAGCCAGGCCTGTGCAGGTATGCCAAAGAAGCCGAGGAAAGCATTCAACGGCCCGAGTTGCGCATCGAAAACCCATTTCCAGGCCATGGCGGCCGGCACGAGCGATACGATATGGGGAATGAAGACGCTGGTCTCGTAAAAACCCGCCAATGCGCTGCCAAAGCGATATTGAATGAGGGCGGCGAGACCGAGCGCGAGGGGGATTGTCAAGGCCAGCACACCGACAGCGATGATCGTGGTGTTGCGCAGGGCTTCGAGGAACAGCGGATCGCCCGCAAGTTCCTGAAAATTGGCGAGGCCGATAAAGGGCTTGTTGCGGGAAATGATATCCCATTTGAACAGGCTGAGCCGTAACGTCTCGAAGATAGGCACGACCCGGACGAGCACGAACAGCGTCAGCGGCACGGCCAGCGCACTTATCACGAAGGTCAATTGTTTGCGGCGTTTCATCTGACGGTCCTTTCGTCGCGGGGATAGCCTTGCTGTCCCCGGCACAATGCTTCAGGCGCTGGCGATTATTTCGCCAACAGGCCTTCCCGTTCCAGAATGGAGTCGATCTCCTTGGCCGCGTCGGCAAGCACGCGATCGATACCTGCATCGTCCGTCGCGAGCGCCGGATTGGCGAAAGCGGCTTCGAGACGGGCGGCGAAACGGGTCAATATTTCGCTGGAGGGCGCAATCGGCGGCAGGCTGAAATAGGTGTAATCCTTGGGCGGGGCGGCAAATGCTTCCAGAGCCGGATTATGGGCGATCACGGCTGCGTAGTCGATATTGTCCCGCGACGGCAGCCAGCCAACATTCTGTAGCAGCCATTGCAGGTTCTCAGGCGCGTTCGTCTTTTCAACGAACTCCCAGGCAAGTGCGCTGCGATCGTTTTCGGCTGGCACAAACAGCGACGCCGGCACTACCAGTGAGCCCTTCGGTAGCGGCGCGGTCGCATATTTCAGGTTCGGCGCCTTCTTGGCGATGTCGCCGATGACCCAGGATTCGCGAATGAACATCGCGGTCTGACCAAGTTCGAATGCTTCCGCATCCGCCTTCATTTGCGGACTGACGGTTTTGGCTACAAAAAGCTGCTCGAGATATTGCTTCAGTGTCTTTCGGCCGGCCTCGCTGGCAATCGCCGCTTTCCAGCCTTCGCCCTTCTTCTCGATCAGCGTGCCGCCGAATTGATGAAGATTGATCCAGAACTTTTCGCTGATGCCCTGGCCACCACCGGACAGGCGCATGGACCAGCCGCTGGCGGTGGGGTTTCCGGAAGCATCCCGCTCGGTCAGTTTGGCGGCATACTCGGAATATTGCTCCATGGTCTTCGGCGCGCCGGAGAGGCCGGCCTTGGCGAATTTCTCGGTGTTGTAATAGAGCGCCGCCTGGCCGTGATAAAGCGGTACGCCATAGATATGCCCGCCATCCGAGACGGCAGCGGAATAGACGGAGTTGAAGTTTTTCGGGTCTTTCACGAAGGCGGCCACTTTATCCGGCGCCGGCGCCAGCAGGCCGGACTGCACGTAACGTGGCGCCTCGGACTGCATTTCGACGATATCAGCAGCAGAACCAGCGGGCAGGGCAAAGGCCAGACGTTTTTCATGTTCGCGCAGGCTGATGGTTTCGACTTTCAGCTCGAAATCCGGATGTGCGGCTTTCATTTGGCCGGCTACATATTTGTAGAAGGGTTCGAGCTCGGGTGATCCGCCCCAAAGCGTCAGGGTTTCCGCCTGCGCTGTCCAGGAAAGGCCAGCCAGAAGTGCGGCAATGGGTAGTGTCTTGAAGGGATGCAATGCCATTTCTGTTCTCCTCTTACGAAATCGACTGTTTTTATCGTTGTATTTATTGGTTAGCGCTGATCACCTTCGATTCTTGCCCCGGTTGTCTTGTCGAACAGGTGCGTTCCGGCAGGTGATAGTTTCAGCGATAGGGTGGCACCCGGATTGTCCGGCAATCTTTCCCGGAAAACGGAGGTCACTTCCTGTCCGCCGAGTGTCAGCGTAGCGTGGCTTTCCGCGCCCGTGGGCTCCACGGAAACAATTGAGGCCTCGATGCGGGCTGGATCGTCCGCAGTGCAGAGGAGCAGGCTTTCGGGCCGGATGCCGAGCAGCACCTCACCCGAGGAGCGGCCCAATCGTGTCGGAAGCGGTATTTTTGTACCGTTCCGCATCACGAAATCCGTTTCCGTCGAAAGTCCTTCGAGAAAATTCATTGCCGGGGAGCCGATGAAGCCTGCGACGAAGAGGTTGGCGGGCCGGTCGTACAGTTCCAGCGGCGAGCCGACCTGCTCGATGATGCCGCCCTGCATGACCACGATCCTGTCCGCCATCGTCATGGCTTCGACCTGGTCGTGGGTAACGTAGATCATCGTGTTACCCAGCCGGCGGTGCAGCGACTTGATCTCCGAGCGCATCTTCACGCGCAACTTCGCGTCCAGATTTGAGAGCGGTTCGTCAAACAGGAAGACCTTCGGCTTGCGCACGATTGCGCGTCCCATGGCGACGCGCTGGCGCTGGCCGCCCGAAAGCTGGCGGGGATAGCGCCCCAGATAGTCGCTGAGGCCAAGGATTCCGGCTGCGGCTTCGACTTCCGTGCGGATGCGGTCGGCCGGGGCGCGGCGCAGCTTCATCGAGAAAGCCATGTTGTCGTAAACGGTCATGTGCGGATAAAGCGCGTAGTTTTGAAACACCATCGCGATATCGCGGTCTTTCGACTCGACGTCGTTGATCACCCGGCCATCGATGTGGATTTCACCGTCCGAAACATCCTCAAGCCCCGCAATCATTCTGAGGAGGGTGGATTTGCCGCAACCGGAAGGTCCGACGAGCACAACGAACTCCCCATCTTCCATCGCAACGTTGAGATCGCGCAGGGCGTGAAAGTCGCCGTAATGTTTATGCAGTTTGTGGATTTCCACCCGTGCCATCTTACTTCCCCATTATGCTTGTTGAGAGGCGGAGAGTTCCGTCCCCGATGCCGGCTCGCAAAGACGCAGCCCCGCTTCCCCCGGCGACCAGCGGAAGGCGATGAAGTCCGCCGGGGCGCCTTCACGCAGACCGGTTTCGAGACCGAGCGCCTTTGCCGGATTGATCGCAGCCATGGTGATGGCATCCGAAAGGCTGAAGCCTTCCAGACCGGCGACCAATGCGACGCCGTCCGAAAGCGGTTTTGCCGCGCCGGCGAGCAGTCGCGTACCCGACATGGACAGGCGGCCTTCGGCCGAAAGCTCCACGTCGCCGCCGACCGGCTGCCGATAGCGCCCTGGTGGCATGCCCGCGAGCGCAACCATATCGCTGACAAGGATCGATCTTTGCATTCCCTTCGCTCTCAACATTGCGGTGAGGGTTACCCGGTCCAGATGGTGGCCGTCGGCGATGAACATCGCCTGCAATCTGTCATTGGCGAGCTGTGCCCAGATCAGGTTCGGATGACGCGGCAATGTCTGGGAGACGCCGTTGCCAAGATGGGTGCTGAAGCCGGCTCCCGCTTGTGATGCCTCAGCGATATCGGTACTTTCTGCCGAAGAATGCCCAATGGAAACAAGGCAACCGGAACTGCGCAGGTGATGAATGAAGCTGCAGGCATCGGCCTGTTTAGGGCAAAGGGTCACCAGTCGCACAATTCCGCCCGAGGCTTCTTGCCATTGATCGAACTCCGTGCGGGAAGGGGCGCGAACATGTTCCCGTGGATGAGCGCCCCGTGCCCCGTCTTCCGGTGAGATGAAAGGGCCTTCAACGTGGACGCCCGGAATCATCTTGGCGAGCCATTGATATTTTTTGCGGGCGGCCGCGATGACGGAAAGTGCGTTGCAGATCGTATCGCTTGATGCGGTGATCAGCGTCGGCAGGAAAGCCCTGATGCCCTGGCAGCGCATTCCCACAGCAATAGCGAGGACCTTCTCTTCGTTGATATCATGGCCATTGAAGTCATGCCCGCCCCACCCGTTCACCTGCAGATCGACAAGACCCGGCGCCAGCCAGGGAATATCCCCGCCGAGATCTTCCTCTATAGGACGAAGAGCGGCGATCCTGCCGTTTTCGACGGCAAGGCCGATAAGCCGTCCGCTGAGCGCATCGCGTCCGACGATCATGCCGCGCTCCTGTCGATGTCGGGCATGGAATCACCATCGATATAGAGCCGCGCCTGATTATGGGTGCGCAGGATACTCGCGGGGCAGTCTTCCGCAACCGGCCCGGTCAGCATACGTGTGATCGCCTCTTTCTTGAGCGCGCCGGGCACGACGCATATCATGCTGGCTGCGGCTAGAAGTGCAGGAATGGTAACGGTGATGGCCTGCTGCGGCACGTCTGACAGTTCGGCGAAACATTCGTCTTCCACCTGCTGCACGCGGCAATCATCTGCAAGCGTCACGACTTTGACCGCATCTTTTTCGTCGAACCGCGCTTCCGGCGGATCGTTGAAGGCAAGATGGCCGTTGATGCCGACGCCGAGGCATACGAGGTCGAGCGGTTCGGCGGCGAGGCGGCGGGCATAATCGGCGGCGCAGGCTTCGGCAGAAGCGAAACGATGCGGCTCGATGCGATGTACGGTTCCGAATGGCAGGCGTGAAAACAGATGCCGGTCGAGCCAGTTGGCGAAACGCGCCGTATGGTCAGCCTCAAGTCCTATGTATTCGTCCATGTGAAAGGCCGTGATCCGCGACCAATCGATATCCTTTTCCTGGCAGAGGAGGGCAAGCGTATCCTGCTGGCTGGGAGCGGCGGCGAACATGACCGAAACGCGATCCTTAGCAGCGAGACGCTGGCGCAGCGTGGCAGCGAGGTCGAGACTGGCCATCCTGGCCATATCGCTACGCGACGCTCCGCTCCGGATGACGAGACGATCGACCTGCCATGACGACGACATATGTAAACTCCCCATTTGTTGCCTTCAGAGAAATGCAACCGATTGCATAAGTCAATAGTGTTTTTTGCGGATTTTTTTACACGTAATCATCCTGATTGCCGCAATTTGCAACAGATCAATAATTTATGTGGAATGCCTATTGCAAAATTTTATGAAATCGGTTGCATAGACATCATCTGTAATGCGCGCGCTCAGGAAGGAGACAGACGTGTCGGTCATCAAGGTCGGGCTGGTTGGGCCTGGAACAATTGGCAGAGTTCATCGCGATGCGATCGGCGCCACTGAAGGTCTCGAGTTGACCGCCGTCGCAGGCGGCACCGAGGAAGAGCTGGAACTCTTCGCCGCGCCGCAGGGCGTGCGCCTTTTCTCCGATGCCGCATCGATGATCGAGCAGGCGAGTCTTGATGTCGTCGTGATCGCCACTCCGAGCGGCACCCATTATGCGCCGGCGCGGGCCGCACTGGATAAGGGCCTGCATGTCGTCGTGGAAAAACCGCTGGCCGTCGATCTCGATGAGGCGATCGATCTTTATCGGCGTTCGCAGGCGGCGGGTCTTGTCTGCTCCACCATGTCGCAGCGGCGTCTGGAGGCGCAGCATCAGGATATCCATCGCCGTCTGCGCTCCGGCGATCTGGGGCGGCCCGTAGCCATCGAAGGTCAGGTCTACTGGCACCGCGCGGATGCCTATTACGATGAAAAGCCGTGGCGAAAGCTCGATGTGCAAGGCGGCGGATCGCTGTTCAACCAGGGCATCCATACCCTCGATCTCATGCTCTGGCTTTTTGGCCCGGTCGCAAGCGTCATGGCGGAGGCGACCAATATCGCTGGACGTGAAGGCGGCAGCGAGGACCTCTGCCAGGCCCTTCTGACCTTCCAGAATGGTGCACGGGGCATCATCGTCACCAGCACGGCGACGCCTCCCGGGCGCCCCGCCTCGTTGATGGTGTTCACGGATCGCGGCCATGTGGGGATCAATCATACGGATGTCGTTGAGTGGACATTCCCCGATCAGCCTCTGCCGACCGCCGCCGATGCCTCGATCAAAAGTGGTGCCGGCAGTCAGGTCAGCATCGGTATTCGGGGGCACGTCGACCAGTGGCTCGATATCCGCGATGCAATCCGCGATGGGCGTCCGGCGGACATTACCTTCCGGGACGGTCTCGAAGCGGTGCGTGTCATCACCGCCATCTATCGATCTGCTGAAACCGGACGCAGAATTGTCATGAGCGACGTGGGAGACGCGTGATGTCGGTAAAAAAACTTGCCATACTCGGTGCGGCCCATGGCCATGTCAGCTATGTCACCGATGGCCTTGCCGGACGCAAAGACGTCGAGCTTGTGGCGCTGGCCGATCATAACGAGCAACGTCGCCGCAGCTTCAGCGAAAAACTGGGCGTTCCGGCCTATGCGGATCTCGATACGCTTCTTGCTGCGCACGAAATCGACGGTGCCGCCGTGGTCGCCGAACCTGGCCTGCGCGCCGGTCTTATCGAGGCATGCCTTGAAAGGAATATTTTCGCCATCGCCGACAAACCTCTCGCCTTGACCGTGGAAGAGGTGGAGCGGATCGGAAGGGCCGATAATGGCCGCAACCGTGTGGCATTGATGCTGGAAAAGCGCTTTTATCCGGTGACCAGAAAAGCCCGCGAACTCTTCTTGGGCGGGGAGATCGGCGATCTCGTCGCCGTTACCGCAACCGGGCCGCACAAGCTCCTGCCGTCGGCGCGGCCCGCATGGTTCTTTGATCCCTCGCTCTACGGCACGATCGTCAATGATCTCGCGGTGCATGACATCGATCTTGTGCTATGGCTGACGGAGGCGTCATCGGGCCGGATCAGCGGATGGAAAAGCCCTCGCCATCCCGAGGGGCACCCAGCATTTTCCCTTGCGGGACGTGCGCTGTTGACCCTTGATTCCGGTGTGCAGGCGGCAATCGACATGGACTGGCGTCAACCGGAAGCCGCGATCCGGCATGGCGATTACGCAATGCGTCTTGTCGGAACCCGTGGACGCATGGATATTCTGTTTGGAGAGGGGCGCCTGCTGGTGGAAACCGATGGACGCCGCCTCTGGGAGCCGGAACTGCCGTCGCCCATCGGGCCGGCGCAGGATGCTCTCGATGCATTGACAGGGGTCGCACCTTTGCAGGTATCGACAGAGGAAGCGCTTCTGGCAAGTCGTATCGCGGCACTGGCCGCTCTCAGTGCCGATAACGGGGGGCAGGACTATCGCTGGTAAGAAGGAACAAAAGTCGAAGGAACGCGCGAAGCCGACGCTGGAGGAAATAGCGCATCGCGCGAATACCTCCCGCTCGACGGTTTCGCGCGCCTTCAGCCGGCCGGATCTGCTCAATCCGAAGACGGTCGAGCAGATATTGTCGATTGCGGAGGAACTCGGCTATCGGCCGAACAACATGGCCCGTGCGCTGTCCACCGGCCGGACGGGCAATATCGGTCTGCTCGTCCCGGATATTGCCAACCCGTTCTTTCCGCCGCTCATCAAGGCCATTCAGCAGAATGCCGACGCCTATGATCTCTGTCTGTTCCTGGGCTCTTCCGGTGAAAGCGCGACGCGGGAAAACACGCTTTTCCAGCGTCTGGCTAGCCAGACCGACGGCATCATCCTGGCTTCGACTCGACTTAGCGAGGCGCAGGTGCGGGCCCATGCCGAAAGGCACCCGATAACCCTGATCAATCGCGACATCGCGGGATTGCCGCGCGTGCTGATAGACACGCAGGCGGCGGTGAGGGAGGCGATCGGTTTCCTCATCGAGAACGGCCATGGTGATATCGCCTATCTCTCCGGCCCGAAGGAATCCTGGTCGAACCAGCAGCGACTTGAAGCCGCAACCGTAGCATGCAAGGGCGCAGGCATCCGCTTCGAGGTCATCCAGCTGTCCGAGCCGAGCTTCGAAGGCGGCGAAAAGGCCGCCGAGGAGTCCGTTGCAGCGGGCGTGACCGCGATCCTTGCCTTTGACGATCTGACCGCGCAGGGCGCTCACGCCCGGCTCTCGGCCATGGGGATCGTCGTGCCGAGGGACATGAGCCTCATCGGTTGCGACGACGCGCTCCCCGCGATGACTCATCCCGCCCTCTCCACCCTTAGTGGCTTGTCGCAGGAAGCGGGAAGACATGCGTTGAAGCTTTTGCAGGACGCTATCGTGTACGGAGAGAGCATGCAGGATATGAAAGTTGTGCTGGGTGCACGATTCATCTGCCGCGAAACGTCGGGGCCAGCGCCAATTAAGCGCCAATCATAACGTTAGGAATGCCGGGACAACATTGCGGATGTTGGTTATCTTTCAAGTATAAGCCTCTACAAAGCCTGATCGTGGCTACCATTCGCATGAGGCTTGTTTTAGAGCGTCGAGACAATGCCGGATCGCTCTGTACTTTCCATATGATCGTTGTCAGATAACTCTGGAATGGCCTTGACGTTGTCAGTTTGACTACGCACATTTCCCGACCGGGAGGCGGTGCGGAAAGGTTGCATGTCCGGTTGGAAAAAAAGAAAGTCCGACAGTGCGCTTGTGAAAAAGATTTTCACAAGTCTCGGTGGTCTGGTGGCTGCCGGAGTTGCCTTCGGCTATTCGCTTTATGAGAGCCGAGAAGAGAGTGTTGTTCCTAATGTGCAGGTAAACATCCCAGTAAATGCAGGCCGGTGGCAAGTGACACTGATTTCTGCAAAAAAAACTTCATTGCGACCCGATGGCACCAGAATAGGGCCGGGTATGCAAGCGATTTTGTTAGAGATGGTTCTCCAAAATCGCTCCGGCGAAAGCTCGAACATATACGGTGACCTCCTGAAGTTGAGAAATCTAAAAAACGCCTCCAGACCGCAATTTTACCTCGACCGAGATCGAGAGAGCTTGGGTGATCTACAGCCAATGATGCCCGAAAGGGTGACAGCGATGTGGGAAGTGCCGGAGGCCATCCCGCTTCCGAAAAAGCTCGAAGTGGCCGTCGAAGGCGACGTTTTTAAGCGACGTGACAACCTTTATGCGGCCCCCGGCTGGTTTCCTTCCGGTGCGGTCGCGCATCTTGAACTGGCGCTGTCCGTCGGCCAAAAGTCGGGTGAAATGCCTTGAGGCTATTGATTTCCCATATTGCTATCGTTGGCGTTGCGGCTACACTTCTTTCAACGCTCAAGGATACGACCCCATCTTATGCCACCCTAACTGGACCGATCAGAACGCAAGGCAAACAAGGCGAATTTGTTTCGGGAACTATGTTCGGCGCAAAAGTCGGGCCGGTAAAAATGTCAAAATCCATTGCATTTATCCAGTTTGGTAAACCTATCGAGCGAACTACATCGGGGATCTGGATCGTCGTTTCGGCGCAGTTGCAGGCTTTCAACGAAACGACACACGTGAGGGCTGCAACGATAACAGGGACGTCGGGACGTATGTATCGCCAGTCATCCCGTGCACAAGGGGCGCTTTCAGAGAAATCGGTCCAACCCGGGTTGCCAACCAAGGGTGTCTTTGTTTTTGAGTTGCCGGAAAGTGAAACGAGCCACATGGTACTCGCGCTTTCACAACAATATGCGCCGCAGCTTGCCGATCAACTCGATATATTACTTGAGCCTGACACATCCGCGCCCAAAGCTGTGCTAGAGATTGGCAAAGATGGCATGTGAAGGCGAACGCAGGCTCTGGTGGATTTCGCTGATCAGTCTGCCGGTTCTGATCACGGCCTCATTGGCGGCAAATGCCTGGCGAAATATTGAGGAATATGCACGTCGCAGCGAAAGAAACTTCGTCGAGGACGCGCAAAATCTCGTTTACGCGGGTGCCAGTTGGCGTCTTGAGTCAGCTCGTCTATTTGGAGATGGCAAAGATAAAAATATCAAGCTTCCAGGCGAAATGCGACTTGTTGTTGTGCGGCTGGACGTCGAGGCGGAAAGTAATATTGGCGATGGATGGTCACAATGTCAGGTTAGCCTTGGTGACAGAGAAGGCCGGCGCTGGTTGCCACTCGATCTCAGCCTTTCGCGAAACATAAGCCGGGAGCTCGATCCCACACAGCTGCCGGCAGATAACTGCGGCATCGCGTCGTTGAACCCTCCTGCAAAGGGGCAATCAGCACTGATAGAAGAGAAATTTGTCGTCCCAGCGGAAGCGGTTGCTAGCCTTTCCGTACGAATCAGTTTCGCTTCAACTCGGCCCTGGGCATTGTCCATTCCGCTAAAACTGGATTGATCATCTTTGCCGCCTTATGCTGGTTTCGAACCAACAGTTAGCATCTTCACGCCCGTATGCGCCATTCACGGCCTTTGGAAAAGCCCACTTCAAGCGTTGCGCTCAGCAGGCAGACCTTCATAGGCATGATAAGCAAGCCGTATCCGGGATCGCTGGGAGTACCGAAAAACAGCGAAATCGCCTGAGCGATGATCTGCCACAACATGACATTCTGTGGACCGATCCACTGCGAAATGCCAAACCAGGCCCAAGCGGAAGCCCAGTCGAGAAGCCGATAGGTCACCGCGGCAAAAAGAGTGAGTGCGATGCCTGAACCGATTGTGAGGCCAACGCCTTCCGCTAGTGCGCGGTAGCGCTTTACCGTGCCGGCGACGAAATGGGAAATGAAGTCGCGTACTATTTTCGGCACCCTATTCCATTTCGCAATAGCTCCCGCAACGCGCTGACTTGAGAGCGGTCGCTCCCCGTTGATGTCGTAACCGTAAATCAATGCCGCGAGCGTCATCCACACCACAGGATAAATGCTATAAAAGAAAATACTTTTGAGGCGCACGTCAAAGGCGTCAATCGCAGTTTCTGGGGGAGGTGGCACGCCCTGCGCGGAGGCCTCGCTCACAGGCTGCAACAATCCCAAGAATATGCCAATTGTCTCAGGCAGGTGCGAAAGCCAAGCGCGGATTTCTCCTTGCCAATTCGAAAACACAAATATCCCTATAAATACCCAGTTGGCTTCACAGATGACGATGATGATCGGCCAGATCGAGGCTTTTGATCGTTGATGAAGCGCTTTCGCGCCGCGCCTTATGAGCCATGCTACCGCTATTGGAGCGAACAGCCACTCACCGTCCGACACTTCCAAGAGCTTGCTGCCGTCGCCCGCAAGCATGAGGTCAAGCGAAAGGCGGGAGTAATCCCGGATCGTATCGGCCAGGAAGCCCCACGCAGTGTAAAAGGCAAAGAACGGGATCAGTGAAAGTGACAGCGCAGTCACGAAATTGGCGCGCGGCACCTGCAGCGTCTGGTTGGCTGTTGAGGCGGGTCTGCTACTGGCTGCGTCGAGACACACCAATCCAGGTCGTACCATGTCGAAAAGCGAGATTATAATGACGAGCTTGAGAAGGACGACCAGAGAAAGGGTTGACAGGCCGGCAAGTGAGTTCCAGCGACCGATCTTTGCCGCCAACTCGTTAAGAAGGGTGTTTCCGATAAAGCCTGACAACCATATTGCGGTCAGTTGCGGCCAAAACCTCCAGTACAGTGTAAACGCCAAGCGAAGCGCTGCCCAGCACGCACTAGTAAAGCTTCTATCGTCAAGCTGCTTAGTCGATCTGTGCATTCTCGTTGAACTATCATGTAAAGTCACTGGTAGTTTCACACGTCAAAGTACACGGCACAACCCACTTTGCGAGAAGGAAACCGAAATCTTCCAATTTCGCCATCAATCAGAATTTAATAGCGCAATTGCTCGTGCGAGATAGTCGCCCGCCTTTGCGGCTAGGGCGCGCTACCGGCAGCGTCGGGCCTCATACCTGCAGAAGATGAATGCGGGTGAGAACGCTATTTTCCCCCACCTTCATGTCGCATCGCTTGTCGGATGATGTTAGGACTACTTCGATTTCGAGTCCGTGTGCCAGCAGGTCTTTTTGGGCGCTGTTTGGGGTGCTTCAGTTTGACGGGACTGTGTTGTGTTTAAGCATGGAATGTTTGGTCTGACGGTAAGCGCGATTTCCTATGCCCTGAATAGCCCCAGTAGCTCGACAACGGGCCGCTTGATTGATTAATGCATCTGTAGTTATATGTAGCTGAGCGGCATCAGTCAACTACAGATAACTACAAATAATGCACAAGAGCCTACCTGTCTCCTTCAGGCTCCCGCCTGAAATAAAAAGCGCCTTGGAAAAGGCTGCGAAGGATGATTCGCGGTCCACGTCTTCGCTGATGGAAAAGCTGGTAACGGACTGGCTTAAGGAGCAAGGCTACCTCCCAAAATGACGAACGCCGTTTCGGAAACTTGTAGGCGGGAGCGCAAGCACCGGCTTTCAATGCGCTGCGGCGTTGACCAGCGCATCCTCGTTATCGAAACCACCACTCCTATGACCAGCTTTAACTCAGTCTCTACTAGAAGATTTGCGCGGTTCGCTTAAACTATCGTGACGAGAAGCGTTATCCGAGCCATGATCTTCGTATGACTGTAATTTTTGGATTGTCGCTTACGAACTCAATCTGAATAAGAGCGACGGAAGATGATAGATTGGAACTATGTTCAGCAGCACTGGGACTGGGCGGGCCATATTCTCGAAGCTGTTATCATGGCCGCAATCGTCGCAGCACTCTTCAGGGTGTTTTTCAACTGGCGACAATCTTGGATTATAGGTCTGGCGTTTGCCGCAGGCCATTTTCACGGCCGGGAGAAACGCGACTATGAGGTCTCCGTCCATATGCCTCCGCCTCATCTTGAAGGCTATTATTTTTGGAACTGGTCATGGGACGGTACCACCGACTTCTGGCCGACCGCGGCTGTTTGCGTGGCGCTTATTCTGATTGCATCGTCTCATCTGCGGCGTTAAGGTCAGCCGTCGCGTGTCCCCTGAAACAGGCCGCGGCATGAGGCCTCGTCGCCATATTGCGTGCGACGGGCCTCTTTTTTGGTGCGCTACTTGGAATGTTTTCACGCCCAGTAATTATGCTGTGCGCTGGTATTCACGTTCAGCTTGACCGCGAAGAAAGTAGATGTAGTGTCATCCCATTATCAAAGGGGACATGCATGCATTCGCGCTATCACGGAATCGCTGGTGTGGTGCTTTTAGCAGCAGCCGGATGCTCTAGTATAAACTATGCGACGAACGATTTTAAAGGTATCCACCCTGTCACATGGCAGAGTGCCACGAGCGGATTGACTTTTCGGATTTTCGACAAGCCACTAGAAAACCGCCTTCTGATTGCAAGAGACTCACAAGAGATTAATCCGCAGCAGAGCACCGCGAGTCCTACGGCGATCGCCACAGAAACATCCCCTGCATGGTATGAGAATGCGGCAATCGAGTGGCTCCAGACGACCGGTCGTACATGCACGACAAAGTCAACCTTCCTGATCGTCGCGGCGCAGTATGAAGTCCGATACTTGTGCCAAGGCCCATTTCCGGCAGCCCCAGTGAAACCTGCGCCGTGGTGATCCCTTTTTTTACAAATTCGCGTAAGCCTTTCGCAACCTATCGTAGATAATCTATTTTCCAACGACACAGAGTGCCAACGCGATGGCATCAGAGACTGCGGCGGCGTTGCCCTAACAGCGCTATCGCGTAGAGCCCGCTACCCCGCCAGGTAGCGGGCTTTTTTGTCATTTGCGCCGCGTCATTCATGCTGACGGCGCAAGGATTTTCGGTACCCCTCCGGCGTGGGCCGCCTTGCGCGGGTAATCCCCCCGGCAAATAACGGGCTTCAAAAGTAGAATTTTCTCGGGCTTTATGATCGAGGAGATTTTGATGAAGATGAGCAGATTTAGTGAACCACAAATCCTTGCCATCTTGCGCCAGGCGGAAGGCGGCATCCTCTTGCCAGATTTATGCCGGGAGCATGGAATGAGCACGGCGTCGTTCTACATCTATGGACTGTTCCCCCGTTGCAAGCTTGATTTTGAAGCGGTTTGACTCTGGTCGATTGCAAACATCTATACGGCGTCATCATTTTCGAAGCGCCCAAATGGGGTATCCGCGCAC
>JAEXMK010000012.1 GCA_023444445.1 Pseudomonadota bacterium | reverse complement strand
TGGTTGCGGAATTTGGTTTGAATTCGAAGAGAGGCATACATGGCCAATACAACTTCGGCGAAAAAGGCGACCCGCAAGATCGCTCGCCGTACCGCAGTCAACAAGGCTCGCCGTTCGCGCGTTCGCGGCTTCATCCGCAAGGTCGAGGAAGCAATCGCTACCGGTGATCTGGCAGTCGCTACCGAAGCTCTGAAGGCAGCCCAGCCTGAGATCCAGCGCGCAGCGACCCGCGGCGTTCTGCATGGCAACACGGCATCCCGCAAGGTGTCGCGTCTTGCCCAGCGCGTTAAGGCACTTTCCGCCTAATCCGGCTAATCACAAATAACTATTCAAAAAGCCTGGTCTTTTGACCGGGCTTTTTGTGATTCTAACTGCCCGTTAACCATTGCTGCCGTAACGTGACAAACGCATGTCAGATGGACGACAGGAAAATTAAAGCAAAAACAAATACTTGCAGGAGGTCTCCTGGAGAATGGGAGGCTTTCTCTACGGAAGTCGCGGCGGTTTTTGAGTCAAGAAGATTTTTATTTTTTTGGTAAAATCGGCTCTCAAAAATTGCCAAAATTGAATCTCATTGATTCATAAGCGATTCTGCTTCGCGCCCCGCCGGTGATGCAAAACGGCCATTGTGAGTCAATGGCCGATCTACGTTTTTGCAGAAAAAACGCCATTGATCTCTCCCCCCGATCCTGCCTAAATGCATTTCAACAAGGGGTGCGGATCTCAGTCCACAGATTATCTCGATGAACATATCGACGATATTCACCTTCTTGCTGGCGGTTCTTTCGGGGTCCGTTTTTTCAGGTCATGGAGCTTTTTGTGCCGTTTCGGTCTCGGAACGGGCGGGGGCTTTTTGTCTTCAAGAATGCGCCTTAAGGTTGTGACGAAAGGAGCGTTTTTAGCGTGTCGCAGGTCTCTCCATGAAGGGGAGTGAAATGGGATAACCGACTCGCAAGCGGGTAATCGCCTCTATCGTTCTTTCGAGGGGAACGTTGGGGGCAAAAATAAACGAGGGGGATCCCTGGCGGTCGATATTTGATCGTCAGGCTATGATTGGCAATTTGAAAGGCGGCAATATGCAATTGAATTTGGCGATGGGTGCGGTGGCTGATGGGGACCGCGCACCAAAGGCATGTGATGCAGCTTGCTCAGATGCGGCAGGGGATAAATCGGCAATGATGCATGATGCGCTGTTTGAACGTTTTAGCGCACGGCTCAAGGCACAGGTTGGTCCCGAGGTCTATGCAAGCTGGTTCGCACGGCTCAAACTCCATACCGTTTCGAAAAGCGTCGTTCGCTTTACCGTTCCGACGACCTTTCTGAAGTCCTGGATCAACAACCGTTACATGGATCTGATCACCAACCTCGTGCAGAGCGAGGATCCGGATGTGCTGAAGGTGGAGATTCTTGTCCGCTCGGCCAGCCGTCCGGTTCGCCCGGCGCAGACTGAAGAACGGGCACAGCCCGCTCAGGAGGTCGGTGCGGCTCCGCGTAACAAGTCCTTTATTCCGTCGCAGCCCGCGACGGCGCCTGCGGCACAGCCTGCTGCGGCGCAGGTGACATTGCGCCAGGGTGGTTCCGGGCCGCTGTTCGGCTCGCCGCTCGATACACGTTTTACCTTCGATACCTTTGTCGAAGGCTCATCCAACCGTGTCGCACTTGCGGCGGCAAAAACAATCGCGGAAGCCGGTGCCGGAGCCGTGCGCTTCAATCCGCTGTTCATTCACGCGGGTGTTGGCCTCGGCAAGACACATCTTCTGCAGGCCATCGCCAATGCGGCGATCGACAGCCCGCGCAATCCGCGCGTGGTCTATCTGACGGCCGAATATTTCATGTGGCGTTTCGCGACCGCAATCCGCGACAACGATGCGCTGACGCTGAAGGACACGCTGCGTAACATCGACCTGCTCGTGATCGACGACATGCAGTTCCTGCAGGGCAAGATGATCCAGCACGAATTCTGCCATCTGCTGAACATGTTGCTCGATAGCGCCAAGCAGGTCGTCGTCGCAGCTGACCGTGCGCCATGGGAGCTGGAATCGCTCGATCCGCGTGTCCGTTCCCGCCTTCAGGGTGGCATGGCGATCGAGATCGAAGGTCCCGATTACGACATGCGCTACGAAATGCTGAACCGCCGTCTCGGCTCGGCCCGTCAGGACGATCCGTCGTTCGAGATTTCGGACGAAATCCTGACCCATGTGGCGAAAAGCGTGACCGCAAGCGGCCGCGAGCTGGAAGGCGCCTTCAACCAGCTGATGTTCCGCCGCTCTTTCGAGCCGAACCTTTCGGTCGATCGTGTCGATGAGCTGCTGTCGCATCTTGTCGGGACGGGTGAAGCCAAGCGTGTGCGTATCGAGGACATTCAGCGCATCGTTGCCAAGCATTATAATGTGTCACGGCAGGAGCTGGTGTCCAACCGCCGCACCCGCGTCATCGTCAAACCGCGCCAGATCGCCATGTATCTCGCCAAGATGCTGACGCCGCGGTCTTTCCCGGAGATTGGCCGCCGGTTCGGTGGTCGCGATCACACCACGGTTCTGCACGCCGTGCGCAAGATCGAGGAGCTGATCTCCGGTGACACCAAGCTCGGCCATGAGGTCGAGTTGCTGAAGCGCCTGATCAACGAAAACAACGCATAAAAAAGAAGCGGCCTTCGGGCCGCTTTTTTATTGTCGTCTTGTCTATGGGGTGATGCAGGACGCTGCCGGTGTCAGCAGGCGAGATCGGCTACCACGGCATCCAGAATAAGCATGCCTGATGGTGTGCAGCGCAAGCGGGAATTGCCGAGCCTTTCCACGAAACCGTGCTGGAGGAGAAACTCTTCCTTTTCCGGGTCGAGGTCGCGGCCGGAAAGATCGCTCCAGCGGGCGAGGTCGATGCCCTCGCGCAGGCGAAGCCCCATCAGCAGCAATTCGTCGGCCTGCTCGTCGACGCCGAGCAACTCCTGATCGACCATGCCATGGCCTTCCCGCTCGACGGTTTCGAGCCAGGTCTCGGGGTGCCGCTCCGTGGCAGTGGCGAGCTTGGAGGCGCCACGCGTCAGGCGTCCATGCGCGCCAGGGCCAATGCCGGCATAGTCGCCATAGCGCCAGTAAGTGAGGTTATGGCGACTCTCGGCGCCGGGCCGCGCATGATTGGAAACCTCGTAGGCAGGCATGCCATAACGTTCGGTGATTTCCTGCGTCGCCTCATAAAGCACGGCCGAGTGCTCGCCGTCAGGCACGATGAGCTTGCCGGCCTTGTGCAGGCCATAAAAGGGCGTGCCTTCCTCTATCGTCAGCTGGTACAGCGACAGATGGTCGACAGCATAGGAGACAGCCTCCTTCAGCTCGGCATCCCATTCCGCCACCGTCTGGTTCGGCCTGGCATAGATGAGGTCGAATGACATGCGCGGAAAAATCTCCCGCGCCAGCCGGATGGCCTTCAGGGCATCGGCAACATCATGCAGGCGGCCAAGGAATTTCAGGTCGCGGTCGTTGAGCGCCTGCACGCCGAGAGAGACACGATTGACACCCGCCGCGCGATAACCGCGAAACCGTTCGGCCTCGACGCTGGAGGGATTGGCCTCCATGGTGATCTCGATACCGTCAGGCACATGCCAGAAGCGCGCAACGCCATCCAGCAACGCGCCAACCGTCTGCGGGTCCATCAGCGATGGCGTGCCGCCGCCCATGAAAATGCTGGTCACGACGCGCGGGCCGCTCAAAGACCGCATATGGTCCATTTCCCGCAGGAAGGCAGCCGTAAACCGTTCCTGATCCACCGGGCGGTGGCGGACATGGCTGTTGAAGTCGCAATAGGGGCATTTGGCCGCGCAAAAGGGCCAGTGCAGATAGATCCCGAAACCGGAATCGCCCGTATCCGGCAGAAGCGATGCGCCGGGGGCAGAAAGTTGATGCTCCCCGACCATCGGGTTCATTCCTCCAGGCAGGTTTCTACGAATTTCTTGAAGGCGCGGGCGCGGTGCGAAAGTGCAAACGCATCACCATGTTTCCAGCCGTGTTTTTCGTCCGCCGTCATCTCGCCGAATGTAGTGTCATAACCTTCCGGTTTGAAGATCGGATCATACCCAAAACCGCTCGCTCCGCGCGGCGGCCACACCACCGTGCCTTCAACTTCGCCGCGGAAATATTCGACATGCCCGTCCGGCCAGGCGAGACACAGCACGCTGACAAAACGGGCGGTGCGATCTTCCGGCGTCGAAGCTCCTCGCTCGGCCAGCGCATCCTCAACCTTCTGCATTGCCATGGCGAAATCTCGGGTCCCATCGGCCGTCTCTGCCCAATTGGCGGTGTAGACGCCGGGGGCACCGTCAAGCGCGTCGATGACAAGGCCGGAATCGTCGGACAAGGCGGGCAGACCGGATGCCTTCGCGGAGGCAAGCGCCTTGATGGCGGCATTTTCCTCGAAGGTGGTGCCCGTCTCATCCGGCTCTGAGAAGTTCAGTTCCGCCGCCGATTTGGCGGAGAAACCGAAAGGCCCGATCAGATCGGCGATTTCGGCGATCTTGCCCTTGTTGTGGCTGGCGACGACGATCGTTCTGGTATCGAGCTTGCGCATGGTACTTTCCTGTCGGCTCAGGCGATCGCCTGTTTCTGAAGGGCAACCAGTTCGCTGCATCCGGCTTTGGCAAGACCGAGCAGCGTCAGAAATTCTTCTTCGGAGAAGGGCGCGCCTTCGGCCGTTCCCTGAACCTCGACGATGCCGCCCGAGCCCGTGATGACAAAGTTGGCATCCGTCTCGGCCGAGGAATCTTCGAGATAATCGAGATCGATTACCGGCTGGTTGGCGAAGATGCCACAGGAGATCGCGGCGATGTGGTCCTTCAGAACCTTCTCGACCTTGATCATGTTACGGGTTTCCATCCACTTCAGGCAATCATGCAGGGCAATCCATGCGCCGGTGATGGAGGCGGTGCGGGTGCCGCCATCGGCCTGAATGACGTCGCAGTCGATGCTGATCTGGCGCTCGCCAAGTGCCTGCAGATCAACGACCGCGCGCAACGAACGGCCGATGAGGCGCTGGATTTCCTGTGTGCGTCCGCCCTGCTTGCCGGAGGCAGCCTCGCGCTTCATGCGTTCATGGGTGGAACGCGGCAGCATGCCGTATTCAGCGGTGACCCAGCCCTTGCCGCTGTTGCGCAGCCACGGTGGGGTCTTTTCTTCAAGACTGGCGGTAACGAGCACATGCGTGTCGCCAAACTTAACGAGACAGGAGCCCTCGGCATGCTTCGAGAAATTGCGCTCGAAGGAAACCTTGCGCATCTGGTCGGTTTTTCTGCCTGAAGGCCGCATATGATCCACTCTCCATGTTGGTTCCTGCCTTCTAAGGCGCGCTCTGGGCTTTTGCAAAGCCAATTTCCATTTTGCCGCAGCGTTGCAACGCATTATATTGATGCGAGCTGGTTTGAACGACAAAGAACGGACGAAATGGGTTTTTCCGCACCGCTATCAAAAGATCAAGCATCGTTGCTGGATGAACGGTCTCGGGAAATTTTCCGGCGCATCGTCGAAGGCTATCTTGATACGGGTGAGCCGCTCGGCTCGCGCAGCCTGTCGCGGCTGTTGCCGATGTCGCTTTCGCCCGCCTCGGTCCGCAACGTCATGAGCGATCTCGAGGAGCTCGGCCTCATCTATTCTCCGCATATCAGCGCCGGGCGTCTACCCACGCAGACGGGGCTGCGCTTCTTCGTTGACGCCTTTATGCAGGTGGGTGACCTGCCAGCGGAGGAGAGGGCCAATATCGACCGCCAGATCGGGCCGGTCGCTGGCCATGAACAGTCGCTGGAAGGGTTGCTGACGGAAGCAAGCCGCATGCTCTCAGGCATGTCGCGCGGCGCCGGTCTGGTGCTGACCGCCAAGAATGATGTCATCCTCAAACATGTGGAATTCATAAGGCTGGAGCCCACCAAAGCGCTCGCCGTGCTGGTGGGCGACCACAATCAGGTCGAAAACCGCATCATCGAGTTGCCGGCGGGCATTTCCTCGTCGCAATTGACCGAGGCGGCGAATTTTATCAACGCCCACCTGTCCGGCCAGACCTTGCAGGAACTGCGCGGCCAGTTCCAGACGCAACGGGCGGAACTGCAATCGGAGCTCGGTATGCTGGCGCAGGACCTCGTGGAGCGCGGTCTCGCCATGTGGGCAGGTGACAGTGAGGAGGGCAAACTCGGCCGCCTTATCGTGCGCGGACGCTCCAACCTGCTCGAGGGTCTCGCCGGTGAAGAAGATATCGACCGGGTGCGCCTGCTGTTCGACGATCTGGAGCGCAAGGAAAACCTCATCGAAATTCTCAACCTTGCGGAAAGTGGTTCGGGGGTCCGGATTTTCATCGGATCTGAAAACAAATTGTTTTCGCTTTCCGGTTCCTCCCTGATCGTCGCGCCCTATCGCGATGAGGACAACCGGGTAGTGGGTGCAGTCGGCGTTATCGGCCCGACCAGGCTGAATTATGCGCGTATCGTGCCGATGGTGGATTATACCGCGCAGATCATGGCGCGCCTTTCCCGCAAGCAAAGGTAGGACAAGCTGGCAAAGGTCAGAGAATGCGGCAAGCTTTTCGCCGCAAGCCTTGATTTTTGCCCGTCAAAGCTCGATATCGGGCGCAACCAACAATATTCTAATCTGGAGAACGTCATGACCGACGATACAAAAAAGCCCGGACCTGACGCGGACGTCGCGGAAGAGTTTGTCGATCTTGCCCAGGCAGGTGAAGAACAGGCCGAAACGGCAGAGCCCGATCCGGTGGAGCTGCTCAAGGCTGAGAACGCCGATCTGCGCGATAAATTTCTGCGCCTTGCCGCCGAGATGGACAATCTTCGCCGCCGCACCGAGCGTGATGTCAAGGACGCCAAGGCCTATTCTCTGGCTGCCTTTGCACGCGACATGCTTGCCGTTTCGGATAATCTTCGCCGCGCGCTGGAAGCAATTCCGGATGAACTCAAGACCAATGGCGAAGCTGGTCTCAATGGCTTGATCGAAGGGGTCGAGATGACGGAACGTTCGATGCTGTCGACGCTGGAACGCCACGGTGTGAAGAAGATCGATGCCGAGGGCCAGAAGTTCGACCCGAATTTCCATCAGGCCATGTTCGAAATTCCGAATACGGCGGTTCCCAACAATACCGTGCTGCAGGTAATCCAGGCCGGTTTCACCATTGGCGACCGCGTGCTGCGCCCCGCCATGGTCGGTGTCGCCAAGGGCGGCCCGAAGGTGGAGACCGCCGCGTCTGCCGAACCGGGCACCTCGTCTCTCAATGAAAAAGACGCGTAAGGCATTTGTCCATACGTCATAAAAAACGCGCCTTCAGGGCGCGTTTTTTATTGCCGTTTAACGGAAAGGATCGAGTTGCGCTCAGGCAGCCGTCGCCTGTTCCTGATTGAGGAAGGCGTAGATTGCGGTGTCGGAATCCGTGGCACGCAGCTTGGTCACCAGTTCCGGGTCGCGCAGCGCCCGCGCAATACGCGATAGCGCCTTCAGATGATCTGCGCCGGCGCCCTCGGGCGCAAGCAGCAGGAACACCAGATCGACCGGCTGGTCGTCCAGCGCTTCGAAATCGACCGGCGTTTCAAGACGCGCGAAAACCCCGGTGATCTGGTGAATGCTGTTCAGCTTGCCGTGCGGAATGGCAATGCCATGGCCCACACCGGTGGAGCCAAGTTTCTCACGCTGGAGGATGACGTCGAAAACTTCCCGTTCCGAGACTCCGGTAATTCTGGCTGCCTTTGCGGCCAGCTCCTGAAGCAACTGCTTTTTGGAATTCACCTTGAGGGCGGGAATAATCGCATCTTGTTGCAGCAAATCTGCCAACGCCATTCTCTTTTTCCTTCATGCCATCGAGACGATGTAGGAGGCATGTGCACTTGCGCGCTCTGCCTCCCACGTCTTGTCAGACTGTTCAGCTCTTGATCGTTTCCGCGTCGATCCAGCCAATATTGCCATCATGACGCCGGTAAACGATGTTGAGATATTCCTTGCCCGGGCTGCGGAACAGCAGAACCGGTTCGTCGGTCATGTCGAGCGCCATCACAGCGCTGGCGACAGACATGGTCTTAATCTGTTTCGAACTTTCCGCCACAATGGTGGGTGCGTAATCCTCAGGAACCTCGTGGTCCTCATCGGGAATAGCATCCATCACCGTATAGGCGATTTCCTGCGACACGCCATTCGCACCATTGTGATGGTCCTTCAGCTTGCGCTTGTAGCGACGCAGGCGCTTCTCAATACGCTCGGCAGCGGCGTCGAAGCTGGCTTGCGGATCGTTTGCCTGACCGGCCGCATGCAATACAATACCCGTATCGAGATGCAGCTTGCAGTCGGCAGCAAAACGCGATCCGGACTTCTCCACGGTCACCTGGCCTGAATACCCCCCATCGAAGTATTTGGTAACTGCCAGACCTATATTGTCCTCAATCCGCTGACGGAAAGATTCGCCGATCTCCATATGTTTACCAGATACACGCACACTCATGGAAATTTTCCTTTTTGTAGTGATTTGCGAGTACCAGCTTACGTCAAGCCGCGCGCGCATCCAAGCGTTTCGAAGACCTTAAAAAGCCCTCATTCGAATTTTACGCCCGTGGACGGTGGAGGTGAAACCGTTACAAATGACCTTGCTTACGTGTGCGGCGGGCTTCTAGCCCTTGCCGTGACAAGAGTCAATGGTGCGGCAAAAAACCGCCATAAACGTGATTGGCCTCATTGCTTAAAAGGCGGAAAGCTTGGCCATCGCCTTCTTTTCCCGACGCCTTTGCACGGAAGAGGGAATGTTCATCGCCTCGCGATATTTCGCGACCGTGCGGCGGGCGATATCGATGCCGTTCTTTTTCAGATTATCGACGATATCGTCATCGGAAAGGACAGCCTCGGCCGCCTCCTGCGCTATCATGGCCTTGATGCGATGACGCACCGCTTCGGCCGAATGGCTGTCTCCACCCTCCACGGCGCTGATTGAAACGCTGAAGAAATATTTGAGCTCGAACAGACCGCGCGGCGTCAACATGTATTTTTTAGACGTCACCCGGCTGACAGTGGATTCATGCATCTTGATGGCGTCGGCCACCGTCTTCAGGTTCAGCGGGCGCAGATGATCCACGCCATTGACGAGGAAGGCATCCTGCTGGCGCACGATCTCGGTCGCCACCTTCATGATAGTCCGGGCGCGCTGGTCGAGGCTACGGGTCAGCCAGTGAGCCGTCTGCATGCATTCGGACAGGAAATCCTGATCTTCTCCCGCGCGCGCCTTATGTTTTGAAACCTGGGCGAAGTAGCTCTGGTTGATGAGTACGCGCGGCAGGGTCTCGGGATTGATCTCCACCAGCCAGCCACCGGCTGAGGAGGAGCGGACGATAATGTCTGGAACGATGGTTTCAGATACCATCGAGTCGTAGCCTGCACCCGGGCGAGGGTTGAGCGTGCGGATTTCCGCCAGCATGTCGAGGAGGTCTTCCTCATCCACGCCGCAGAGTTTTTTTAAGGAAGCGAAGTCGCGTTTCGCCAGAAGCTCCAGATTATCGATGAAGGCACGCATGGCCGGGTCGAGCCGATCTTTCTGGGCCAGCTGGATCGCCAGACATTCGCTCAGAGAGCGGGAAAATATGCCCGGTGGGTCGAAGCCCTGAAGTGTCTTCAGGACGTGCTCGACTGCCGATGGGGCGGCGCCCAACCGTTCGGCGACATCATCGACAGCATCCGCCGCAATATAGCCGGTTTCATCGAGCTGGCCGATCAGCGCATCGGCGATCATCCGGTCCTCAGCCGCTGATATGGCGAGCGGTAATTGCTGATTGAGATGGTCGCTGAGGCTCTGTCTGGCCGCGACGAAATCGTCGAGGTCGTAACTTTCTCCCGACTCCTGGCCGGGCATGGATTTCCATTGGCCGGCCAGCTCGGGCGCGTCGGCTTTTCGGGGCTCGGCGTCATCGGGAAAGACGTTTTCGAAGCTGGTATCCAGCTGCTCGCCAAGATTTGCGGCACGGTCGCCATACCAGTCTTCACTGTCTGACGTCACCGTGGCGGATCTCTCCGAACTTTCGCTATCGGCGTCGCCAAAACTTTCCGCCTCGACAGGTGCGTCGCTGCCCAAATCACCATCGTTTGCCGCAATTTCCAGCAGCGGATTGCGCTCCACCTCCTGCGCGATGAACTGCGTCAGCTCGAAATGCGTCATCTGAAGCAGCTGGATGGACTGCATCAGTTGCGGTGTCATCACGAGAGACTGGTTTTGACGCAGCAAAAGGCTGGCAGACAATGCCATGGCGGACGCGAAACTCCCTTTACAGCTTCTCCGTCACCTGATTTTCCAGAAATTTTACTGAGACGACGGAACTTGGCCCAAAAATTGCTTTTTTATTTTGTTTGGTCAAGCGTCAGGGCGGGGCGCGATAAAGAATCTTTCGCGCCCTGTGGTTTAAAGGCTGAAATTATTGCCGAGATAGAGACGGCGCACATCCGGATTGTTGACGATATCGTCGGGACGTCCATGCGTCAGCACCTCGCCCGCATGGATGATATAGGCGCGGTCGATGAGACCCAGCGTTTCACGGACATTATGGTCGGTAACGAGAACGCCGATGCCGCGTGCCGTCAGATGCCTGACCAGATTCTGGATGTCGCTGACCGAAATCGGATCGACGCCCGCGAAGGGTTCATCCAGCAGCATAAAGGTCGGGTCGGTCGCGAGAGCGCGCGCGATTTCCAAACGGCGCCGCTCACCGCCCGAAAGCGCTACGGCGGGCGATTTGCGCAATTGCGCAATATGAAACTCTTCCAGGAGCTCGTCGAGCTTGCGGTTGCGCTTGGCCGCGTCCGGTTCATGCACTTCCAGGACGGCGCGGATGTTTTCCTCGACCGTCAGGCCGCGGAAAATCGAGGCTTCCTGCGGCAGATAGCCGACGCCCAGACGGGCGCGCCGATACATCGGCATGCTGGTGACATCATTGCCGTTGATGGCGATCTTGCCGGTATCGACAGGCACCAGGCCGGTGATCATGTAAAAACAGGTGGTCTTGCCCGCACCGTTCGGACCAAGCAGCCCAACGGCCTCTCCACGGCGCACGACCAATGAAACGCCGTTAACGACACGACGGGTATTATAGGTCTTCGTCAGGCCATGCGCGATCAAGGTGCCCTGGTAAGGGGTCTTGTCGGTCGGCGAAGCGGCATCTGCGGAACGGTTGCGCCCGCGGCCAAAAATTTTTGAGATCGAAGGTATCTTCACGAGGAAAGACTACTGTTTTTTCTGGGATTTCGGATCAAGCATGATCCGGACCCGACCGCCGCAGGCGTCCAGCTTGGCCTGCCCTGTCTCCATGAAAACAGTCAACTTGCAGCCGGTGAAGACGTTGGCGCCCTCCGAGAGGACCACCTGCTTGCCGGTGAGGATGAATGTCTGGCTTGCCATGTCAAATTCGCCATGATCGGCGGTCGCATTCTGCGTGCCAGAGGTCAGATAGACGTTGTTATCAACGAAGATTTTTTCGATCTGAGCGTTGCCTCCGGTCAGCGAAGCGCCCTGACCGGCATAATTCACCGTCATCTTGCCGGCCTGCAACGTGGTCGTGCCCTGCACGACCTTAACATTTCCGGTAAAATACGCTTTCCGCTCCTGATCCCGAACCTCGGCCTGATCGCTGTCTATCGTGATCGGCTCATCGCTCGACAATTTTACGCCCTGCATATTGCTGGTCGTGCTCTGGGCGACTGCAGCGGTAGCGAGACATGAAAAAAACAGGCCTGCGTAAGCGATGCCTGCGAATTTGCCAAAGGTAACGGGACGGGACATTTGCATCATCTGGACCGGGCTCTCACTTGCCTTCATTTTTAATATTGGATGCAGCGATACGTGCGCGTACCTGCCCCGAAAATACGATGGTTTTGCCATTATCGGCGATATCAATCGATTGCGCAACAATGGAGCCGTCGTTTGTTTTGATCGAAACCGGCTCTTTGCTGCTCATTTTGCCAGCCTTCAGGTCGACATTCGCAGATTGGAACTTCGCTTGTATGCCATTGCTGAGATTAATGTCAAAAGGGGCCGTCATCTTCAGCGTGTTGGTGGCGCGGTCGAAAATACCTTCCTGGGCGATCACCTGCGCGACACTGTCATTCACCGGCACGGCGGCCAGCACTTTTTCGAGCGTCATCAGGTTGGGGTTGGCGATGTCCTGCAACGCACGGTCGGCGTTCATGGAGTAATCTATACCCTTTTCGTTGCGTCCTGCAACGGCAGGTTTTTCCATCACGATCTTGCCGTCTTCTATCCGCGCGCTTTCAAGCGAGACTTTCTCGGGCGCCCAGGTGCGGATAACCGAAACCGCAACGAAGGCGAGCGAAATGACCGCTGCGCTGAGGGGCAGGATGATTTTCAGCCGCTTTACACGCGCGGAATGTCGCAGTGCGGTATCATAGGCACCGTTCTGGTCATTGGGCAGCGAAAGTGCTGGCGCGGGTTCGCGGAGTCGTTCGAGCATAAGAGTGGATCCGGAATGCTTCCCTGTCGCCATTCTGGCGCGCAATCGAAGCTTGTGTCTCTATCTAAATGTGTTTCGCACGAGTGCTTTGTCCTGCCAATATGGTTTTTGTCTGGAGAGGTGCAAGGGAAATACGAATTTTATCGTAATTCTGGTTTCCTTATTGTTTCCTTGCGGCTTCGCGTTAGAAGAACCATATGGCCTGAAGCGCTAAAGCGGATGACAGAGGTTCCTATGGATAATATGGCGATAGTTGACCGCAGGCGTTTGCGCCGCAAGCTGACTTTCTGGCGGGTTGCCGCCGTTCTCCTGCTCGTCGTCGGCGCTTTCGGTCTTTACCGGTTTTTCTGGGAAGGCCCTCAGCAGAGCGCGAGACCCCATATCGCCCGCATCGAAGTCTCTGGTCTGATCACCGACAATACAGAACTTCTCGAGCGGCTCGACAGGATCGCCAAGAGCGACAATGTCAAAGGGCTGATCGTTTCGATTTCATCGCCAGGCGGCACCACCTATGGCGGGGAGCGTATCTTCAAGGCCATCAGAGGCGTTGCCGAAAAGAAGCCGGTGGTTTCCGATGTCCGCACGCTCGCCGCTTCCGCCGGCTATATGATCGCGTCGGCCGGCGATGTCATCATTGCCGGTGAAACCTCGATAACCGGTTCGATAGGGGTGATTTTCCAATATCCCCAGATCGGCCAGTTGATGGACAAGCTCGGCGTCTCGCTGCAGGAAATCAAGTCTTCGCCGATTAAGGCAGAGCCTTCGCCTTTCCACGAGGCGCCTGAAGAGGCAAAAACGATGATCCGTGCCATGGTGATGGACAGCTATGGCTGGTTCGTCGATCTCGTCGCCGATCGTCGCAAATTGCCGCGCGAGGATGTGCTGAAACTGGCTGACGGGTCGATCTTCACCGGTCGGCAGGCGCTTGCCAACAAGCTGGTTGACACGCTCGGCGGAGAAAAGGAAGTTCGCGCCTATTTCGAAACCCGTGGTGTGGCAAAGGATTTGCCGATCGTCGAATGGCGCGCGCCGTCGTCCCGTTCGCCTTTTGCGCTTTTCAGTGTTGCGCAAATAGCGAAGTTTCTGGGATATGACGATTTAATTCCCTTCGCGGGCCCCGGCCAGCTCGGTGCGGACAAGTTGTTTCTTGACGGTCTTGTTTCCGTTTGGCAGGTTGGGCCACGTTAAAAATCCAATGCTTTCAGGGGGCAACCGTGATCAAGTCTGAACTGGTGCAGATCGTTGCTGCGCGTAACCCGCACCTTTATCACCGCGATGTGGAAAACATCGTCAATGCGGTGCTGGATGAAATCACCGATGCCCTGGCGGGTGGAAATCGTGTCGAGCTTCGCGGCTTCGGCGCGTTTTCGGTGAAGAATCGTCCATCCCGCTCGGGCCGGAACCCGCGTACGGGTGAGTCGGTTTTCGTCGAGGAAAAATGGGTGCCCTTCTTCAAGACGGGCAAGGAACTGCGCGAGCGCCTGAACCCCGGTATGGGTGACGAAGAGGACGATTGATCGTTCTTGACGCCTGGCGACTGAAAAGAAGCCGGCGGAGTGTCTGCAGCGATGGAGTATTGTCGGATGTCGAAAAAAATCATCAACCTCATCATCCTGCTTCCGCTGGCGATCATCCTCGTCATCCTGTGCGTGGCCAATCGTCAGTCCGTGACCCTGGCGCTCAATCCATTCCGACCGGAAGATGGTGTTCTATCCTTTACCGCGCCGTTTTTCGTTTTCCTTTTTCTGGCGGTCATTTTTGGCGTTCTCCTGGGGTCGGCGGTCACATGGTTCGCTCAGGGCAAACATCGCAAACGCGCTCGTATCGAAGCCAAGGAAGCCGTTCGCTGGCACGATGAGGCGAACCGCCAGAAGGCGGCCGCAACCGCGCAGCTGCCGCATGCGGGACAACTCCCTGCAAAGTGATGGTGACGACCGTCGCTCCGGCTCTAGTCGAGCGGCGTTCGGAATGCTATTTGCTGGCGCAATAAGACGCGGGCAGAAGCGGAAAGATTTCCATTGAAGAAAAAAGACAGCCGGCCGGGCCATCGCGCGCGCGCCGGGAGCGATAAAAAACAGGTCCATGCCGCAAAGCCGGCGCGCCGTGCGGATGCCGCGCCGAAAAGGCGCGAGCCCGATGCAGTGCGCAACGTGCAGAAACCCGCGCCGAAGGAAAAAACCGTCGTAGCGGTCGCCGTTGAACAGGTTCCTGCGCGTGCGCTTATGCAGCGCACCGGTGAACTGCCGGCAGAACAGGTTCCGGTCATTCTGGAATCGAGCGGCGCGGGTGATTTTCACCTGATCGACAGCGGCAACGGCCTGAAGCTCGAACAATACGGTGACTACCGGGTCGTTCGTCCCGAGGCGCAGGCGCTGTGGCAGCCTTCTGTTCCCGATCGTGTGTGGCAGAATGCCGATGCCGTCTTTACCGGCGACACGGATGAGGACGGTATGGGGCGCTGGCGCTTTCCCAAGGCGGCGCTGGGTGAAACCTGGCCTCTCTCTCTGCTCGGGGTTGAATTTCTCGGCCGTTTCACGGCGTTCCGGCACGTCGGCGTCTTTCCGGAGCAGATCGTGCATTGGGAATGGCTGAAAAATGCCGTGGAGACCGCCGATCGGCCGCTGAAAGTGCTGAACCTCTTCGGTTATACCGGCGTTGCCTCACTAGTCGCGGCGGCTGCTGGGGCTGAAGTCACCCATGTCGACGCCTCCAAGAAAGCAATCGGCTGGGCGAAGGAAAATCAGGCAGTCGCTGGGCTTGAACAGGCGCCGATCCGCTGGATCTGCGAAGACGCTATGAAGTTCATCCAGCGCGAGGAACGCCGCGGCAATACCTACGACATCATCCTCACTGATCCGCCGAAATTCGGTCGCGGCACCCATGGCGAAGTCTGGCAATTGTTCGACCATCTGCCGCTGATGCTCGATATCTGCCGGGAAATCCTGTCCCCCAAGGCGCTTGGCCTGGTGCTGACGGCTTATTCGATCCGGGCGAGCTTCTATTCGATGCATGAGCTGATGCGTGAAACCATGCGCGGCGCTGGCGGTGTCGTCGCATCAGGCGAACTGGTCATTCGTGAGGCCGGGCTGGACGGCAAAACGCCGGGCCGCGTGCTTTCCACATCGCTGTTCAGCCGCTGGGAGCCGAAATGACGAAGGATATGCGCGAAAACACCACGCGCCGGGTTGGTCAGGTCAAGGAAGTAACGAGCCTTGCCAATCCGATCATAAAGGACATCAAGGCGCTCACCCAGAAAAAGGGCAGGGAAGAGACCGGCACTTTCATGGCCGAAGGCCTGAAGCTGGTCATCGACGCGCTCGAACTCGGCTGGACGATCAAGACCCTGGTTTACGCCAAGGCCGCCAAGGGCAAGCCGCTGGTGGAGCAGGCCGCGGTGAAGACTGTCGCCTCTGGTGGTCTGGTGCTCGAAGTCAGCGAAAAGGTTATCGCCTCGATCACCCGCCGCGACAATCCGCAGATGGTGGTCGGCATTTTCGAACAGAAATGGAAGCCGCTGAAGGATATCCGACCGGAAAAGGGCGAGACCTATATCGCGCTCGACCGGGTGCGCGACCCCGGTAATCTCGGCACCATCATCCGCACGGCAGATGCGGCAGGCGCCTCGGGCGTCATTCTGGTGGGCGATTGCACCGATCCCTTCTCGCTGGAAACGGTTCGCGCCACCATGGGCTCGGTCTTTGCCACGCCCGTCGCGCGTGCTTCGGTCGAGGAATTCCTCTCCTGGAAAAAATCGGCCCATGTCAGCGTCGTCGCCACGCATCTTGCCGGTTCGGTGGATTATCGGAAGATCGATTACGCCGGCAAACCGGTCGTGATTTTGATGGGCAATGAGCAGTCTGGCCTGCCGCCGGAACTGGCCGGCAAGGCAGACCAGCTGGCCCGCATTCCCCAGCAGGGCCGTGCCGATAGTCTCAACCTTGCCATCGCGACCGCCGTCATGCTGTTTGAAGCACGGCGACATCTCCTCGAACTTGCACCGGTGACGTAATGGCCAAAGCGGCATTGTTCTCGAAATTCGGCCCGGCTTTTGTGCTGATCGTCGCCGCACTGGTACTGGATCAGATCGTCAAACAGCTGGTTGAAGCCTATCTGCCGCTGCAGGAGATGGTTCCGGTTGTGCCGTTTCTGGCGCTTTACCGCACCTATAATCTCGGTGTCGCCTTTTCGATGCTGCAAGACATGCACGGGTGGTTCATCGTCAGCATGCGCCTCGTCATCGTGGTTTTCGTTCTGTGGCTGTGGCGCAAGACGGCGCCTGACCGCACCTTCGCCCATCTCGGTTTTGCCTTCATCATCGCAGGAGCGGCCGGCAATCTTCTAGACCGCTTTTTTTACGGTCACGTCATCGACTATATCCTGTTCTACACGCAGACATGGTCGTTTGCGGTGTTCAATCTGGCTGACAGTTTCATCACCATCGGTGCCGCCTGCGTCATTCTCGATGAGTTTCTGCACGCCCGAGCGGCCAAAAAGTAAAATTTTAGGGTTTCAGCCAAACATATCAAAACCGCTGCCGTGGTAGCGGTTGTGTATGAGCGAACTGGCAAGACTTCGGCAAAAAGTTTCAGATGGTCTCGGCCTCGCCGCCCCGGCGGCGGATATTGCCGACAAGACGACGCGTCTTGCGGACGAAGAACATGCGAGCGATAGCCGGACAGTTGCGCTTTATGTCGCCGTTTCGTTATTGGTGGGTGGCTTCACTGCCGCCCTGATCGCACTTGCGGTTCCCTATGCCGTAACCGCCGCGCTCGCCTGTTTTTTTGGTGCGGTGCTCGTCGGTGTCCTGTCTTTTGCGCTTTTCGGCAAATCGTTTCCGCGTCCCGGCACGCTGCCCGCGGACGCTTCGGATGTCCGGTCGCGGCAAATACAGAACCGCTCGCTGATTGCCGAAATGCAGGAGTCCATGGGCGATATCGTCGTGATCCGCAACATGAACCGCCGCATCGTCGAGGCGAACCGGGTCTTTCGCGAAATGACCGGCTGCACGGCCCCTGAAGGCATGAGCTGCGAGGAGATCGGCATTGCTTTCCGCCCGGGGGACAAGGTCCATGCCTATGACGTGGAGATTGCGACCCCGTTCGGTCAGCGCATCTTCTCCTGGCACGATGTGGTAACCCGCGATCTCGCAAGCAGCCGTCTCATGATCAGCAGTATCGCGAGAGACGTGACCGAAGAGCGGCTTGCGCTGGCCGAGCGGGAAGATGCCCGCCAGCGCGCCGAAAAGGCCGATGCCGAAAAGGCGCGGCTGCTTGCCACGGTCAGCCATGAAATTCGCCTGCCGCTTTCCGGCATGCTGGGCATGAACCACCTTCTGTCCCAGACGAAGCTCAACCAGGAACAGCGCAACTATCTCGACGGCATGAAGCAGTCCGGCCAGTCGCTGGTCCAGCTTGTCGAGGATCTACTGGACTATTCGACCATGGAGGCCGGCCGCTTCAGGCTCAATCCGCGCGCGGAAAACCTGCGGCGGCTGATCGAGAGCATCGTCGAGATGCTGGCCCATCGCGCCCATGAAAAGGGCATCGAAATCGCCTCTTTCGTCACGCCTGACGTGCCCGATTATCTTGATTTCGATCCGGCAAGGCTGCGCCAGGTTCTGTTCAATCTCATCGGCAATGCGGTTAAATTCACGCAGGTGGGCGGCGTCGTTATCCGCGCGCGTATGGCTGACGGCGAATTGCAGATCACCGTTGAAGATACCGGTCCAGGTATGAGTGAGGCGGAGCAGGCCCGTATCTTCGGGGAATTCGAGCAGGCCGGCCCGTTGTCACAACGAAGCGCTGGCACGGGGCTGGGACTTGCCATTTCCGCCCGGATCGTGCGGGAATTCGGCGGCAACCTCACGGTTTCGAGCCGCAGGGGCGAGGGCAGTACCTTCAAGCTGGTGTTCCGTCCAGGCACGACCCCCGCCGAGATGCCGGATTCCGGCCGGAGCCATTGCCTGCAGCACACCAATGTCCTGCTGATTGCGCCAGAGGGTGTGGCGGCGGCGGTGACGGCGGAGGCCATCGAGGCATTCGGCGGCAAATGCATTCTCGTCCATCAGCCGGAGGATCTGGACAGGCTGCAGAATGGACCTGCCAGCCGCACCGCGGATCTTACCGACATCATCGTCGATCTGCGTATATCGGCATTGTTCAGGGATGCTCTGCGGGATTGGCCGCAGCAGACGATCCGCCGCACGCTGCTCGTCAGTCCTGAAGAGCGGGCTTCGACCACACATGCATCGTTCGACGCCTGGCTGATCCGGCCCCTGCGCGAAAAATCCCTTATCGACGTGCTGTGTGGCCACCTGCGCGGCATAGAGCGACGCGACGCGATCAACGATAACCATCCGGATGTGGGATTTTCATCACGAGTAGTGGAAGGGGCGAGCGGCATCGAGATACTCGTGGCTGAGGACGATGCTGTCAACGCACGCATCCTCCGCGCCGTTCTGGAAAAAGGCGGCTATATCGTCCGCACGGTCGATAATTTTCAGGCACTGCGGCAATCGGTGGCGTCGGGCGAGCCCCGCCAGCCGAATCTCATCATCTCCGATCTGAACATGCCGGGCGGCGAAGGGCTCGATGTGTTGCCGGACCTCCTCGGTACGCTGAAAGATGGTAGAAATATTCCCGTCATCATCCTCAGCGGAGACGCCGGTGCCGGGACCGCCGAGATATTGCTGAAGGCCGGTGCGGCCAAGGTTTTGGCCAAGCCTGTCGACCCGCGCCGGCTGGTTGAGGAAATCCGCCGCCAGCTGGAGGCGAAACGCCTGTTGTCATCATAACCTGACAGACTCGCGCTGGTGGCATTTTGTCACTATTCTGTCGTTAAATAGTGATTTATGACAGGAAAATTCTTTGGTGGCGGAGCGATTCCCCATGGTTGCCGAAATTTTCAATCACGACATTTGTGAAAATAATGTTGTCATTAGTCGTAGTCCCGAGACAGCTCAGGACAATGAGGGTCTTTTCGGACGCATCGGCACGCTGGAAACACGGCTTGCCAGAAATGAACGCGAAATCGATGCCGCGCAATCCGTGCGTTACCGGGTCTTTGTCGATGAAATGAAGGCGCGCCTTCCCGCAGAGGCGATGCGGCGCCAGCGGGACTTCGATGCCTGGGACAGCGTCTGCGATCATCTGCTCGTGCTTGACAAGTCGATTGAGGGCGATAGCGAGGACCAGATCGTCGGCACCTATCGCCTGCTGCGGCAGGAAATCGCGCTTGCCAATAATGGTTTTTATTCCGCCAGTGAATTCGACATTGCCGGTCTCGTTGCGCGCCATCCTGGCAAGCGCTTCATGGAGCTTGGCCGCTCCTGCGTGCTGCCGGAATATCGCACCAAGCGAACCGTCGAGCTTCTGTGGCAGGGCAACTGGTCCTATGCCGTCAAACACCGCATGGACGCCATGATTGGCTGCGCTTCCTTCCCCGGTGTGCAGCCGGAAGCGCATGCGCTGGCACTGTCCTTCCTGCACCACAATTGCCTTGCAAAGGGAGAGTGGGAAGCGGTCGCCTTGCCCGAACTCTATCATGAAATGGACCTCGTGCCGGCAGAGGCTCTGAACGCTCGCAAGGCACTGAACGCCATGCCGCCGCTGATCAAGGGTTATATGCGTCTCGGTGCCATGTTTGGCTCCGGCGCGGTCGTTGATCATGCTTTCAACACCACCGACGTCCTGGTGGTTCTGCCGGTTTCGTCCATCGCCGGTCGTTACATCAGCTATTACGGCGGCGAGGCCGAGCGCATCAACGGCTGACCGGGTTTTGGCGCAGCCGGGTGGGATGTTCCTGTGGGCAGCGTCCCTGCTCGTGTTGTCTTAAGGTGGAGATTGCCGCTAGTGTCGGCGCTCCTTTTCCGCAACACGATATGACATCGGCAGGCCATTGACGGACGTTCTGACAACCGCTTCCCTGATCTCGGAAGAGAGCCGCGCGACGGCCACTCCGATGATGGAGCAATATATCGAGATCAAGGCGAACAATCCCGGTTCGCTGCTGTTCTACCGCATGGGCGATTTTTACGAATTGTTCTTTGACGATGCGGTCGAAGCCTCCCGCGCGCTCGGTATCACGCTGACGAAACGTGGCCAGCATATGGGGCACGATATCCCCATGTGCGGCGTTCCCGTTCACGCGGCGGATGATTATCTGCAGAAACTCATCCTGCGCGGCTATCGAGTCGCGGTCTGCGAGCAGGTCGAAGACCCGGCGGAAGCGAAGAAGCGCGGCTCGAAATCGGTGGTCAAGCGTGATGTGGTGCGGCTCGTCACGCCCGGTACGCTGACCGAAGAAAAGCTGCTGTCCCCGACGGAATCCAATTACCTGATGGCGCTTGCCCGCATTCGCGGCAGTGCCGAAGCGCAATTCGCGCTCGCCTGGATCGATATTTCCACCGGCGTCTTCCGTTTGGCGGAGACGACGCTGACGCGGCTGCTGGCCGATATCTGGCGCATCGATCCGCGTGAGCTGATAGTTGCCGACAGTCTGTTCCATGACGAAGAGCTGCGGCCGGTTTTCGATGTGCTCGGCCGCGTCGCGGTGCCGCAGCCGGCCATTCTTTTTGACAGCGCGACGTCAGAAGGGCGCATCGCCCGTTATTTCAACGTCTCGACGCTTGATGGTTTCGGCACCTTTTCGCGGGTGGAAATGGCGGCCGCCGCCGCTGCCGTCGCCTATGTCGAAAAGACCCAGATTGCCGAGCGCCCGCCACTCGGTGCACCGGAGCGCGAAAGCGCGGCCTCCACGCTGTTCATCGATCCCGCCACCCGCGCCAATCTGGAGCTGGTGAAGACGCTGTCAGGCGAAAGGGACGGGTCGCTGCTGCATGCCCTCAACCGCACGGTGACGGGCGGCGGTGCGCGGCTTCTGGCCGAGCGGCTGATGTCACCCTTGACCGATCCGGAAAGGATCAATGCCCGTCTCGATGCGGTCGCCTATCTCATTGATGACGTCTCCCTTTGCGACGGACTGCGCGACGCCTTGAAACAGGTTGCGGACATGCCGCGTGCGCTCTCCCGTCTTGCGCTGGAGCGCGGCGGCCCGCGCGATCTCGGCGCCATCAGGCAGGGGCTGGCTTCGGCCGAAAGAATTGCCGCTATTCTCGATCAGGGACTATTGCCGGAGGAGCTTGCCGCTGCACTTGCGGATCTGAAGGCTTTGCCGAGCGGGCTGGAAGCCATGCTAGGCTCGATGCTGGCCGACGATCTGCCGCTTCTGAAGCGCGATGGCGGCTTTTTGCGTGAGGGTGCCAATCCCGAACTCGACCAGGTGCGCGCGTTGCGTGACCAGTCGCGCCGGGTGATCGCCGGGTTGCAGCTGCAATATGCCGACGAGACCGGCATCAAGTCTCTCAAGATCAAGCATAACAATGTGCTTGGTTACTTCATTGAGGTGACGGCGGGCAACGCCGATGTGATGACGGCGACGGATGAGGCGAAGGCGCGCTTCATCCACCGCCAGACCATGGCCGGCGCCATGCGCTTCACCACCACCGAGCTTGCCGATCTCGAAAGCCGCATCGCCAATGCCGCGGCTGAGGCCCTGACGATGGAGCTGGAAGCCTTCGAGCGCATGGTCGAGGCCGTGGTGCAGCAGGCGGAGGCGATCAAGGCGGGTGCGCTGGCGCTTGCGGTGATCGATGTCGCCTCAAGCCTTGCTTATCTCGCGACCGAACAGGCCTATTGCCGCCCGATCGTTGATGCCTCCATGACCTTCGCGATTACAGGCGGGCGCCACCCGGTTGTAGAACAGGCGCTGCGGCGGCAGTCCGCCGGGCCGTTCATTGCCAATAATTGCGATCTATCGGCGGTCAATGGCGGCAAGAACGGTGCGATCTGGCTGCTGACCGGCCCCAATATGGGCGGTAAATCGACCTTCCTGCGCCAGAATGCGCTGATCGCCATTCTCGCGCAGATCGGCTCCTTCGTTCCGGCGGAGGCCGCCCATATCGGTATCGTCGACCGGCTGTTTTCCCGCGTCGGCGCCTCCGACGATCTGGCGCGAGGCCGCTCGACCTTCATGGTGGAGATGGTGGAAACCGCCGCCATTCTCAATCAGGCGACGGATCGCTCGCTGGTCATTCTGGATGAGATTGGTCGTGGCACGGCAACCTTCGATGGGCTTTCGATCGCCTGGGCGGCGGTGGAACACCTGCACGAGGTCAATCGCTGCCGTGGCCTCTTCGCGACGCACTTCCATGAGTTGACCGTGCTATCGGAAAAACTCGGCCGCCTTTCCAATGCCACGATGCGGGTAAAGGAATGGGAGGGTGATGTCATTTTCCTGCATGAAGTCGGACCGGGCGCTGCGGACCGTTCCTACGGCATTCAGGTCGCACGGCTCGCGGGCTTACCGGCATCGGTGGTGGAACGGGCCCGCGAGGTGCTGACGAAGCTCGAAGATGCCGATCGCAAGAACCCGGCAAGCCAGCTGATCGATGATCTGCCGCTGTTCCAGATCGCCGTTCGCCGCGAGGAGACGCGCAAGGCAGGACCATCAAAGGTGGAGGAAGCCCTGAAAAGCTTCAATCCGGACGAAATGACACCGCGTGAGGCATTGGACGCGCTCTATGCGCTAAAGAAAGAACTTGGCAAGGCTTGAAGGGATAGAGTGCCTGTCCATAGCCTCTGAAACTCTTTATAGGACACTACCATCGCAAGCGGTGGGGTTTCCCACAGGACATGGATACCGGCATAGATGGCCATCAAGGACCTGGATTTTTCCGACATTCTCGATGTATCGGCGCTGAAGCGCGACTGCGACATCATCTTCAAGGAAGACGGCAAACGCATCGCCGATATCAAGTCCGATCTACTGCCGATCTTCCGCAAGGCCAGTACGGAAGGCCGGGAAAAGGCCAGAGAACTGCTCAAAGCCGATGGCAGCGGGATTGATTGCGCCCGGCGCATCTCCTGGCTTCAGGACCGGCTGATCGAAACGCTCTATGATCTCGCCTGCCAATATGTCTATCCGAAAGATGCGCCGCAGATCGCGGTTGCCGCGGTTGGCGGTTATGGACGCGGCACGCTGGCGCCGGGATCGGATATCGACCTCCTGTTCCTGCTTCCCACCAAGAACACGCCTGACATGCATAAGGCCGTGGAGTTCGTGCTCTATCTCCTCTGGGATCTCGGCTTCAAGGTCGGCCACGCTACCCGCACGGTGGATGAGTGCATTCGCCTCTCCAAATCCGACATGACGATCCGCACCGCTATTTTGGAAGTGCGGGCGATCTGCGGCAAAAAGTCCCTGACCGACGATCTCGAAAAACGCTTCGAGTCAGAAGTCGTCACCGGAACCGGCCCGGAATTCATCGCCGCCAAGCTCGCTGAGCGTGACCAGCGCCACCGCAAGGCTGGCGATACGCGCTATCTGGTGGAGCCGAACGTCAAGGAAGGCAAGGGCGGCTTGCGTGACCTGCACACGCTGTTCTGGATTGCCAAATATTATTACCACGTCCGTGACACGGCCGATCTCGTCAAACTCGGCGTTTTGTCACGGTCAGAACTGAAACTGTTCGAAAAGGCCGATGATTTTCTCTGGGCCGTCCGTTGCCAGATGCATTTTATCACCGGCAAAGCGGAAGAACGCCTTTCCTTCGACATCCAGCGCGAAATTGCCGATGCTTTGAATTATCAGCCGCGCCCCGGCCTATCCGCCGTCGAGCGCTTCATGAAGCACTATTTCCTCGTCGCAAAAGATGTCGGTGATCTCACCCGCATCGTCTGCGCCGGTCTGGAAGACAGGCAGGCGAAGGACGTGCCTGGCCTGTCCGGCGTGCTCAGCCGCTTCGCCCATCGGGTTCGCAAGATTCCGGGTTCCGTGGAATTTGTTGAAGACCGGGGCCGCATCGCGCTCGCGAAGCCCGATGTGTTCAAGAACGACCCGATCAATCTCATCCGTCTCTTTCACATAGCCGATATCAACAATCTCGAACTGCACCCCGATGCATTGCGTGTCGTTACCCGCTCGCTGTCGCTCATCAATGACGAGCTTCGGGAAAACGAGGAGGCTAATCGGCTTTTCCTGTCGATCCTGACGTCGCGCCGCGATCCGGCGCTGACTCTGCGCCGCATGAACGAAGCAGGCGTGCTCGGCAAGTTCATTCCCGAATTCGGCAAGATTGTCGCCATGATGCAGTTCAACATGTATCATCACTATACGGTGGATGAGCATCTGATCCGCTCCGTCGGCGTGCTGTCGGAAGTGGACAAGGGAACGGCCGTCGATGCCCACCCGCTCGCCAACCAGCTGATGCCGAGCGTCGAGGAACGCGAGGCGCTTTATGTGGCCGTGCTGCTGCACGATGTCGCGAAGGGCCGGCAGGAAGACCACTCGATTGCCGGTGCTCGCGTGGCCCGCAAGCTCTGCCAGCGTTTCCGGCTGACCGGCAAACAGACCGAAACGGTGGTGTGGCTGATCGAGCAGCATCTTTTGATGTCTATGGTCGCTCAGACGCGAGACCTGCACGACCGCAAGACCATCACCGATTTCGCCGACAAGGTGCAATCTATGGAGCGGCTGAAGATGCTGCTCATCCTGACGGTCTGCGATATCCGCGCCGTTGGGCCGGGCGTGTGGAACGGCTGGAAGGGGCAGCTGCTGCGTTCGCTTTATTACGAGACCGAACTACTTCTGTCGGGCGGCTTCTCGGAAGTCTCTCGCAAGGAGCGCGCGCAGATTGCCCGGCAGGCGCTCTACGATGCGCTCGATGACTGGGGCCAGAAGGCCAGGCGCAAATATACCAAGCTGCATTACGAGCCCTATCTGCTGACGGTGGCGCTGGAAGACCAGGTGCGCCACACCCGCTTCATCCGTGAGGCGGACAAGCAGGAAAAGGCGCTCTCGACCATGGTGCGCACCCATTCCTTCCACGCCATCACCGAAATTACCGTGTTGGCGCCGGACCATCCGCGCCTGCTGTCCATCATCACCGGCGCCTGTGCGGCCGCCGGCGCCAATATCGCCGATGCGCAGATTTTCACGACCTCCGATGGGCGGGCGCTCGATACGATCCTCATCAACCGCGAATTTCCGATCGATGAGGACGAGACGCGGCGCGGCAATAATGTCGGCAAGCTCATCGAGGAGGTTCTCTCCGGCAAGCAACGCCTGCCAGAAATGATTGCCACGCGCACCAAGAGCCGAAAGAAAAAGAGCGCCTTCACCATTCCGCCTTCCGTCACCATCTCGAATGGTCTGTCGAACAAATTCACGGTCATCGAAGTCGAATGCCTCGACCGGCCGGGTCTTCTGGCTGACATGACGGCTGTCATCGCCGATCTGTCGCTCGATATTCACTCCGCCCGCATTACCACCTTCGGTGAGAAGGTCATCGACACCTTCTACGTGACGGATCTATTCGGTCAGAAGGTGACGAATGACAACCGGCAGGCCAGCATTGCCCAGCGCCTGAAGGCTGTGATGAGCGAGCAGGAAGACGAATTGCGTGACCGTATGCCAAACGGCATCATCGCCCACCCAGACGTGGCGGCGCTGCCGGCCGCGCGCACGGCAAAGGCTTGATATCCCCATGAGTCTCATCGGCAAGTTCGCCACCGTTGGCACCGCCACGCTCGGCAGCCGCATTTTCGGCTTTCTGCGCGAAACGCTGATGGCCGCCGCCGTTGGCACCGGTCCCGTGGCTGACGCCTTCAACGCCGCATTCCGGTTTCCCAACACCTTTCGGCGGCTTTTTGCCGAAGGCGCCTTCAACTCGGCTTTCGTGCCGCTTTTCGCCAAGGAGATCGAGGCGAACGGCATGGAGGGTGCAAGACGCTTTTCCGAAGAGGTCTTCGGCGTTTTGTTCACCGTGCTTCTGGCCCTGACGATTCTGATGGAATTGTCGATGCCGTTCATCGTGCGCACCGTGATTGCGCCGGGCTTTCTGGAAGACCCGGTGAAATTCGAAAACACCGTTCATCTCGCCACCATCATGTTTCCCTATCTCGCCTGCATGTCTCTGGCGGCGATGATGGGCGGCATGCTGAACTCGCTGCACCGTTATTTCGCGGCAGCGATCGCACCCGTCTTTCTCAACATTATCCTCATCGGCGTGCTCGCCCTGGCATGGTGGAAAAATTACGATCCTTTGCAGGTGGGATATGCGCTCTCGTGGGGGGTTATGGCGGCCGGTCTGGTACAGCTCGCCATCGTCTGGATCGCCGTGCGCAATGCCGGCATGCGGATCGGTTTTCGCAGGCCGCGGTTGACGAAAAACGTGCAGCGGCTTCTGGTCCTTGCCCTGCCGGCGGCGATTACCGGCGGCATTACCCAGATCAACCTTCTGATCAACACCAATATTGCGTCTGCCGGCGAGGGTGTGATCTCCTCGCTTGCCTATGCCGACCGGATCTATCAGCTGCCGCTCGGCGTCGTCGGTATTGCGGTCGCCACCGTTCTTTTGCCGGAACTGGCGCGGGCTTTGCGCGGCGGGCATATGGTGGAAGCCGGAAGCCTGCAGAACCGCTCGGTCGAATTCGTATTGTTCCTGACATTGCCTGCGGCGGCAGCGCTTCTCGTCATGGCGGAGCCCATCGTTCGTTTCCTTTACGAACGTGGCAATTTCGCGCCTTCAGCCACCATCACCGTTTCGCAGATACTCGGCATTTACGGTCTGGGCCTGCCGGCTTTCGTTCTGATCAAGGCGTTCATTCCCGGTTTCTTCGCCCGCGAGGATACCCGCACGCCGATGATCTTCGCGGCGATTTCCGTTGTCGTGAATGTCTCGCTGGCGCTCACGCTATTCCCGCGTCTCGGCGGTCCCGGCATTGCTATCGCCGAAATCACCGCAGGCTGGGTCAATGCCGCCCTGCTGTTCGGCATGCTTCTGTGGCGTGGTCACTGGCATGTGGATATTCCGCTTCTGACCCGCATACCACGTCTGCTGCTGGCCGCGGCCCTGATGGCCGGTTTCGTGCACTATGCTCTGACCTGGCTGAGTTTCGAGCTATCGTCGGCCTCGTCTATCTTCGTCCGCGCCGGTACTATCATGGGCCTCGTCTTCGCTGCCATGCTGGTTTATTTCGTGTTGGCTTTCGTTTCGGGCGGCGCCGATATCGGCATGGTGAAGAGGGCCGTCCGCAAGCGCGGTAAAAAGACTCCCGAAACGGAGGCTGGCTGATGTCATTTGCTGAGAATCGCCGTATCGCGCTGGTCACGCTTGTCGTGGATGATTACGATCGGGCGAAGGCGTTTTATTGCGATGTTCTCGGCTTCGAGTGCATCTCCGATCAGCCGCTCGACGACGGCAAAAGGTGGCTGGTGGTGAAGCCGCAAGGCACTGAGGGTGGTGCCCTGCTGATTGCGGAGGCGGATGGCGAACAGCAACGATTTGCCATCGGCAACCAGACCGGTGGCCGTGTCGGATTTTTCCTGCATACCGACGATTTTGCCCGCGACTATGAAACGATGACTGCGCGCGGTGTGCGCTTTCTGGAAGAACCTCGCCATGAAGTTTATGGCTCCGTCGCGGTCTTCACCGACCCCTATGGAAATCGCTGGGATCTTCTTCAGCCGCGCGGCTGAC
>JAEXMK010000060.1 GCA_023444445.1 Pseudomonadota bacterium | reverse complement strand
GGTCGCGAACATGAAGAGCAGCGGCGAAACCATGATCAGGCCGCCGATGAACAGCAGCGTCCAGGCGATAATGCGGCCGGGGCGGATACGGGCGTGGGAGAGTGGCGCGGCTTCGCTGATTTATTTTACCTCAGGACCCAGAGCTGGATCAGCGATACGACGAGAAGAATGGTGAACAGGACGACCGTCTGCGCGGCGGCATAGCCCATCGCATAGGAATTGAACGCTGTCTGGTAGATCATCAGCACCAGCGGTTTGGTGGAACCGAGCGGGCCGCCCGGATCATTGGTGGTCATGTTATAGACCTGGTCGAAAATGCGCAGGAAGCCGATCGACGAGAAGACCACGAGGAAAACAGTGGTGGGTTTCAGAAGCGGCAGCGTAATCTTGCGCAGGATCGCCCATTCGCCGAGCCCGTCGATGCGGGCTGCCTCATAAAACGTCGTCGGAATGGCGCGCAGGCCGGCCATAAAGATGATGATCTGGAAACCGAGGCCAGCCCAGATGGCGGTTACCATGACCGAATAAAGCGCCTGATCGGTGGAGCGAATAAATGGCTGCTGGGGAATGCCGATCATGCCAAGCACGTCGTTGATGATGCCGATCGGCGGCGGCTGATAGAACCAGCGCCAGACCCAGGCCATCGCCGCAGCCGTGGTCAGGTAAGGCAGGAAATAAAGCGCGCGGATGAAACCGTGCAGAATGCGCACCCGGTCCAGATAAAACGCGATGACGAAAGCCAGAACGAGGCTGATCGGCGTGCCGACGATAAGATAGGTGAAGGTGTTCCTGAACACCTTCCAGAATTGTGGGTCCTTGAACAGCTTGACGTAATTGGCGATGCCGATGAATTTTGCCGGCCTGAGCAGGTCCCAGTTGGTGAAGGACAGATAGAAGGCCTGCAGCGTCGGGTAAAAACGGATGATGCTGTAAAACAGGATCGGGATCGCCAGAAAGCTCCAGATCCACAAAAGCCTTTTGGTGCGCATGGAAAGGCGATCTCCAAAGGAGCCGCCGGGGCGGCCGGATGCCGCCCCCTGTTGATCTATCGCTGTCATGGTCGGACCTTGATGTTAAGGTTTCGCCGCGTTGATGATTTCCTGCTCGGCCTCGGCGGCCTGCTTGATGGAATCTTCGACCGACTGACCTTCGAGCAGCACCCGGTTGGTCATGTCGATGGCGTTCTGCCGCTGGGCGGCTTCATCCATGAACAGCGTCGTATGGGCATATTCCAGACCCTTCAGGAACGGCGCGTAGATCGGGTCCTTCAGGTTTTCTTCGGTCAGCGCTGCGGAGCGCCGTGCCGGCAGTTCACCCACCGTCTTCAGCCAGATCGCCATGGCTTCCGGCGAAGAGATATAGGCGAGGAACTTCTTGGACGCCTCAAGCTCGTCACCCTTGGTCTTGGCGCTGATGCCGTTGGCGAAGTAGCTGGCATAGTTGGAGCGGATATTCTTGTCATTGGTGGGAAGTTCGGTCACGCCCCACTCGAAATCCTTGATGGTGCGGAACGAACCGAGCCGGAAGGTGCCGTCGATGGTCATGCCGGCCTTGCCGGCGCGGAAGGCGGCCTGGCCCTCATCCATGAAGCCCACCTGGCCGATCTTCTTTTCAAGCTGCAGGCTGGTATAGAATTTCAGGGCCTGAATGCCCGGCTCGCTATTATAGGTGACCTTCTGGTCATTGTCGGTATAGGGCTCGCCGCCATATTGGCGGATGAGGACTTCACGCCACCACTGGTGATCCTGGCCGCCCATGTCGAGCGTGGCGCCAGCAATGGTGAGGTTTCCGGCGGCGTCGTGCTTCGCGATCTTTTCCGCGGCTGCGACGAATTCGTCGAGCGTCTTCGGCGGATTGGCAGGGTCGAGACCCGCTTCGGTAAAGAGCTTCTTGTTGTAGAACAGGGCGAGCGAGCGAACCGCCGTCGGCAGGCCGTAATAATCGTCGCCGCGCTTCATGGCGCTGACGATCGGGAAGAATTCGCTTTCGATCTTGTCATGCGGGAAAGTATCGGTCGGCAGTGGCTGCAAAATGCCGCCGGCCGCGAATTTGTCGAGCCAGCCGTAAAACAGCTGCATCACGTCTGGGCCTTTGCCCGAGAGATTGGCGGCGATGACGCGCGTCTGGTAGTCGGCGTAAGGGAAAGTCACCTGCTTGACGGTGATGTCAGGATTGGCCTTCTGGAATTCCGCGATCAGCTCATCCATGGCCTTCACGCGGGTGTCGAAGACATATTGCCAATATTCGATTTCAACCGCCTGCGCGGCGTTGAATGCAAATGTGCTGAAACCGGCAACCAAGCCGGCGAACAGAGTTGCCCTGCACATGTAAGCCTCCTTTTTCTCCGTCCGGTCTTCCGGATGCGGAGCGATCGTTCCCTTTATCCGCACTTTCGCGCGCGCTCATCGATTTGCCGGCAGCGGAGTTTCCTCTTCCGCCCCAAACAAGCCGGACCCCCGGGTCGCTCTCTACGGTTCTCTGAAGGCGTGCGTTTGTCAATAAGATAATTTACTTGAATTATTATATTGCGCTTATCGTCAATTCGACGCTATGAATTTTCTAACAGACGGGAAGTTGAAGAGATGACGGTGCACACGGTGGACGCTTATCCCGTAGCAATCGGCAAAAATCCTGAGCGAAGCCGCGAACATAACAGGCGAGTCGTCCTCGACCTCGTCCGGCGGCACGGGTCGCTCGGTCGCGCCCAGATTGCCAAGATCACGCATCTCACCCCGCAGGCGGTTGCTAATATCGTCGATGAACTGGTGGGCGAGGCGCTGCTGAAGGAACTCGGCCGCCGCCGCACGGGCCGTGGGCAACCGCCGATCCAGTTCGCGGTCAATCCTGACGGCGGGGCAACGATCGGCGTCGAGATCGCCGCAGACCACATGGTCACCGTCGGCCTCGATCTTGCCGGCGTGTTGCGCACGCAACGGGTTACCCCTCTCAAGGATACGACGCCGGAAGCCATCCTCAAAACCTTTGCGGCAGAACATGCCGCGGTTGCGAAAAATGTCGGATGCCGGCTGCTCGGCACCGGCGTCGTTATGCCCGGCCCCTTCGAGATCGATGGTATGACCTCCGTTGGGCCGACGACACTCTCCGGCTGGGTGGGTATCGATGCGCGGCAGATGCTGAGCGAGGCCTGCGGCCAGCAGGTCGTGGTGGAAAACGATGCGACAGCCGCCGCCGTCGGCGAACGCCTGTTCGGCGCAGGGCTGGCGATCCCGAATTTCTGCATGATCTACTTTGGCGTCGGTATCGGCCTCGGCATCATTCAGGATGGTGCACCCTATCGCGGCGCATTCGGAAATGCTGGCGAAATCGGCCACGTCACCGTTTCACCAAAGGGAAGACCTTGCCCCTCCTGCGGGCAGAGAGGGTGCCTCGAAGCCTATGCCTCGGCTTACGTCCTGAAGGAAAAACTCCGCTGTGCCGGTGTTGCGGATACGGAGCTGGACGATCTCGAAGTCCTGTTCAATGCGGGCCATCCGGTTGTGATGGAATGGATCGACGAGGCCGCGGCCCATCTGGCGCCGATGGTTGCGATGCTCGAAAACATTCTCGATCCGCAGACGATCATTCTCGGCGGTGCGCTGCCGGAAGCCGTCATCAGCGAGATCATTCAGCGCATGGGGCATCTGCCGACCTCGGTCGCAAGCCGCAGGCAGCGGGAACTGCCGCGCGTCATGCACGGCAAATCCGGGCAGTTGACGGCGGCGCTCGGTGCTGCCGCCTTGCCACTGTTCGATATCGTCACACCAAAACTCGAGACGTCCTCGGGCGCCGCAACGCAGGCACCCGGCTGAAATTTGGAGGAGACCGCCCATGCTTAACCCCCGGGAGCGCATCGAACGGCAGATGGCCGATCCGTGGCTCATTCGCCTGCACCGCAAGCTGAGCGCGCTGAAATCCACCGTCACCGTCATGCATACCGGCGCGCATCCCGACGACGAGCAGAACGGTCTGCTTGCCTATTTCCGCATGGAACTCGGCATGCGGATCATCATCGCCTGCTCGACACGCGGCGAGGGCGGCCAGAATGCGCTGGGGCCGGAGCGGCTCGGCGCGCTTGGCGTCATCCGGTCACGGGAACTGGAGGAGGCGGCGCGGGTCATCGATGCGGATATCAGCTGGCTCGGCCATGGTCCGGCGGATATCATCCACGATTTCGGTTTCTCCAAGGATGGTGACCAGACCTTCGGTCGCTGGGGGCAGCAGCGCATCGTCGAAAGGCTGGTCCGCGCCTATCGCAAGGAACGCCCTGATATCGTCATCCCGACTTTTCTCGACGTGCCGGGACAGCACGGCCACCACCGCGCCATGACGCGTGCGGCGAAAAGCGCAATCACACTGGCGGCTGATCCTTCAGCCTATCCGGAGCATTTTGCCGAGGGGCTGACACCGTGGCAGGTGGCCAAATATTACCTTCCCGCATGGTCGGGCGGTGGCGACACCTATGATGACGAAGTGCCGCCGCCGGAAACGACGCTGACGGTGAACGCGCCAGGCAAGGAACAGGCGACCGGCGCACAATATGACCGCATCGGCGAATGGTCGCGTTATTACCACGCGTCACAGGGAATGGGACATTGGCCGAAGCAGGTGCAGGAAATCTGGCCGCTGCATCTCGAACTTTCCAGTGTTGCGGGGGGCGAAGAAAGTTCGATCCTCGACAGTCTGCCGTCCACCCTTGTCGATCTAGCGGCTTTCCCGGGGTTGGATGCGGAATTGGCGACTGCGCTGGTGGAGGCTGAAAGGGCCATCGCCGCTGCAGTTTCAGCCTTCCCCGACAGACAGGGCATCACCGCGCAACTCCTGAAGGCGGCTGGGCTGCTGCAGAAGGTCGATGAAGCCGAAAGTGCGGATTTCAAGGCGTTCCATGGGCACAGGATCACGCGCAAGCGGGCGCAGCTTGATGCGGCCATCCTGACGGCGCTCGATCTTTTCGAGCGGGCCTATGCCGAACCGGCAGAGATCGTTCCGGGAGGACGATCGGCTCTTTATGTGGAACTGGCCGACAGGGCGGCTGAATTTGAAGTCGAGGTCGACCCGGTCCTGCCTGCAGGTGTTTCGTCGTCGGTTCAGTCGCGTGGCCGCACGTTGGTCTTTTCGCTTGCCGCCGATCAGGATGCGCCGGTTTCCGGGCTTTATCAGCCGGACTGGACAGCATCGGGTGGCAATGGTCATGCCTCGGTGCGCCTTTCCGCAAAGGTTGAAGGCCGAGAGGTTTCCGCCCTCTACGATCTGGAGGAGCCGTTTTTTGTTACGCCCGCGCAGTCGCTGACGATTTCGCCCGAGGCGCTTCTGGTGCCGCTTGGGCACGGGCAGGGCGCACCAAGTTTTCAGGTCCACATCAGGGGTGAAGAGGCACCGGTGTCCTTCCGTGCTGCCGGTGGCTGGAGCGTGCGCAAGAGCGGTAATAACTGGGTGGCCGAACGCAAGGGCGACACCACGACCGGCCTTGCCGAGATCGAGGCGAGCGTCGGTTCGCAACCGGCCTTCCAGATTACCCCCATCGCGTATCCCCATATCGGCAGGGCAAGGTTTCTCGCTCCTTCCGCACTCAAAATCCTCTCGCTGGACCTCAAGTTGCCGGAGGGCGCGCGCGTGGGTTATGTTGGCGGTGGCGCCGACAGGGTAGGCCTCTGGCTTTCACGGATGGGCCTCGATGTCACTGAACTCGACGCGCAGGCGCTTGCCGGTGATCTTTCCTCCTTTACCACTGTTGTCGTCGGCATATTTGCCTTCGGCATCCGCGGGGATCTCGCCGCGGCAACGGAAAAACTTCATCGTTTCGTGGAAAATGGCGGCCATCTGGTCACGCTTTATCATCGCCCAACCGATGGCTGGAACCCGGAGACGACACCGGTGCGGCACCTTGAAATCGGCAAGCCATCATTGCGCTGGCGGGTGACGGACCCGAAAGCGGAGGTTACGGTTCTGCTGCCCGATCATCCGTTGCTGACCGGCCCCAACGCCATCGACGCGGCCGATTGGGCGGGCTGGGATAAAGAGCGCGGTCTTTATTTTGCGTCGCGCTGGGATGATGTCTACGAGCCCCTGCTTGCCATGCATGATGTCGATGAACAGCCGCTCAAGGGCGCGCTGGTTTCAGGCATCATCGGCAAGGGCCGGCACACGCACACCAGCCTCGTTTTGCATCACCAGATGGACAAGCTTGTGCCCGGGGCCTTCCGCCTCATGGCCAATCTCGTGCAGCCGGCGTGAATGGCAGCGGCCAAAGCGAAGAAGAGGAAAACCCGCGCGAGACGGATACGCGCGCGGGCATAGGCTGGCTGTTGCTGGACATGACCCTTGTCTCGGGCGGCATGACTGCGCTCGTCAAGGCGCAGGGTGTCACCTATCCCGCCTTCCAGCTTGTCTTCATCAGGGCGATGATCGGTCTGCTGTTCATTCTGCCGCTGATCTGGCGGCACAGGGGGGAAATGGTGCGCGTCAAATATCCCTGGCGCAACATTTTGCGTATCGGCTGCAACGCCATCGCGCTCACCAGCAATTTCATCGCCATCACCCTGTTGCCGCTTGCGACCGTCAATGCCGTCGGGTTCTCTAGGCCTTTGGTGACGATGGCAATGGCCGTTGCCTTTCTTGGCGAAAGCGTGAGCCGATTTCGCTGGACGGGAGCCTGCCTTGCATTCGCCGGCGTTCTGGTCGTCATCGGGCCTGGTGGCGCGGAGTTTGGCGTGGGTGTGCTCGTCGTTCTGGTATCGGTGGTGTTCGGCGCGCTTGCGGTGATCCAGACACGGGCGCTGCGGCAGGAAAACACCACGGTCATGATGGTGTTCTATACGGTCGGGCTCGCCGTCATCACCGCCGTGCCGGCGATCTGGACATGGAAGCCGGTGGCATCGTTCGACTGGGTTCCGCTGCTCGGCATCGGATTGCTGGCGCAGATGGGGCAATATTGTTTTCTGCGGGCCTATCGTATCGCCGACGCCAGTGTGCTTGCGCCCGTCGGTTACCTGTCGATCCTGTTCGTGACCGCTGTCGGATATTTCCTCTTCGATGAGGTGCCCGAAACCCGCGTTGTGCTCGGCATCGTCATCATCCTCGTTTCGCTGCAGTCGACCGCCCTTGCGGAATATCTTCTGAAGAGGTTGCGACGTAAACGGTGACTGTTACCGCTGCTGCGCCAGGAGGCGGAGCCTTATCCAGCTGAGGGCAGAAGCCTTGGCGCGATCGTAAAAGGCGCGGGCGAAACGCACATAGCGCATGATCCATGCGAGCCAGCCATAGGTGAGAAGCTTTTCGCGGCCCGCATGATAGATGCGCTCGACAATCAGGAAAGTCGAAAGATGGGCAATGATCGTCAGAACCAGCCCCGACTTGAAAGCGCCATGGGCGATAAGGATGAGGCCGACGACCTTCATCGGTTCGGCGATCGCAAAGGGAACGGCAAGACAGAGAAGAATGGCAAGGCGCGGCAGTCGCTCGATGCGGTTTTCCAGCCGCTGGATGAATGTCAGGTTTGATATGGCCGCGATGACCGGCCGGTAGAGCGGACGGAAAATGCCGTCGAGGACAAGGGCGAAAACGATGATTGCCCTGATCGGAAAGACGAGGATCGTCCGGATTTTGCTGTTCACCTCGATAGGTCTCCAAAAACGGCGTAACGCCCATCCTTAATCGCCTGAAACATGTCAAAACGAAGTCGTATTTTGCGTCAACCCTGCCGGACGCTCGCATACATGCCGGTGGTGCGGAATTCGCTGGGGTTGGTGCCATAGAGCCTGCGGAAGACCTTGGAGAAATAATTCGGATCCTCAAAACCGCAAAGCACCGACACCTCCTTGATGGGAATGTTCGCCGCCGAAGTCAGAAGCTTGGCTGCCCGGCGCAGGCGGCGTTGCAGTACAAATTCCGCAGGCGGCATACCTTCGCTTGCCGTGAAGATGCGGGAGAAATGCGCACGGCTCAAGCCCGCCACATTAGCCAGGTCACTGACCGAAAGTCGTTCGCCGAGATGCCCGTCTATGTAGCTCAGCACCTGCTGCATGGTGCGATATTCGCCACCAAAGGAAGGGTGCGAGCCGAAGACATCGTCATAAAGCGTCATTGCCGCCTCGTAGGCAACGGCCGAGGCGGCCCCCGGCGTTTCCGCGCCATTGACGAGACGTGAGCAGCATTCGGCGAGGTGATCCACCGTCTCGGGCTTGAGTTTGAAGATCGGCCCGGTGACGGAGAGGATATTGCGGTGAATGCGCAAAGCCTCCTCGCCATTCATGGAAATCCAGAAGAATTCCCACTCCTCCCCTTCTTCCAGCCAGTAACGATGATTGTGGGGGATGAGCAGCAGCAGGGTTTCGCCTGGCTTCACCACATAGTGGCGGTTTTCGTAACGCAGGTTGCCCTGTCCGCTGATACAATATTGCAGCACGGTGAAGGGCGTCTGGCCGCGCTTGCGCCCATCCCAGTCATAATTGCCGCCACGGCGGATTTCATAACCGCTGCTGGTCGGCATGGTGTGCAGCGTCTGGCGGCCGCGCGGCAGTGAGACGGTGCGCATGCCGGGTCCCTGATCGATCAAATCGCGCAGCACAAAATTACCCATGAAAGCATAATCCTTCTCTGGTCCTCTCCGTCTTTATACGCATAATCCCGATCCGAGGAGACAGCCAGCAGGATATTGTTGCGGAATAATTTGCGAGGAGTGCCGGTTTTCCGGGATTCTTACGGGTATTTTTCTGCAGCGCCATTTCACGATCCTTCGGCCCGTTTCACCCGTTCGATTTGCAACAGAGGTGGCGTTATGAGTTTCAAAATCGCTATTATTGGCGCAGGCAGCGTCGGTTTCACGAAAAAACTGTTCACCGATCTCCTGTGCGTGCCGG